>NZ_BAAAEN010000001.1:0-515905 GCF_039523035.1 Pigmentiphaga daeguensis | reverse complement strand
GCCTTGCCCCATGACTGTCAACATCTTTTCTCGAAATCAAAAAGCAGTTGTAGCAACGGAGAGTCGGGAGACCATCAACAACCTTTTATGAATACCCATTTTTTTCAACCCAACCGGATGCCGGGCAGTATCGCCAGTCTCCGCCAGCCCATTGGTACCCCAGGATGCGGTGGATCCGGCTTTGCCGGTCCACCCCGCATTGCCCCCTTGAGGGGGCGCCCGAAGGGCGTGGGGGTGGGCTTCCCTTCCGGTCCGCCAGTGCCGCCCCCTGGGGGGCGCGCGTCAGCGCGTAGGGGGGGGCTTCTACTCAGGAGTAATGCCAGCGGCTTTGACGACGGCGCGCCATTCGGGGATTTCCGTGCGGATGCGGTCGGCCATTTCCTGGGGGGTGCTGGGCAGCAGTTCCACGCCTAGGTCGACGAATTTGTCGTGCGTGGCGGGTTGCTTCAGGATACGGACGACTTCGCGGTTCAGTTTGGCGACGACGGGGGCCGGCATGCCGGCGGGGCCGGACAGGGCGAACCAGACGTTGGCGCTGAAGCCTGGCAGCGTTTCGTTGATCGTGGGCAGGTCGGGCATGATCTCGGTGCGCTTTTCACCCGAAGTGGCCAGCGCCGTGAGCTTGCCGGCGCGGACGTGGGGCAGGGACGAGGCGCCGCCTTCGAACATCATGTCGACCTGGCCGGCGATCAGGTCCGTGCTGGCATTGGAGCTGCCCTTGTAGGGCACGTGCAGGATGTCCACGCCGGCCTGTTTCTTGAACATTTCCGCCAGCAGATGGTGCGAGCTGCCGGAGCCCAGCGAGGCATAGGTGTACTTGCCGGGCGAGGCTTTGGCGGCGGCGATGAGGTCGGCCACGGTGCGCATGGGCAGGGCCTTGTTGACCACCAGGTAGGTGGGCGTGTCGAACAGCATGGAGATGGGGGTGAAGTCCCGCTGCGAATCGTAGGGCAGCTGCTTGCGCAGCAGGGGATTGAACACCATGGCGCTTTGCGTGGCGATCAGCAGCGTATAGCCGTCGGGCGGTGCCTTGGCCACGGTCTCGGCGGCGATGGTCTGGCTGGCGCCGGGGCGGTTTTCCACGATCACGGGCTGGTTGAAGGTCGCCGACAGTTGCTGAGCGATGTAGCGGGCGAAGGTATCGCCCAGCCCGCCGGCCGAGTGGGGGGAGATGATCCGGATCGGCTTGGTCGGGAAATCGGTCGCGGCATCCTGGGCGGACGCCGGCTGGCAGGCGAACAGCCCCGTGGCGGCAAGCGCCGCGAGCAGGGTACGGCGATGGGTATCCAGGCCGGCGGGGCGCCGGCTCAGCGGTTGGGTCATGGCGTGTCTCCTGTGCGGGGCTGGTCGGCCGTGCCGCCGCCCCGTCGTTTGCCGTGGAAAATCAACGGAAGTGGTAGCGGCCTTCTTCATCCCGGGCCAGGGGACGCTTGCCGGCGGTATCCTCCAGCCAGCGCACGATCTCGCGGCCGTCGTCGCTGCCGGTCGCGGCCATCAGCTCCTCGAAGTACTTGGGGCCGTCCTCCAGCGCTTCCTCGAGGGAGGCGAAGCGGGCGCCCTCGTAGCGCGGGGCGGCGGGAACCCGGTATTCCAGGGGACGTTGCGTGCCCGGGGCGAGCAGGGGCAGGGTCAGGTCGAAACCCGCCTTGGCCCCGGTGCGGGCGCCGTTCAGCGAGGGGTCCAGCGGCATGGCGCGCATGCCGGTCTGGATCACCAGGTCGCGATCGGCCTGGAATCGGGTGCCCAGGGCCCAGTCCATCTGCGCATCCGAGAAGATGTCGATGTCGGGATCGACCACGAATACGTGCTTGACGTTCGAGAGCGAGCCGAACACCGCGGCGATGGCGTTGCGGGCCTCGCCCGGCACGCGCTGCTGCAAGGCGATGCGCACGTTGAACATGCCGCCGTTGGCCGGCGCGGCGAAGACGCCGCGCACTTCCCGCACCGCGGTCTCGAGCGCGCGCCAGATCATCACTTCGGTGCGCAGCGCGTTCAGCTGCGCGGTATCGGTCCAGGCCATGTTGGGGCCGCTGATGGTGGCGGTCTGGAACACGGCGTCGCGCCGGCGCGTGATGGCCGTCACGTGGAACAGCGGATTCTTCTTGACCACGCCGTAGTAGCCCAGGAACTCGCCGTAGGGGCCCTCGGGCTCGACGTGGCCGGCCTCGTCCAGATAGCCTTCGATGATGAATTCCGCGTCGGCCGGCACCAGCAGGTCGTTGGTCACGCACTTGACCACGGGCAGCGGGGCGGCCCGCAGGCTGGAAAGCAGGCCCAGCTCGTCGCCGGGAATGCGCATGGTGGCGGCGATGTGGTCGATGGGGTTCGAGCCCACCGCGAAGGCGATGGGTACCCGCTGGCCGCGGCCCGCCTGCTTCAGGTACAGGGCGCGCAGGTCCGACGGCGCGACCAGGTCTATCCCGGCCGTGCGGCGGCCGCGCAGCATGAGGCGGCGCACGCCCACGTTGGTCCAGCCGGTGTCGGGGTCCCGCGTGAAATCGATGGAGGCGGAAATATAGGGCGCTCCGTCCAGTCCGTGCTGCAGGTGGACGGGCAACCGGGTAAGGTCGCAGTCATCGCCTTGCAGGACGATCTGCTGGACGGGGGCCCGGGACGCCGGGATCTCCACGAACTCGGGCCGGTTGCGCAGCCGCCGGGTCACTTCGGCGGGCAGTTCGGCCGGCGTCGTGCCGAATGCCAGGGCGAGCCGTTCGCGGCTGCCCGCGGCGTTGCCGCACAGCGGCGTGTCGGCGCCGCCCGGGCGTTCGATGAGGACCGCCTTGGGGCTGCGCTCCAGGATGGCGGCGACGTCGCGCAAGGCCGCTTCGGGCTCGCGCAGCAGGGCACCCTCGTCCAGGGATTCCAGGAAGCGCCTGAGACGGAAGGCGTCCAGGTCGGGCAGGGCGGGGGAAGGCGAAGGCACGGCGGTCTCCGGGGGCTGGTTCGGGAAAGAGGACCTCCGGGCCGCCGCCGTCGCGGCGCCGCCCATCGGTCCGGGCTGCCGCGTTATTTAAATGCACCCCACCGTGGGGCGTAAGCAAAACATTTGAATGACGTGATAGAAGAACGTGAACAATGCGTCGGCCCCGCACCACGCAAGCTTGATTTTGTCGTGATTCGAGCGGACAATAGCGTGTAAGCCAAGAGGTATGTCCGAATTCATCATTGCACCAACTTGGTGCGATTCGGGCGACCCAAGCTTGGAAGAAGCGGTTGATGGGCTTGCACGTGTGCATACCCGCAGCCGCTTTTTTTTCGTCCATCGTTTTCATTGAATCGTTTGCGAGATCCCCGCATGGGCAAATGGCTGTTGCCCGAAAGCCTGGCAGACATCCTGCCGGCCGAGGCCCGGCGCATAGAAGAATTGCGCCGCTTGTTGCTGGACCTGTACCGCACCTATGGCTATGAGCTCGTCATGCCGCCGCTGGTGGAGTACCTCGACTCGCTGCTGTCGGCCAGCGGAGGCGACATGGACCTGCACACCTTCAAACTGGTGGACCAGATGTCGGGCCGCTCGCTCGGTATCCGGGCCGACATGACGCCCCAGGTGACGCGCATCGACGCGCATCTGCTCAACCGGGCCGGCACCACCCGCCTGTGCTATTGCGGAAGCGTGCTGCACACCTTGCCGCGCGGTCTCTGGGCCACGCGCGAGCCGCTGCAGATCGGCGCCGAGCTGTATGGCCATGCCGGCCCCGAGGCCGACATCGAAATCCTGCAACTGGCGCTGGAAAGCGTCCGCCGCGCCGGCGTGGCCGATTACCGGATCGACCTCAGCCACCTGGACGTGGTGCGGGCGCTGCTGGAAACCGATCCGGCCGCGGCGGCCCGCGCCGACGAGATCTTCGGCCTGCTGCGCGAAAAGGACATCCCCGGCCTGGCGGCGCTGAGCCCCGGGCTGGCGCCGGCCACCGCCCAGGCGCTCCAGGTGCTGCCGACGCTGTACGGCGAACTGGACGTGCTGGAGAAGGCCCGCGCGGCGCTGCCCGCGCTGCCCCGCATCAGCCAGGCGCTGGACATGCTGGCCTCGCTGGCCAAGGCGCTGCCGGGCGTGGACATCGGCATCGACCTGGCCGACGTGCGCAGCTTCAACTATCACACCGGCGTGGTCTTCGCGGTCTATTGCGGCGGCTGGCCCAATGCGGTCGTGCGCGGCGGCCGCTACGACGACGTCGGCAGGGTATTCGGGCGTGCGCGTCCGGCCACGGGCTTCAGCCTGGATCTGCGCGAATTGGCCGGGCTGCTGGCGCCCGCCACCGCCAGTCCGGCGGTGCGCGCCCCGTGGGGCCTCGAGCCCGGTCTGGTGGAAGCCGTGCGCGCGCTGCGCGCCGCCGGCCAGATCGTGGTCCAGATCCTGCCCGGACATGAACACGATCAGCAGGAATTCGTCTGCGATCGCGAGCTGGTGCTGCGCGACGGCGCCTGGCGGGTCGAACCCCTGGCCAGCGCCGAGACCGCCGCCCGGCCATCCCCATCCACCGCAATCTGACGCCCGTCGCGGGCGGATTTTAGAGAAGCAGAAGCAACATGGCTAATAACGTCGTGGTTATCGGCACCCAGTGGGGTGACGAAGGCAAAGGCAAGATCGTCGATTGGCTGGCGGAGTCCGCCCAAGGGGTGGTCCGCTTCCAGGGCGGCCACAATGCCGGCCACACCCTGTGGATCGCTGGCAAGAAGACCATCCTGCGCCTGATCCCCTCGGGCATCATGCATCCCGGCATGACCTGCTACATCGGCAACGGCGTGGTGCTGTCGCCCGAGGCGCTGCTGCGCGAAATCGAAGAGCTCGAAGCCGCCGGCGTCGAGGTGCGGGCGCGCCTGCGCGTGTCCGAGGCCTGCCCGCTGATCCTGCCGTATCACGTCGCCGTCGACCAGGCGCGCGAAGCCCGCAAGGGCGCCGGCAAGATCGGCACGACCGGCCGCGGCATCGGCCCCGCCTACGAGGACAAGGTCGCGCGCCGCGCCATCCGCGTCCAGGACCTGTACGATCCGGCTTCCTTCGATGCCAAGCTCGAAGAGGCGCTGGACTACCACAACTTCGTGCTGACCCAGTACCTGGGCGCCCAGGCCGTGGATGCCGCGCAGGTGCGCGACCAGGCCATGGCGCTGGCTCCGGTGCTCAAGCCCATGGTGGCCGACGTCGCCAACGCGCTGTACGAAGCCTCGGCCGGCGGCCAGAAGCTGCTGTTCGAAGGCGCGCAGGGCGCGCTGCTGGACGTGGACCATGGTACCTATCCCTACGTCACCAGCAGCAACTGCGTGGCCGGGGCCGCCTCGGCGGGATCGGGCGTCGGACCGCAGAAGCTCGAGTACGTGCTGGGCATCACCAAGGCCTATGCCACGCGCGTGGGCTCGGGCCCGTTCCCGACCGAGCTGGAAGACGACATCGGCGCGCGCCTGGCGTCGGTGGGCAAGGAATTCGGTTCGGTCACCGGCCGGCCGCGCCGCTGCGGCTGGTTCGACGGCGCCGCGCTCAAGCGCTCGATCCGCCTGAACGGCATCTCCGGCCTGTGCATCACCAAGCTGGACGTGCTGGACGGCCTGGAAACCATCAAGCTGGGCGTGGGCTATCGCGTCAACGGCGAGTTCCGCGACGTGCTGCCCTATGGGGCGGCGGCCGTGGCCAGCAGCGAGCCGGTCCTGGAGGAAATGCCCGGCTGGACCGAATCCACCGTCGGCGTGACCGAATACGATAAACTCCCGGTCAATGCCCGACGCTACCTGGAGCGGATGGCCGAAGTCTGCGGCGTGCCGATCGACCTGGTGTCGACCGGTCCGGACCGCACCGAGACCATCGTGCTGAGGCATCCCTTCAAGGCCTGATCGGACCCGAATCCATCCTGGCGCCCCGGTTGATCCGGGGCTTTTTTGCAACATCCGCACACCATGCAGCAAGATACCGACAAAGATCTCTGGATCAGCTGGGACCGCTACAACCAGCTCATCGAACAACTGGCCCTGCAAGTCCACCAGTCGGGCTGGAAGTTCGACCAGATCGTCTGCCTGGCCCGCGGCGGCATGCGCGTGGGCGACGTGCTCTCGCGCATCTACGACGTGCCCCTGGGCATCCTGGCCACCAGCAGCTACCGCGAGGCGGCCGGCACGGAGCAGGGCCGCCTGGACATCGCGCAGTTCATCACGATCACGCGCGGCACGCTGGAAGGCAAGGTGCTGCTGGTCGACGACATGGTCGACACGGGCGTGACCTTCGATCGTGTGCACCAGCATCTGCTGCAGCAGTTCACGGCGATCACGGAAATGCGCACGGCCGTGCTGTGGTTCAAGGGGCACTCGAAGGTGGTGCCCGACTATTACGTGCAGAAGCTGCCCACCAATCCTTGGATCCACCAGCCGTTCGAGGACTACGACAGCATCCGGCCGTATCAGCTCGAAGCCTGGGTGCGCAAGGGCAAGAGCGACTGATCGTCGCCTGCGTCGTGCGCGAAAGCCCGGTGGGAGCCATCCCTGCCGGGCTTTTTTGCTGCCAGTGATCCGGAACGGCTGGTGGGATGGCGAAGCCAACGCCAGCCATGCCCGCGTGTGCCGGAAGCTACTCGTTCCCGTTGATGGCGGCGCCGCGCCCGGCCTGGCCCTGGAGGAAGCCGTGATGCGGGTGCGCCTGAGCGGCGCCAGGATCGAGCTCGGCCAGCCATCGCCACAACGTCGAGCGGCTGACGCCCAGCAGGCGCGCGGCTTCGGCGCGCCGGCCTCCCGCTTGCGCCAATGCCGCGCGCACGCGCTGCTCCAGCGGGCGCCCGGCGGCCGGACCGGCCCCGCCTGCATTGAACAGTTCAGGGCAGTCATGGACCAGCGCGTCGAGGGGGATGTCACGCGCATCGGCATACTGCGCCAGCGTCACGGCGATCCGCTCGGCCAGATTCTCCAGCTCGCGCACGTTGCCCGGCCAGTGGTAGCTGCGCAGCGCATCCATCCACGGGCCCAGCGCAGTGGCCGCGTCCAGGGATGACCCCAGGCGTTTCAGGCAACGGTCGGCCATGGGAAGAATGAGCGCCGGGATGTCGTCCCGGCGTTCGCGCAGCGCGGGCAGGGCCAGCCGCAGGATGTTGAGGCGGTAGTACAGGTCGCGCCGGAACCGGCCCTGTTCGATCAATGACTCCAACGGCTGGTGCGTGGCGGCGATTACCCGCACGTCGATGGGCAGCGGCGCGGTCGCGCCCAGGCGCATGATTTCCCGTTCCTGCAGCACCCGCAACAGCCGGGTCTGCAGGGGCATGGGCATGTCGCCGATCTCGTCCAGGAACAGCGTCCCGGTATGGGCCGCCTCGAACAGGCCGCATTTGCCCCCGCGCCGCGATCCGGTGAAGGCGCCTTCCTCGTAGCCGAACAGTTCGCTTTCCAGCAGCGACTCCGGAAAAGACGCGCAATTCACGGCCACGAAGGGGCGTCCCGCCCGCCGGCTTTCGTTGTGGATGGCCTGGGCGAACAGTTCCTTGCCGACGCCGCTTTCGCCGGTGATCAGCACGCCCAGGTCCGTGCGCGCGTAGCGATGGGCGGTGGCGACGGCGGTGCGCATGGCCTGGCTGCGGCCGGCCAGGCTGGCGAAGGTATGGCGGGCCGTATGTTGCTGGCGCCGCTGCAATATGCGCAGGCTGGCGTCGGCCGCCTGGATGGCGCTTGCGTCATGCAGCGTCAGCGCCGCGCCGACGATGTCCCCATGTTCCCGTATCAGGGTGCGGTCGACCACCCAGTCGCGCTGCCCGAAGCGCAGCGCGATGGCCCGTTCCTGGCGTCCGCTGGCCAGCGTGGCGCGCAGGGAAAGCGCTGGTTCGAGATCGCCCAGCGTCTGCCTCCGCAGGAGCGCGTCCGGCTTGCCCAGCAATTGGCGCATGGGCGGGTTGATGGCGATGATGCGGTCTTCGCGGTCGACCGCCACCACGGCTTCCTGCAGGTTGTGCAGGACGCTGTGCAACTGCTCGTAGCGGCCTGCCTCCAGGCGCGCCACCCTGGCCAGTTCCAGGGCGTCGTCGAATCCCTTGCGGATGCTGGCCAGGGAATAGGCCAGCAGTCCCCGCAGCCCGGCCTGCTCGGCCAGTTCCACCACCAGGCTGGAACCGACGATGACCTCGTATCCCTCCTTGCGCAGCGTCTCGAAGCGACGCCGGGCGTCGTCCGGTGTCCGGTAGGCGTGCTGGCTGATGCCGATGTTCAGCAGGTCCTTGACGTCGTCGAGCTCGGGGATGGTCTGGCCGTACATCACCACGCCGACGCGATCGGCGACCCGGCGCGCCCGGATCAGCGCCTGCAGCAGGTCGAAACCGCCCAGGTGGATGGTGGCCACCGGCGCCTGCAGGCCGGCCCGCAGGGTGGCGGCGTTCGAACCCGCGCTGACGAAGGCATCGGCCATGCCGCGCTCGACCCGGTCCTGCGCCACGGCAAGGGCATCGCCGAACGTGGCGTCGACCACCTCGATGCGCGCCCGCTGCGCATATTCGGCGACCACGGGCATGGCCAGTTCGCGGATGTGCCGGTAGCTGACGAAGCACAGGCGCGGCAGGCCGGACGGAGGCGAGGAAAGGGGAGGCATGGTCATGTCTTGGTAAGACGTACGGTTCGTCTCATGATTGTTCCATGAAACGTCCGGACAAAGTCGCCATTCCGGGAAAACGCCGATGGATCAAGGGCTTGGCGCGCAAACCTCGGATGGCACGGGGATTGCAGTGTCCCGGCATCGTCTTCAAGGAGATACCGGATTGGCCCTCGAACACATTACCGTGCTGGATCTGACCCACATGCTTTCCGGGCCCTACGGCACCATGCTGCTGGCCGACCTGGGCGCCCGCACGATCAAGGTCGAACCTCCCGGGCGAGGCGAAGGCACGCGCCGGCTGCTCGAGAACGACCCGCAGCATTCGCGCGACGGCATGGGCGCCTACTACGTCACGCTGAACCGGAACAAGGAAAGCGTCTGCGTCGACCTGAAGCAGCCGGCGGGCCGCGAGATCTTCCTGGACCTGGTGCGGCGCGCCGACGTGGTGTTCGACAATTTCAGCGTGGGAGTGACCGAAAGGCTGGGTATCGATCATGCGTCGCTGGCCAAGGTCAATCCACGCATCGTCACCTGCTCGGTGACGGGATTCGGGCAGACCGGGCCGGCCACGCAGCGTCCGGCGTTCGACCAGGTGGTGCAGGCCATGGGCGGCGGCATGTCGATCACCGGCACGCCGGCCACCGGGCCGATGCGCAGCGGCATCCCCATCGGCGACCTGGGCGGGGGCACCTTCGGCGCGATAGGCGTGCTGGCGGCCCTGGTCGAGCGCGAGCGGACGGGCAGAGGGCAGCACGTCGACATCGCCATGCTGGACGTGCAGATTTCGCTGCTGAACTACATGGCCACGATGTACTTCATGTCCGGCCAGATTCCCGAGGGCATCGGCAACGGCCATTTCGTACACGTGCCCTACAACTGCTATCCGACCGCGGACGGCCACATCATCATCGCCTGCATCGGCGACGCCTTCTTCGAGCGCTTCGTGGAGTTCATCGACGTGCCCGAGCTGCGGCGACCGGAGTATCGCCAGCAGCCGGTGCGCTTCGCCGACAAGGCGCGCATCGACGAGATCATCTCGGCCGAGCTGCGCAAGCAGCCCACCGCGCATTGGCTCGCGCGGCTGGAGGCCGCCCGCATTCCCTGCGGCCCGGTCAACGACTTCGCGCAGGCGCTGGCCGACCCGCAGGTGGTGGCGCGCGGCATGGTGGCCGAGGTGCCGCTGCCGGATGGAACGTCCCTGCGCATGCCGGGCAATCCGGTCAAGCTCTCGGGCTCGGCGGCGGCGACCTTCGGCGCGCCGCCGCGGCTGGGTGCCCAGACCGACGCCGTGCTGGGCGACTGGCTGGGCTATGCCCCGGACCGGCTGGCCAGCCTGCGCGGACAAGGCGTGATCGGCTGACGACAAGACCAACACGAGGAGGAGACAACATGGCGATACGATGGCTATCCGCATTTTCCGCGCCCTTGCTGGCCGCGCTTTGCCTGGCGGCCGGAAGCGTCCGCGCCGAGACGTACCCGGCCAAGCCGATCCGGCTGATCGTGCCGTTCGCACCCGGCGGCGTGACCGACACCGGCGCCCGCATCGTGGCCGAGCACCTCGGCCACCGGCTGGGCCAGCAGGTGGTGGTGGAGAACAAACCCGGCGCTTCAGGCAACATCGGCACGCAGCTCGCGGCCACGGCCGCGCCGGATGGCTACACGCTGGTGGTGGGTTTCGATGGCACCCTGGTCATCAATCCCCACGTCTATGCCAAGGTACCGTTCGACACCTTGCGCGACCTTGCCCCCGTCAGCAAGATCGGCGATGCCGCGCTGGTCATCGTGACCAACCCCGCGCTGCCGGTGACCGATTTCGCGTCACTGGTCGCCTACTCCAAGCGCAACCCGGCCGGCGTCTCGTATGGCAGCGCCGGCACCGGCAGCACGCCGCACCTGGCGGGTGAGTTGCTGCGGGTGCGCACGGGCGCCAATTTCGTCCACATTCCCTACAAGGGCGGCGGCCAGGCCATGGCCGACGTGGTCGGCGGGACGCTGCCCATGCTGTATACGGCCGTGGCGGGGGCGTACCCCTTCATCCAGCGCGGCCAGATGCGCGCCGTGGCGGTGTCCAGCGCGCAGCGCCTGGCGTCGTTGCCGGACGTGCCTACCGTGGCCGAGACGGTGCCGGGGTTCGAAGTGACGTCGTGGATAGGTATCCTGGCGCCAGCGGGCACGCCGTCCGCGATCGTCGACCGCCTGCAGCGGGAGATCCGGGCCGTGGTGTTCCAGCCCGAGGTAAAGGAGCGTCTGGCGGGGCTGGGCATCGTCGCATCGGGCAATACGCCGGCGGAGTTCCGCGGCCAGATCGAGGCCGATCTGCGCAAGTACGCCGACGTGGTGAAGGCGGCCAACATCCGCATCGATTGATGTCCTGATGCGCGCAGGCAACAAAAAACCCCGCCAACCGAAGCTGCGGGGTCTTGCCTGCGGATCCTGCCGGATCCGGAACTGCCATCAGTTGGTGCCCAGGAGAGGACTCGAACCTCCACGCCGTTAAGCGCTAGTACCTGAAACTAGTGCGTCTACCAATTCCGCCACCTGGGCACTGCCGTACAACCAAAACCACCCTTCGAGCGGGTATTCCAACTCGGATTTCCAACTACCTGGAAGGCTTGCGCCTGCCAAAGAATTGGTGCCCAGAAGAGGACTCGAACCTCCACGCCGCTAAGCGCTAGTACCTGAAACTAGTGCGTCTACCAATTCCGCCATCTGGGCATTGTCGCAACGGCCTAACATTTGCTGCGGTAAACTCAAGTTATTCCTTGCGTGTACCGTTGCATGCGGGGCAGTAGCAA
Source organism: Pigmentiphaga daeguensis (assembly GCF_039523035.1). Lineage (NCBI taxonomy): Bacteria > Pseudomonadati > Pseudomonadota > Betaproteobacteria > Burkholderiales > Alcaligenaceae > Pigmentiphaga > Pigmentiphaga daeguensis. The sequence goes on along the minus strand of NZ_BAAAEN010000001.1, from coordinate 504,562 downwards.
CAGAAGCTGCGCATTATAAAGAGAACCTGAAACTTTGACAACTCGATCCCATAACAATCTTCCCTCTACGCCCGCGGACTTCGATCCCGACGTGCCCACTCGCGAGCAAATCCTAGGATTGCTGCGGGAGGCGAATGCCCCCATCGCTCCGGCGGAACTGGCGCGTCGACTGGGTGTGGACCCGGGCAGCGTGGGCTTCGAGCGCCGGCTCGCCGCCATGGAGCGCGACGGCCAGTTGATGCAGAACCGCAAGGGCGCGCTGCTGCTGTCGACCAAGCTCGACTTCATCGCCGGCCGCGTACAGGGGCACCGCGACGGTTTCGGCTTCCTGATCCGCGACGACGGCCAGACCGACCTTTTCCTGCCGCCCAAGGAAATGCTGAAGGTCCTGCACGGCGACCGCGTGCTGGTGCGGCCGGCCGGCAGCGACTACCGCGGCAAGCCCGAAGGCACCATCGTCGAGGTGCTGGAGCGGCGCACCAACAAGCTGGTGGGGCGTTTCCTGAACGAGCGGGGCCTCTCGATCGTGGTGCCCGAGGACCAGCGGATCAAGCACGACATCCTCGTGCCGCCCGGCGAAACCGCCCAGGCGCAGCACGGCCAGGTCGTCACGGTCGAGATCATCGAGCAGCCCACGCGGCATACGCAGCCGCTGGGCCGCGTGGTCGAGATCCTGGGCGAGATCGACGATCCCGGGATGGAGATCGAGATCGCCGTCCGCAAGTTCGACGTGCCGCATGAGTTCTCGGCCAAGGCGCTGGCGCGCGCCGAGCGCCTGCCCGCCGAGGTGGTCAAGGGCGACCTGGCCGGACGCTACGACCTGCGCGACGTTCCGCTGATCACCATAGACGGCGAGGATGCCCGCGACTTCGACGACGCCGTCTACTGCGAACGCGTGGAACTGGGCACGGGGGCCCGCAAGCGGGCAGGGTGGCGGCTGATCGTCGCCATCGCCGACGTGGCGCACTACGTCACGCCCGGCGACGCGCTGGACGCCGATGCGCTCGAGCGCAGCACCAGCGTGTATTTTCCGCGCAAGGTCATCCCCATGCTGCCGGAAAAACTCTCCAACGGCCTGTGCTCGCTGAATCCCAACGTCGACCGGCTGGTGCTGGTGTGCGACATGGTGATTCCCGCCACCGGCGCCAAGGGCGGGACGGTCCAGGCCTACCAGTTCTACAACGCCGTCATGCACTCGCATGCGCGCACCACCTATACCGAGGTCTGGGCGGCGCTGCAGCAGCCCGACGGGCCGGCCGCGCGCAAGCATGCGGACGTCCTGCCGCAGATCCAGGACCTCTATGCGTTGTACCAGTTGCTGGCGCTGGCCCGCGAGAAGCGGGGCGCGATCGACTTCGACACGGTCGAGACCAAGATCGTCTGCAATGAACTGGGCCGCATCCAGAGCATCGTTCCCTACGTGCGCAACGATGCCCACAAACTGATCGAGGAATGCATGCTGGCCGCCAACACCTGCGCGGCCGACTTCATGGAGCGCAGCAAGCATCCGGGGCTCTACCGCATCCATGAAGGGCCCACCCCGGAAAAACTGCAGGCCCTGCGCGACTTCCTGAAAACGCTCGGCCTGTCGCTGGGCGGCGGCGACAAACCGGCCGCGGCCGATTACTCGGCGCTGCTGGCCAGCGCCAAGAACCGGCCCGACGCGCCGCTGCTGCAGACCATGGCACTGCGGTCCATGCAGCAGGCGATGTACAGCCCGGACAACGTCGGCCACTTCGGCCTGGCCTATCCGGCCTATGCCCACTTCACCTCGCCGATCCGGCGCTATCCCGACCTGCTTACCCATCGCGTGATCAAGGCGCTGCTGCACGGCAAGCGCTATGTCCCCAACGCGCTGGAAGACATGCCGGTCATGCCTGGCACCGCCAAGGAGCAGGAGCACGCCCTGTGGGAAAAACTGGGCCTGTTCTGCTCGGCCAATGAACGGCGCGCCGACGATGCCTCGCGCGACGTCGAGGCCTGGCTCAAGTGCTGGTACATGCGCGAACGCGTGGGCGACGTCTTCAGCGGCACGGTCACCGGCGTCGCGCCTTTCGGCGTGTTCGTCACGCTGGACGAACTCCACGTCGAAGGGTTGGTCCACGTGTCCGAACTGGGCGCAGAGTACTTCCAGTTCAACGACGGCCTGCACGAGCTGCGCGGCGAACGTACGGGTATGCGCTATCGCCTGACCGACAAGATGCAGGTGCAGGTGGCCCGCGTCGACCTCGAGGCACGCCGCATCGAATTCAAGCTGGTCAAGGGCGTGACCTACGAGGGACTGCGCAAGGCCATCAAGCGCGACAGCGCGCCCGCGCCCGAGCGCAAGCCGGCCAAGCCCAAGGCCGTGCTGCTGACCGACATGTCGAAGATGCCCAAGGGCAAGAAGGCCGCGGCAAAGAAGCACGCCGCTCCGGAGAAACCCGCCAGCGCGCGCAGCGGCAAGCGCGCGGCGGCCAAGCATGGCCGCGGCAAGCGGCACTGAATCTCTGGTCTAATAACGGCATTGCGGCGCTGCCTGGGGCAGCGCCGCGTCGTTTTTGCCGCCGCGTCGCGGCAGGTATTCATGTCGGGGTGAAAGATGGCAGCAAGCCAGGTTTTGGTCGGATTCCACGCGGTGGCCGCACGGCTGCGCCATGCGCCGGCGTCGATCAAGGATATCTACGTCGAGGAGGCACGCCGCGACCGGCGCATGCTGACGCTGGTCGAACAAGCCCAGGCCGCCGGATGCAAGGTGCATCCCGTGGCGCAGACGCGCCTGGACGGGCTGGCCAAGGGGCAGCGCCACCAGGGCGTGGTCGCGCTGGCGGAGTCGCTGGAATTGGCGATGGACGTGGATGAAGTGCTGGACGATGCCGAGGGCCCGGCCTTCCTGCTGGTGCTGGACGGCGTCACCGATCCGCACAACCTGGGTGCCTGCCTGAGAACCGCGGACGGGGCCGGCGTCCATGCGGTGATCGCGCCCCGCGACCGGGCCGTGGGCCTGAACACGACCGTCCAGCGCGTGGCCTGCGGGGCCGCAGACAGCGTTCCCTACCTGACCGTGACCAATCTGGCTCGGACCATGCGCAGCCTGAAGGAGCGCGGCGTCTGGGTGGTCGGGACCGACGACGAAGCCACCGAGACCATGTACGACGTGGACGCTCGCCAGCCCATCGCCTGGGTCATGGGCGCCGAAGGCGAGGGCATGCGCCGCCTGACCCGCGACACCTGCGATCAACTGGTCCGGATCCCCATGCAAGGGTCCGTGGAAAGCCTGAACGTCAGCGTGGCGTCGGCCGTCTGCATGTACGAGACGCTCAGACAGCGGGCGGCGAAGTAGAACGGCCGGGAGGCGTCAGAACAGTTTCTCGGACGCCTCGATTTTCCTGCACTGGCCGCTGGCAAGCGGAGTGTTCAATCTGCCGCTGATCCTGTCAGGGCGGCGCTCAAAACTTGGTGTCCGGGACATAGCTTCCCACGCTGCATACGCCGCTGAAGTTGTTAGCCATCTCCGTGGTTTCAATGCTTATTCGGCCGGTTTTTCTATTGATTTCCCCTCCGGTGTACATTCTTTTGTTGCTGATCAGCCTGCTGTGGAAAACGATTCTTTCGGACAGGACTTCGTAGTCTTGGGAGTAGTCGCCGGGGGTTCCATAGCCATTGTCTAGTGGATCTGACTCGCTAAAGGCATAAGCCGGCCAGCATGCCGCCCATGCGATCAGACCGGCCATTGCCGCCATTGATCGGCCCCTGGTTTTCCCGCGTTTCTTCATGGCTCGTCTCTGGCGGCTATTTGAGCGAAATACGGGCGGTGACCGTGCATTCGTGGGTGTCGACAGGACCTGTGGGAGGGGGCATGCCTGTTTCCATCGCGTATTGAGCCTGCAATGCTGGCTGCCACGGCTTGGTCTTGGTGGAGGAGCAGTCGCAGGCGCCCAGACTGATGTCCTTGAAGTTGCTCTTGCGCTGGGCGAACTCCGAGGCGCGGGACTTGGCCCGTGCGCAGGCCGCCGCGCGAGAGCTGTAGCTGATGGCTGCGGACTGTTCCTCGACGGCACGGGGGCCGTCCGAACCCGAGCTTGAACCCGAGCCTCCGATCGAGACGCCTTGGGCAGCCGCGCTGGCACACCAGACGGATGCGGCCGCAGCCGTGGCAAGTACCGCAAGGGCGTGGAGGACGTGGGATTTCGCTTGCATGATGGCCTCTTCCGGGATTGGCGCAGCGAGGGGAGTGGAGCAACCAGCCTAGCAATGAGTACGAAAAAATACGTACTCCAAATGGGGGGGGATTGCTGGCTTACAACAACTTCCGCAAGTGCGTAGATCCGCCGGTGAGACGTAAAAAAGCCCACGAATTTCAAAAATTCGTGGGCAATGGAGCATCGGAGCACAGGCTCCGCAGCAGTCTTATCCTGCTGCGAGTGCCGTAGGGAGACTCAGGCGTTCCAGCCTCGAGAAAACAGCAGCGCCAGTGCGGAAGGATAGCTTCGGCTGCTGCTTGCGCCGCGACGTTGCTTGAAGGGCCACGGGCTGCGATTCGCGGGAGTCGGTTTGGCATGCGGCCCATGTTGCCCGGTTCGCGGGATGATGGGCCGTTGCGCCGGCAGCGTATCCGCATCCGTGCCATGCGTGTCCGTTTCCTCGGCGGTGCGCGTGTGCGTTCCCGCCGCGGCGAGCCCGGCCGCACGTTTGAACCCCGGCTTGAACCCCGCACGCACCGTTTGCTGGCCGATGTCCAGCGTGACCGCGCCTTCGCCGCCCTGGGCAGCCGGCGCGATGCGCTGGAGCCGGATCTGGCCGGCCTGGCTCATGTCCGCCAGCAGCCGCAATTGGGATGCCGAGGTCGTGGCGGGCGTGCTGCAGGTATGGAACAGGAAGGCGGGGCAGGCGGCCAGCCGCGCGGCCATGTACAGGCGGCGCACCGTGCTTTCGGATTGCGCGGCCGCCTGGTCAGGGGGCAGGATGGCGACCAGCGCCGCGAACTCGCCCGCCCGCACGCCGGATTCCAGCTGGTCCAGGCCGTCCAGGGGGTGGTCGGTGCGCACGAGCTTGACGCATTCCAGCGAAACGCCGTGCTGGATCAGCGCGGGGGCGTAGGACAAGTACGGCGGCACCAGCAAGGCCACCGTGCGGCCGGCCTTGGTGAGCCGGCTCAGCAGCGGGCCGAGCAGGTTCAACTCGCCATGCCCGACGCGCGGGACCAGGATTTCGGTAAGTGCGCCGACGGGCCATCCGGCCTGGGGCAGGGCGGCGTCGAGCGCGGGAAAGCCGCTGGAAAGACTGGAGCTGGGCGTGCAGTGTTTCATGATGGTCGTCCGTCTGGGTCTTCAATGCACCAGGCCGGCCCGGATCAGGCCGACGGCGATGCCCTCGAGCGCGAAATCGTCGCGCTCGCGATCGACTTCGATGGGTTGGAAGTCGGGATTGGCCGGCAGCAGGCTCAGGCCGGTTTCGGTGTAGCGCAGTTCCTTGACGGTGACGTCGTCGCCCAGGCGGGCCACGATGATCTGCCCGTCGCGGGCCTGGGCGGCCTTCTTGACCGCGAGCAGGTCGCCGTCGAGGATGCCGGCGTCGCGCATGCTGTTGCCGCGTACCTTGAGCAGGTAGTCGGGCCGCTGCGAGAACAGGGCCTCGTCCACGCCGATTTCCTTGTCGATGTGCTCGGTGGCCAGGATGGGGCTGCCGGCGGCGACCCGGCCCACCAGCGGTAGCACCAGTTGCGCCAGCACGGGGTGCGTGAGCTGGAGCGGCGGTTCGGCCGCGACGGGGTCTTTCAGCCGTATCCCGCGGGAGGTGCCCGCGGACAATTCCAGTACGCCCTTGCGCGCCAGCGCCTTCAGGTGTTCCTCGGCCGCGTTGGGCGAGCGAAAGCCCAGCGCCTGGGCGATTTCGGCCCGGGTGGGCGGAAAGCCGGTCTTGACGATGGCCTGGCGAATGAGATCCAGGATTTCTTGTTGGCGTGCGGTCAGCTTGGACATCTCGGGCTCCGTGGCGGGGCGCCCGCCACCGGGTGGCGACGGCGCGTGTCGGGCTTCTGTGGTTTTATCCAGTAACTGTATTTTTATACAGTATCGATGCGCGACGCAAGCGAAAAACGCAAGTGTCGCGGGAACGCCAATCCGGCCGCGGGTATCATCGGGCTCTCGTCCTTCCGTGCCCGCGTCCGCCATGTCCCTGCCACGTCTTTGCATCGTCGCCACCGGCGGCACCATCGCCGGGGCCGGCGCCCGCCCCCAGGCCACGATGGCCTATGCCGCCGGCGCGCTGGACGTGGCCGAGCTGTGCGCCAGCGTGCCAGGCCTGGACGAAGTGGCCGACATCCGGGCCGAGCAGTTCGCGGCCATCGACAGCAAGAACGCCACGCCCGCCTTCTGGCAGTCGCTGGCCGGGCGGGTGCAGTCACTGCTCGACGCAGGCGCCGACGGCGTGATCGTCACCCACGGTACGGACACGCTCGAGGAAAGCGCGTATTACCTCCACCTGGTGCTCAAGACCGACAGGCCGGTGGTTCTGGTGGGCGCGATGCGCCCGGCGACCGCGCTGTCTCCCGACGGCCCGCTGAACCTGCTGGACGCGGCCACGGTGGCCGCCCATCCGCAGGCGGCCGGGCGCGGCGTGCTGGTCGTGCTCAACCACCAGATCCTGGGCGCGCGCGACGCGTCCAAGACCAATGCCAACCGGCCCGATGCCTTTGCTTCGCCCAACGCGGGCGCCCTGGGCTGGGTCCAGGACGGCCGGGTCGCCTGGATGGGGCGGCCGGAACGTCCGCACACCAGCGCCACGCCTTTCACGGCCGCCACGCCGCTGCCTCCGGTCGAGGTGCTGGCCGGCTATGCCGGCGGCTCGGCCGCCCTGATCCGGGCGGTGGGATCCACCGGGGCGCGCGGCCTGGTCTGGGCCGGGACCGGCAACGGTTCGGCCAGCGCCGACGCGCAAGAGGCGCTGGACGGACTGGAGCGCGGCGGCGTGGCCGTGGTCCGCGCGACCCGCACGGGCAGCGGCTGCGTCGCGGCCTCGGGCGGGCTGCCCGGCGCCGGTACGCTGTCGCCGTGGAAGGCGCGCGTGCTGCTGATGCTGGCGCTGGGCGCGGGCATGGACGACATCCAGGGCGCCTTCGACACGTATTGATCCGCCCGTGCGAGGCCGGCCAGCCCGCAACCGCGGCGGTGCATCCATGCCCGGAAATGGGCCCCGAAACCACGCCGCACGGCGGTTCTCGGGCCTTTGGCTTGCTTTTTGCCCTTCTGCGGGCGATAATAGAGGGCTTGATTTTTGGCGGAAGCCATTTTTTCGCCAGATTGATCCCTTGTCCGACTCTAGACGCTTGAGCGGACTTGCGCCTACAGCGGGCCCCATCCGGACGCCCGCGGGACCATCCATAAGGAGCTTCGATGCGTCACTATGAAGTAGTTTTCATCGTTCACCCGGACCAGAGCGAGCAGGTTCCGGCCATGGTCGACCGTTACAAGTCGCTGATCACCAGCCAGGGCGGCACGATCCACCGTCTGGAAGACTGGGGCCGCCGCCAGCTGGCGTACCCGATCCAGAAGCTCGTCAAGGCTCACTACGTGTGCATGAACATCGAGTGCGGCCAACTCACGCTGGACGAACTCGAGCACGCTTTCCGCTACAACGATGCCGTGCTGCGCCATCTCGTCGTCAAGATGAAGAAGGCCGAGACCGCCCCGTCGCCGATGATGAAGATCGTCGAGCGCGAGGAGGCCCGCAAGGTGTCCACCGAAGCCGCCCCCGCCGAGGCCTGAGCCCCGGCTGGACTGGCATGACAGGTCGTTGCCGACCGCCCGCATCGCAGGCCCGCCGTAGCGGGAGCCCGTCGATGCCACGGACGACACGGCGTTGAACAAGGTTCATCTGACCGCCCAGGTGGTCGAGTGCAAGCCGCTCAGGTATACCCCCGCCGGAATCCCGGTGCTGGAACTGGCGCTTGCCCACGAATCCGAGCTGATCGAAGGCGGGAGACCCCGCCGGGTCGAGATGCTCGTCAACGCAGTCGTCGTCGGCGATCTGGCCGGCAGGCTCGAGCGCGAGGCGCTGGGCCGGTCGATCCGGATCGAAGGGTTCCTGGCACCGACCCGGAAAGGTTCAAGCAGACTGAGGCTGCACATCCAGCAGGCCGCCATCGTCCGGCAGGGCGAGGAGGGCGGGCCGGCAGGACAGCCCCAGGTGTGAAACGGATTGAATACCCAAGAGGTACATCATGGCCGCATTCGGCAAACGCAAGGAAAAGAAGAAGTTCGGTCAACAGAATCCGCTGTTCAAGCGCCGCAAGTTCTGCCGCTTCACGGCAGCCGGCGTCGACCAGATCGATTACAAGGACATCGAAGTCCTCCGTGACTTCATCCAGGAAAACGGCAAGATCATTCCTGCCCGCCTGACCGGCACCAAGGCGCACTACCAGCGCCAGCTCGACACGGCTATCAAGCGCGCCCGCTTCCTGGCGCTCTTGGCCTACACCGACAACCACAATTGATTGCCGGGAGAGACCATCATGCAAATCATCTTGCTCGAAAAAGTCGTCAACCTCGGCAACCTGGGTGACGTCGTCCGCGTGAAGAACGGCTATGCCCGTAACTTCCTGATTCCCCAGAAGATGGCCAAGCGCGCCACCGACGCCGCGCTGAAAGAGTTCGAGGCGCGCCGCGCCGAACTCGAAAAGACCCAGGCCGACAAGCTGGCCGCCGCGCAGGCCGTGGCCCAGCGGCTGGAAGGCTACTCGGTGTCCATCACCCAGAAGGCGGGTGTGGACGGCCGCCTGTTCGGCTCGGTTACCAACTTCGACGTCGCTTCCGCGCTGAAGCAGGCGGGCTTCGAGTCGGTCGAAAAGGGCATGGTTCGCCTGCCCAACGGCCCGCTCAAGACCATCGGCGAATTCCCGCTGGAAGTCGGCCTGCATACCGATGTCGTGGCCAACATCACGGTGGTCGTGGTCGGCGAAACCGCCTGACGCTTCTCCGGTCGCGCTTCTCCGAGCCGGCCGGACGTCCACCGCCAGCGCATCCTTCCTGGATGGCGCCGGCACAGGAACCCTCCATTTCTTCACAGAATGGGGGGTTCTTTTTTCGGGGTCGCCCCCGGGGCAGGCGGATGGATTCCTCTTCCGTCCAGCCGGGCTAAACTGTCGTGGGCCGGCATTCCCGCCGCCCATGCTCGAACACCAGGTTTTCCGCTCTATGAATTCGCCCGTCGATCCCCAGCTCGAGTCCCTGCGCGTCCCGCCTCACTCGGTCGAGGCGGAGCAATCGGTGCTGGGCGGCCTGCTGCTGGACAACGCCGCCTGGGACCGCATCGCGGACATCCTCAAGGAAGACGACTTCTATCGCTACGACCATAGGCTGATCTGGCAGCAGATGGCCAAGCTGATCGGGCTGGCGCGTCCCGCCGACGTGGTGACGACCCACGAGTCGCTCCAGACGGCCGGCAAGGCGGAAGAGGCGGGCGGCCTGGCCTACCTGAATTCGCTGGCGCAGAATACGCCGTCCGCGGCCAATATCCGCCGCTATGCGGAAATCGTGCGCGACCGCGCGGTGCTGCGGCGGCTGGTCACCGTGGCCGACGAGATCTCGGCCGCGGCCTTCAACCCCCAGGGCAAGGACACGCGGCAACTGCTGGACGAGGCCGAGTCCAAGATCTTCAAGATCGCGGAAGAGGGCGCGCGCGGAAGCGCGGGCTTCCTGTCGCTGCAGCCGCTGTTGACCCAGGTGGTCGAGCGCATCGACGAACTCTACCACCGTGACAGCACCTCGGACGTCACCGGCGTGCCCACGGGGTTCACCGACCTGGACAAGATGACCTCGGGGCTGCAGCCGGGCGACATGATCGTCGTGGCCGGCCGCCCCTCCATGGGCAAGACCGCGTTCTCGGTCAACATCGGCGAGCACGTGGCGGTGGAAGAGGGCTTGCCGGTGGCGGTCTTCTCCATGGAAATGGGCGCCTCGCAGCTGGCCATGCGTGTGCTGGGCTCGATCGGCCGCCTGGACCAGCAGCGCCTGCGCACGGGCAAGCTGCTGGACGAGGACTGGCCCAAGCTGACGCACGCCATCCAGAAGATGCAGGATACCCAGCTCTACATCGACGAAACTCCCGCGCTCAGCCCCATGGAACTGCGCTCGCGCGCCCGCCGCCTGGCCCGGCAGTGCGGCCAGCTGGGCCTGATCATCATCGACTACCTGCAGCTGATGTCGGGCAACGGCGGTGGCGGCAGCGAGAACCGGGCGTCGGAGCTGTCGGAAATCAGCCGCTCGATGAAGGGCCTGGCCAAGGAACTGAACTGCCCCCTGATCGCGCTTTCCCAGCTGAACCGGGGCCTGGAACAGCGCCCCAACAAACGCCCGGTGATGAGCGACCTGCGGGAATCCGGCGCCATCGAGCAGGACGCGGACGTGATCATCTTCCTGTACCGCGACGAGGTCTACAACCCTGACACGCCCGACAAGGGCACGGCCGAGATCATCATCGGCAAGCAACGTAACGGCCCGATCGGCACTGTCCGGCTGACCTGGCAAGGGATGTACACGAAGTTCGCCAACTTCTCGGGCAACGCGTTCGTCGATTCTGATTATTAGGTCCCCCCGTATCGGCCCCCCCACGCGCTTGCGCGCGCCCCCAGGGGCGGCACTGGTGGACCGGCGGAGCCGGATCCACGGTGCCCGGGAAACTCAACGGCTGTTAGGGGGTGGTTTTTTGTGGGACGATTTTTTTTCTTGGCGCCGCCTGGCGTTTTTTTCGCCTTCTGCTTTGACCTTACCGGGTCCCCGGCAATGGATCCATTCCTCGCCAAGCCGCGCCAGCTCTACGTTTTCAAGAAACCGCCTTACCGTATCGGCGCCCCCCGCCAGCCCGCTGTTACTCCGGGATGCGGTGGATCCGGCTCCGCCGGTCCACCCGCATCGCCCCCTGGGGGGCGCCCGAAGGGCGTAGGGGGGTGCTAAACTTCGCGCGGTTTTTTAAACACGTCATGTAACTGTCACGTGGCGTACTGCGAGGACGTGATGTTTGGACGCTTGATGCCCAAAGAGGGCCGCTTTTTCGATCTGTTCACGGCGCATGCCGATCTGTCGCGCCAGGGCAGCCGGGAGCTGGCCGCCCTGATGGCCGATCTGGGCCAGGCCGAGGAGCGGGTCAAGAACATCGAGACGCTGGAGAAGAAGGCCGACAAGGTCACCCACGATACGATCGATCTGCTGCACAAGACCTTCATCACGCCGCTGGACCGGGACCAGATCCACAACCTCATCACGACCATGGACGACATCCTGGACCTGATGGAAGACGCGGCCCAGTGCATCAACCTCTATGACATCCGCGCCGTCACGCCGGATGCCCGGGCGCTGGCCGACATCGGGGTCCAGTGCTGCGACCGGCTGCACATGGTCGTGAGCCTGCTGCACAACCTGAACGATACGGCCAGCATCATGAAGATCTGCGAAGAGATCGACCGGCTGGAATCGGATGCCGACCGGGTGATGCGCCGCGGCATGGGCCGCCTGTTCCGCGACGAAGCCGACACCCGTCAACTCATCAAGATGAAAGCCATCTACGAACTGCTGGAAGAAATCACCGACAAGTGCGAGGACGTCGCGAACCTGATCGAAGGCATCGTCCTGGAAAACGCCTAGTCGGAAGGATTTCATGGATACGCTTCAGATCAGCTTCGCCACGCTTGCCTTCCTGGTCGTCCTGGCACTCATTTTCGATTTCATGAATGGGTTCCACGACGCCGCCAACTCCATCGCCACCGTGGTTTCCACGGGGGTGCTCAAGCCTCATCACGCGGTCGTTTTCGCCGCGTTTTTTAATTTCGTCGCGATTTTCGTCTTCCACCTGAAGGTGGCGGCCACCGTCGGCAAAGGCATCATCGACCCGAGCGTGGTGGACCACTACGTCGTCTTCGGGGCGCTGGTCGGCGCCATCGCCTGGAACGTGATCACCTGGTTCTTCGGCATTCCGTCCTCGTCGTCGCACGCGCTCATCGGCGGCATCGTGGGCGCGGGCCTGGCCAGCTCCGGCCCCAGCGTCCTGATGGTCCGGGAAATCCTCTACATCGTCGCCTTCATCGTGGTTTCCCCGGTGTTGGGCTTCGTGCTGGGCGGCTTCCTGATGCTGCTGGTGTCCTGGCTGTTCCGCCGGACGCGGCCGCTGCGGGTGGACGGCTGGTTTCGCCGCCTGCAACTGCTTTCGGCCGGGCTCTACAGCCTGGGACACGGCGGCAACGACGCGCAGAAGACCATCGGCATCATCTGGCTGCTGCTGATCGCGGCCAATGTCCCGGGGGCCAAGGATCACGTCCCGATCTGGGTGGTGGTCAGCTGCTACGTGGCGATCGCGCTGGGCACCATGTTCGGCGGCTGGCGCATCGTCAAGACCATGGGGCAGCGCATCACCAAGCTCAAGCCCGTGGGGGGCTTCTGCGCCGAGACGGGCGGCGCGATGACGCTGTTCCTGGCGGCCATCCTGGGTATTCCCGTCTCGACCACCCACACCATCACCGGCGCCATCGTCGGCGTCGGCTCCAGCCGCAAGTTCAACGCCGTGCGCTGGGGGCTGGCGGGCAACATCGTCTGGGCCTGGATCCTGACCATCCCGGCTTCCGCCCTCGTGGCCGCGGGCGCCTGGTGGGTGGGCAAGACCCTGTTCTGAGGCCGGGACGCCGCGTTACGACTTGTTTCCAGTATGATGGCGCGCCATGGCGGCCGGTAAAGGCCGCCTGGCGCCGCCGCGCGGAGAAGAAGGGAGCACCCGGGCGTCGGCATGATCCCTCTTTCCCGGAACCGCCACCATGACACCTGCACCGATACAATCCTTGCTTGAATCGCGCGCGCTGCTGCTGTTCGGCCGCATCGTCCTGACGTTCATGTTCTGGACCAGCGGCCTGGTCAAGCTGTTCGATTTCCAGGGCGGGGTCGCCGAGATGAGCCATTTCGGGCTCGAACCGGCCTGGCTGTTCAACGTGCTGACCATCATCGTCCAGCTGGGTGGATCGCTGTTGATCATTTTCAACCGCGCCGCGTGGCTGGGCGCCGGGGCCCTGGCGGTGTTCACGGTGCTGACCATTCCGGTGGCGCACCCGTTCTGGAAGTTCGAGGGCGAGGCCGCGTTCCATGAAATGATGGTCGTGCTCGAGCACATCACCGTGATCGGCGGCCTGATCGTCGTGGCCATCCTGGGCCAGCGCGTCGCGCGCAGGTAATTCCGTTCACGCCCCAGCAAGAGGACCGACCCCGCCATGATCCGCCATATCGTCATGTGGAAACTCAAGGACGAAGCCGAAGGCGCCGACCGCCAGACCAACATGCAGAAGGTCCGGCGGCTGCTCGAGAGCTGCCGCGATTGCGTCCCCGGCATCCTCGAATTCGAGGTAGGGCTGGCCGCCGACGGCCACGAGGCCACGCACGACGTCGTCCTGAACTCGCTGTTTGCCAGCCGCGAGGCGCTGGACGCCTACCAGGCGCATCCGCGCCACGTGGCGATCAAGCCGTTCATGGGGGCGGTGCGGGCCGAGCGGGCCTGCCTGGACTACGACCTGCCCGTGGCGAGGTAAGAGGGGATGTCCATCACGAATCCCGCCACCGTCACGGATGTGCCCATCCCGTTCCTGGCCTGGCTGGGCGCCAGGCTGGTCAAGGCCGAGGGTGGACAGTCCGAGGTCCGGCTCGATGTCCTGCCGCAGCATTGCAACAGCTGGCACGTCTGCCACGGCGGGGTGCTGATGACCATGCTCGATGCGGCCATGGCCACGGCGGCGCGGTCCCTGCATCCGGAGCTGCGTGGCAGCGCGACGGTGGACATGACCACCAGCTTCGTGCGTCCGGGCGAGGCCGGCAACCTGGTGGCCTACGGCAAGTGCTACCACCGCTCCAGCACCATGGCCTTCTGCGAGGCCGAGGTCAGGGACGAGGGGGGCGGGCTGGTGGCCCGGTCCAGCGGCACGTTCAAGTACATCAGGAAGCGCAGCGACCAGGGCGTCGATGGCTGAGCTGCGGCACCCGCGGCCCCTGGATCCCCAGGTGGCCGATCTCGTATCGCGGGTGCGGCGGGCCAATCGTCCGCCTTATTGGCAGTACACGCCGCAGCAGGCGCGCGCCGTCCACGAAAAAGCCAGCAAGGTGCTGGAAATCGCCGCGGCCGAGGTAGCCGCGGTGCGCGACCTGGACATTCCGGTGGGAGACGGGGCCACGATAGGCGCCCGCCTGTACACGGGCATGCTGTCCGCGGATCCCGCGCCGCTCGTGATTTTCTCGCATGGCGGCGGCTTCACCGTCGGCAGCGTGAACGACTACGACGCCATCTGCCGCATGCTGGCCAACGGCGCCCGCTGCAAGGTGTTGTCGCTGGACTACCGGCTGGCGCCCGAGCACCGCTTTCCCACCGCCGCCGACGACGTCTACGCCGCCTGGCGGTGGGCGTTCGAGCGGCATGACATGCTGGGCATCGACCCGGCGCGGGTGGCCGGCATGGGAGACAGCGCCGGCGGCACGCTCACGGCCCAGGCCGCGCTGCGAGCGCGGGACGACGGCCTGCCGCTGGCGGCGCAGGTGCTGCTGTACCCGGGTACCAGCGCGTGGCAGGACACGGCTTCGCACCGGGCGTACGCCACCGGCTACCTGCTGGACGAGCGCACGATACAGTGGTTCTTCAACCTGTACCTGCGAGACGACGCCGACCGGCTGGACTGGCGCTTCGCGGTACTGGACGCCCCGGAGTTCGTCGGGCTGGCGCCGGCCTTCCTGCAACTGGCCGAATGCGACCCGCTGGTGGACGAAGGGCTGGCCTACGGACGCAAACTGGAAGCGGCCAGGGTGCCGGTCCGGATCCAGGTGTACGAGGGGGCCATCCACAGTTTCTACAACATGGGCGGGGCCTTGCGCGTGGCGCGGCAGGCGCACCGCGATTCGGTGGACTACCTGCGCGCGGTGTTCGAGACCTCGAACGAGGCCTGACGCAGCGAAGCGGGAACCAGCAGCCGCGCCTGCTCGGCGTTGTCGAAGCTGCGTTCTGCCACTTCGACATGGCCGTCGCGGGTGGCCTGGATCACCGTCTGGGCCCGCGTGCCGTAGTCGGGCGTGATGATGAAGGCGGCCGACAGGGCCCGCTCGCGTTCCAGGCTGATGCCGGTGCTGGGCAATTGCGTGTCTTCCGCGATGGTCGTGTCGCTCAGCATCTGGAGGTAGGCCGGCGTGCGGGCCTCGGTGGCCTTGAGCGTGGCCAGCGCGGCGGTGGTGCGCACGACCTTGGGCCAGGGCGTGTCCAGTACCGCGTTCGACAAGCCGTACACGCCGGCCGCCAGCGCCTCGGGCGAGGTGGCGGAATGGCCGCGGCGATGCGACAGGTACCACAGCGACGGGCTCCGCCCGAACAATTCCCCCACCACCAGGTTGAATCCGTTGAAGGGCCCGGCACGCCGGGCCAGGTCGCGCAGATAACCCGCGGGGGTCGAGGTGCCAGCCAGGAAACCGGACACCAGTCCGCCGCGCGAGGGCGCGGCTGGATCGTTCCGGCCTCCCTCGCGGTAATTCGTGATGGCGGCGAAGCGCCCATGCCGCGTGATACCCATCCAGGTCCCGCCGGCCGCCAGGTCGCGTCCGGCCCAGATGTCGGGATGATCCTGCCACCAGTCGGCGGGCGCCGTGGGCCGGGCATAGAACTCGTCTCGGTTGGCCACCATCAGCAAAGTGGTCGGACCGCGCGGATCCCAGGCGAAGGCCATCAGGCACATGGCGTCAGTCTTCCCATCCCGCCGGATCGGCGGGCAGGTCGACGAAGACCTCGCTGCGGCGAGGGGCCAGCAGGAGGGCCGCCAGGCCGCTGGCCTGCACCGCTTCGGCCAGCGCGGCCTCGAGTCCGGGCACGTCGGCCACGTCTTCGTAGACCTCCATCCAGGTGACCACGCCGTCGTCGGCGGCGGGGCGCGCCAGGAGGGCCGCCCGGGCGCTCCGGGCGCGGCCGGCCTCGAGCACCCGGCGGGCGGGCGCCAGGGCCTCGGCGCGCCGGGCTTGCGGCAGTTTGTAGTAGACGTAGAGATTGTGCATGGCGGGTCCCGGCGCTGGGCTCATGCCGAGCGGGTATCGTCGGACAGGGCGTAGGGCAGCGCCCGCGGCTGGATGATCGGACCGGCGGGCGAGCCGGCGTGCAGGGGGGCCTGGCCTTGCGCGGCAGCCAGCGAGCTTTCGTACAGGATCGCGACCCCGCCGCCTTCGCGCGCCGCGTTGACGATGCGGCCGCAGGGCTGCTCGTCGCCTTCCTGGAAGACGTCGGCACCGGCCAGCGCCTGCGGATCCGGCTGCCCGCCGGCGACATGGCCGGCGAACATGCGGCGCTTGAGCTTGCCGAGGTAGTGGCTGCGCGCGACCACTTCCTGGCCAGGATAGCAGCCCTTGGTGAAGCTGACCCCGCCGATCAGCTCCAGGTTGACCATCTGCGGCACGAACAGGTCCTGCGTCGGCGCCGTGATCCAGGGCAGGCCCGAAGCGATGTCGGCGGCGCGCCAGGCCTGGGCCAGGCCGGCCTGCGCCGGGGCCCCCAGCGCGGTGCCCAGCCGTTGCAGCGCGTCGTCCGTTCCTATCCACCACCAGCGCGGCGACGCGTCGGCGGCGGGGGCCGCGATCCAGGTGGCGTCGGGCAGGTCGGCGCGCGACCAGGGCGCGGCGGGCAGCAACCCGCCCGCGGCCGCCTGCAGGGCCGCCGCATCGGTCCCGCGCCAGACGCCGGCCACGCGCAGCGGCGTGGCGGCAAGCTTGACCTTGGCGCGCAGCACGAACATGGACAGGCGCTTCTGCAGCGCCTGGGCGATGCTGGCATCGACCAGCGCCAGCACGCGCGGGACCGGATCGGCGGGATCGGGCTGGGCGCGCCAGACGATGGCGCTGGCAAGCAGCCGGCCCTTGGCCGTGCAATAGCCGGCAAGCCGCGCGTCGGCGTCGCCGAGTTTCTTGACGTCTTGGGTCAGTTGTCCCTGCAGGAATTCGATCGTGTCTGCACCCCGGGCTTCGAGCACGGTCAAATGGTCCAGCGGCGCGATGTGCGCGAGGGCGGCATCCGGCCGCGCGCTCGCGGATAAAATCTCTTGGACGGACATCTTGAAACGGTCGATGAGGTCGATCGAAGTATTATAGGCGCCCATGCCCAAACGACATTTTTCCCTGAAACGCGCGCTGGCCATATCGTTCGCCGCGCTGTTGCTGGCATCGCTGGCCATCGTCGGCGCAGGCGTCGCGTGGCTGCGCATGCCGCTTTCCCTGCCCGCGGACAAGGTGGACTTCGTCATCGACGAAGGCACGACCATGCGGGGCATCGCCCGGCAGGTGCGCGAGGCCGGCATCGCCGTGCCGCCCGAGGTCCTGATCGCCTATGCGCGCGTGACGGGCACGGAACGCCGCATCAAGGCCGGCGGCTACGAAGTGGCGCGCGGCGATTCGCTGTGGACGCTGCTGAACCGGCTCGCGCGCGGCGACGTCACGCAGCGCGAGATCCGTTTCATCGAGGGCTGGAACTTCCGCCAGATACGCGCGGCCCTGCGCCGCCATCCCGACGTGCGCCAGACCCTGGACGGCCTCGACGACGCCACGGTCACGGCCAAGATCGGCGCCTCGACCAGCCATCCCGAAGGGCTGTTCTTTCCGGACACCTATCTGTTCGCCGTGGGCTCGAGCGACATCGACATCCTGCGCCGCGCCTATCGCGCGCAACAGCGGGAACTGGCCGAGATCTGGGCGCAACGCGATCCGGACCTGCCGCTGGGCTCGCCGTACGAAGTCCTGATCCTGGCCTCCATCATCGAAAAGGAAACCGGCATGGAGGCCGATCGCCGGCGCATCGCCGGCGTGTTCGTCAACCGGCTCAGGGTCGGCATGCCGCTGCAGACCGACCCGACTGTCATCTACGGCCTGGGCGAGGTCTTCGACGGCAACCTGCGCCGCCGCGACCTGCGCGCCGACACCCCGTGGAACACCTACACGCGCCGCGGGCTGCCGCCCACGCCCATCTCGAACCCGGGCCGGGCCTCGCTGCTGGCCGCGGTCCAGCCCGAGAAGCACAAGTACCTGTATTTCGTCTCCCGCGGCGACGGCACCAGCGCCTTCTCCGAGACCCTGGACAGCCACAACCGCTACGTCGCGCGCTACCAGCTCAGGGGGTTGCAGCCGCCGCCGTCCATGCAGACCGAGGCGGTGCAGCCATGAGCGCCGGCGCGAACGCGGCGGTGCGCCGCGGCCGTTTCATCACGCTCGAGGGCGTGGACGGCGCGGGCAAGAGCACGCACCTGGAATGGCTCGTGGCCCGGCTGCGCGAGGCCGGCCTGGATGTGGTGCAGACCCGCGAGCCCGGCGGCACGCCGCTGGCCGAGAAACTGCGCGAGCTGCTGCTGAACGAACCCATGCGGCTCGATACCGAGACCCTGCTGATGTTCGCGGGGCGCTGCGAGCACGTGCGCACCGTGATCGAGCCGGCGCTGGCGCGGGGCCAGTGGGTGGTCTGCGACCGCTTCACCGACGCCACCTACGCCTACCAGGGGGGCGGCCGCGGCCTGGCCGCCGAGCGCATCGCGTTGCTGGAGCAATGGGTGCACGGGGACTTGCAGCCGGACGTGACCTGGTTGTTCGACGTCCCGCTGGAAGTGTCCCGCGAACGGCTGGGGCGGGGCCGCACCCTGGACCGTTTCGAGCGCGAGGACGACGCCTTTTTCGAACGCACGCGCGCGGCCTATCATGCCCGGGCCAAGGCGGATCCGGCGCGTTTTCGCATCATCGATTCGACCCGGCCGATCGAGGCGGTCCGGGCGGAGCTGGCCGCCCAGCTGCAGGCCTGCATCGCCGCGGCGGATGGCCCATGAGCCTGCCCCGGTTCTATCCCTGGCATGAAGAAACGGCCCGCGCCTGGCTGGGCGAAGAACAGCGGCGACGCTTTGCCCACGCCTGGCTCATCCACGGACTGGCGGGCATAGGCAAGGTCGAGTTCGCGCGCGCCGCCGCCGCCGGCCTGTTGTGCGAGTCGCCGCAGGACGGCATGGCCTGCGGGCGGTGCCCCGCCTGCACCTGGTATGCCTCGGGCAACCATCCCGACTTCCGCCGCGTCCGTCCCGAAGCCGTGGCGCTGGCCGAAGGCCAGGCCGAAGAGGGCGATGCCGAGGAAGAAGCCGTCGATGCTGACGGCAAGAAGGCCGGCAAGCGCGCCCCCTCGCGCGAGATCCGCATCGAGCAGATACGCGCCCTGGAATCCTGGGCCAATACCGGCACGCACCGGGGCGGCCTGCGGGTGGTGGTGCTGTATCCGGCTGAAACGCTCAACACCATTTCAGCCAACGGCCTCCTGAAGATCCTGGAGGAACCGCCCCCCCAGACCGTGTTCCTGCTCGTGTCCGACGCGCCCGACCGGCTGCTGCCCACCCTGGTGTCGCGCTGTCGCCGGCTGCCCCTGGGAACGCCGGCGCCCGAACCCGCCCTGGCCTGGCTGCAAGAGCAGGGCGTCCAGGACGCGGCCGCGCAACTGGCCGCCGCCGGGGGGGCGCCGGTCGCGGCCTGGCGCCGTGCCGAAGCCGGCGTTCCGCCCAGGGCGCCATGGCTGGACACCTTCGTGACCGCGCTCGCGCAAGGCAAGCCGCCCGACCTGGGGCAGATCGTCGACGCGCTGGACAAGATTCCCGCCGCCGAGTGGATCGACGCCCTGCAACGCCTGGCCATCGACGTGGCCCTGGCCCAGGCCGGCATGGGCGCGCGCTATTTCCCCGACCTGGCCTCCCAGAGTGCGAAGATAGGCGAGCGCGCCGAGCGCGGCCGGGTGGCCGAGCTGTCGCGCTGGCTCACCCGCCAGCGCAGGATCGCCGACCATCCGCTCAATGCACGGCTGTTCGCCCAGGATGTGCTGGCCCAGGCCAGCGCGGCCTGCCTGGGCCGCCGCCCCAAGCGGGCCTAGGTGCCCGCTCCCGCTGGTACTATGGATTCCGCAGCCTTACCGTCTTCCTTTCCCATGTTCGTCGATTCGCATTGCCATCTGGATTTTCCCGAACTGGCCGCGCAACTGCCCGAGATCCTCGAGCGCATGCGCGGCAACCACGTCGCCCAGGCGCTGTGCGTCAGCGTGAACCTGCCCGACTGGCCTCGGCTGATGGAGCTGGTGCGGGGCCATGACAATCTTTGGGCCTCGGTGGGCGTGCACCCCGACTACGAGGACACCCCCGACCCCACGGTCGAGCAATTGGTCGAGCTGGCGGCGACTCCGAAGGTCGTCGCGATAGGAGAAACCGGGCTGGACTACTACCGGCTGACGGGTGACCTGACCTGGCAGCGCGACCGCTTCCGCAACCATATCCGTGCCGCCCGGCGGACCGGCAAACCCCTGATCATCCACACCCGCTCGGCGGCGGAAGATACGCTGCGCATCATGGAAGAAGAGGGGGCGGCGGAAGTCGGCGGCGTGATGCATTGCTTCACCGAATCCCAGGCAGTGGCGGACGCGGCCATCGCGATGAATTTCCACATCTCCTTTTCGGGCATCGTCACCTTCAAGAATGCGCGGGAACTGCAGGAAGTGGCCCGCAACATCCCGCTGGACCGGATCCTGATCGAAACCGATTCGCCATACCTGGCGCCCGTACCCCACCGGGGCAAGCTGAACGACCCGTCCAAGGTGATCCACGTCGCCGAGAAGATCGCCGACCTGCGGGGCATCACGGTCGAAGCGGTGGCGGAAGCGTCGACCAAGAATTTTTTCAATCTATTCAAAGATATACAGCGTTAACTTAAAGTTAGAAATAACTTTAATCCAGCTGTTCGATGTTGAAGAAAAAAGCTTTTCAATCAATGGCTTGGAAAGCAAATATAAGGAAACGCATTATGTTTGGCTCGTGGGCGCGGCGCGGATGGGGGTTCCTGTTGCTGTGGTGCTGGCTGACCGCGTTCTCGGCGGCGCAGGCAGGCGCGGAAGAGGATTTCTGGATCGCCATCCGCAACGACCGCGCGTCCACGGTCAAAACGCTGCTCGCGCGGGGCATGGATCCCAACATGCCGAATGCCGCCAGCAATACGCCGCTGCTCGAAGCCATCAAGGAAGAGGCCTGGGGCGTCTATGACGTCCTGCTGGCCGACAAGCGCATCGACGTGAATCGCCAGAACCGGCTGCGCGAGACGCCGCTGATGTACCTGGCCATCCGGGGCGAGGCCGCGCGGATGGAAAAACTGATCGAGCGCGGCGCCGAGGTCAACCAGGAGGGCTGGACGGCGCTGCACTACGCCGCATCCAAGGGCAACGACGACGCGGTGCGCGTGCTGCTGGAGCACTATGCCTACATCGACGCCGAATCGCCCGGGAAGATGACGCCCCTGATGATGGCCATGCGCTACGACCATACTTCGACGGTGAAGCTGCTGCTGGACGAAGGGGCGGATGGCTACGTCCGCAATGCCGAGGGCAAGAACGCCGTGGATGTCGGCCGGGACGCGGGCAACACGATACTGGCCAACAACCTGGTCGAACGCCTGAACCAGGACCGCCAGCGCCGGCAACAGCAGCAGCGCCGCTAAGCGGGAAAGGCGGGCAGGCTGCCCGTCCGCAGGCGGATGCCGATCTCGTCGCCCATGCGATGCCCGTCCTCGCGGGGCATCTGCGCCAGCACTTCGCTGCCCGAGGGCAGGCGCAAGGTGTACAGGTAGCCCGGGCCGCGAAAGACCTTGTGGACCAGCCGCGCCCGGATGGGGCTGTCGGCGTCGGCCAGCAGGTCGTCGGGCCGCAGCAGGACCCGGACATCGCCGTTCGTGGAAACAGGGCCGGGCGCATCGATATCGCCGAATTCAAGCCGGATGCTGCCGTTGCCTGTCGGCCGGCCCGGCACCAGCACGCCGGCGCCGATGAAGCCGGCCACGAACGCCGTGGCGGGGTGGTGATAAAGATCGTAGGCCTTGCCCCACTGCACGATCCGGCCTTGCTCCATCACGCCGATCTCGTCGGCCATCGCGAAAGCCTCGGCCTGGTCGTGCGTCACCAGGATCGCAGTCGCCTCGGCCTCCTTCAGGATGTCCCGTATTTCGCCGGCCAGTCGCTCGCGCAGGTCCACGTCCAGGCTGGAAAAGGGCTCGTCCAGCAGCAGCAGTTCGGGGCGTGGCGCCAGCGCGCGGGCCAGCGCCACGCGCTGCTGCTGGCCGCCGGACAGCTCGTGCGGATACTTGCCGCCCAGCGAGGCCATGCCGACCAGGGACAGGAGCCCTTTTACCCGCGCGGCGCGGGCCGCGGCCGGTTCGCGCCGCAGGCCGAAACCGACGTTGTCTTCCACCGACAGGTGAGGGAACAGCGCGTAGTCCTGGAACATGACACCCACCCGGCGTTTCTCGGGGGCCAGGCTGCGGCGCGGCGTGGCGACGACTTCGCCGTGCAGCGCGATGCTTCCGGCCAGCAGGGGTTCGAAACCGCTGATCGCGCGCAGCACCGTGCTCTTGCCGCAGCCCGATGGCCCCAGCAGGCAGCCGATGCGGCCTTCGTGCAGGGCCAGCGACAGGTCGTCGACGACGACGTGCATGCCGGTCGGCATGCGATAGCCCAGGCGGACGTGATCGAGCTGCAGGTGAGGGTGGGGCATGGGGGCGGACGGATTGCGCAAGCGCATGAATATAATTCGTATTCCTGCTTGCCGCCAACGCCAGGCGGACCTTCGCGCCCGCGTCGTCCGTCGATTTGTCCTGGTATCCGATGCACCGACGCACCGCGCTTTCCTGGCCGGCCGCCGCCGTGGCCGCCTTCATCGCCTTGCCCATCGTCAGCCTGCTGTGGTCGGTGTCGAACGCCGACGCCGGCGCCCGGGACATCCTTGCCCACCTGGCCGGCACGGTGCTGCCGGGCTATGTCGCCACCTCGCTGCTGCTGATGGCGGCCGTGGGCGCGGGCGCCGCCGTCGTGGGCGTCGCCACCGCCTGGGTCGTGGCGGCCCACGATTTCCCCGGGCGGCGCGTCTACGAATGGGCGCTGATCCTGCCGCTGGCCATGCCGACCTATGTCATGGCCTATGCCTTCACCGACTTCTTCCAGTTCTCGGGGCCGGTGCAGACCCTGCTGCGGGACCTGACCGGTCAGCCCCGGCTGCCATGGTTCCCGGCCATCCGGTCGTGGTACGGGGCGGCGCTGGTCTTCATCTTCGCGTTCTATCCCTACGTCTACCTGCTGACGCGCACGGCCTTCCTCGAGCGCAGCCCGCGCCTGTCCGAGGCCGCGCGCACGCTGGGCTGCGGCCCGGCGCGGGCTTTCTTCGCGGTGGTGCTGCCGCTGGCGCGGCCCGCGGCCGTGGCCGGCATCACGCTGGTGCTGATGGAGACGCTGGCCGACTACGGCGCGGTGTCGTACTTCGGCGTGCAGACCTTCACCACCGGCATCTACCGGGCCTGGCTGTCCATGGGGGACCGCATCGCCGCGGCCCAGCTGGCGTCGGCCCTGCTGGCCTTCGTGTTCGTGCTGGTCTGGCTGGAGCGCCGCAGCCGGACCCGCCTGCGCTTTCACGCGGGCGCCCAGCGCCACGAGCAGGCGCCGCGCCGGCTGTCGGGCCGCCGGGCGGTCTGGGCCAACCTGGTATGCCTCGTACCGCTGACCTTGGGATTCCTGCTGCCCGTGGCCATCATGCTGCGGTTCGCCGCCCAGGATTTCCACGTCATCGACTGGAACCGCTATGCCATGTGGCTGGGCAATACCCTGCGGCTGGCGGCCACGACCTCGGTGCTGGCCGTGGTGCTGGCGCTCGGGCTGGCCTACGCCGCCCGCCTGGCGCCCGGGCGGCTGGTGCGCGCCGCCAACAGCGTGGCGGGCATGGGCTACGCGGTGCCCGGCGCGGTGCTGGCGGTGGGCCTGTTGATCCTGGTGGGCGCGCTGGACGGCCGGCTGGAGGCGTGGGGATGGTCGTTCCAGGGCACGCTGACCGGCACGCTGACGCTGCTGGTCTATGCCTACCTGGTCCGCTTCCTGGCGGTGGCGCTGCAAACGACGGAGGCGGGGCTGGCCAAGATCACGCCGTCCCTGGATGCCAGCGCGCGCAGCCTGGGGGCGGGGACCTGGGAACTGCTGGCGCGTGTGCACCAGCCGCTGTTGCGGCGCAGCCTGCTGACCGCCGCCTTGCTGGTGTTCGTGGACGTGATGAAGGAGCTGCCCGCGACCCTGGTGCTGCGGCCGTTCAACTTCGACACCCTGGCCGTCATCACCGACCACCTGGCGGCGGACGAACGGTTGGGAGAGGCCGCCGTCCCGGCCCTGACCATCGTGCTGGCCGGCCTGCTGCCGGTGATCGTGCTGGCCCGGGCCATTTCCCGGCGGGACAAGCTTACGAAAAGCTGAAAGATTTGACGGGAGAGATGGGAATGACAATAATTCCCATCTCGTTGCCAACTCGACCTTATCCCGAGGCCTCGTCCATGCTCAAGCTTTCCCTGCTGACCGCCGCGTTGCTGGCCGTCTCCGCCGGCGCCCACGCGCAGGAACTGAACATCTATTCCGCCCGCCATTATCAGACGGACGAGCTGCTCTACAAGGGATTCACCGACCAGACCGGCATCAAGATCAACCGCATCGAGGCCGGCGATGCCGCGCTGGTCGAGCGCCTGAAGAGCGAGGGC
Source organism: Pigmentiphaga daeguensis (assembly GCF_039523035.1). Lineage (NCBI taxonomy): Bacteria > Pseudomonadati > Pseudomonadota > Betaproteobacteria > Burkholderiales > Alcaligenaceae > Pigmentiphaga > Pigmentiphaga daeguensis. Next base: position 479,987 of record NZ_BAAAEN010000001.1, on the reverse strand, counting down.
GCCAAGAGCCCGGCCGACGTGATCCTGATGGTCGACGCCGCGCGCTTGTGGCGCGCCGAGGCCGACGGCCTGTTCCAGCCGGTCAGCTCCAAGGTGCTGGCCGAGCGCATTCCCGCCAACCTGCAAGGCGGCGAACCGGGCAAGGACCCGCAATGGTTCGGTTTCTCCACGCGCGCCCGCGTCATCGTCTACAACAAGGCGACCGTCAACCCGGCGGACGTCGATACCTACGAAAAGCTGGCCGACCCCAAGAACAAGGGCAAGGTCTGCACGCGGTCCGGCTCCCACCCCTACATGCTGTCCCTGCTGGGCTCGCTGATCGAGCGCAACGGCGAGGCCGCGGCCGAGAAGTGGGCCCAGGGCATGGTGGCCAACATGGCGCGCAGCCCGCAGGGCGGCGACACCGACCAGATCAAGGGCGTGGCCTCGGGCGAATGCGGCGTCGCGCTGACCAACAACTACTACTACGTGCGCATGGCCCGGTCCGACAAGCCCGAGGACAAGGCCGCAATCGCCAAGATCGGCTTCCTGTGGCCCGACCAGGCGGGGCAGGGCGTGCACATGAACGTCGCCGGCGGTGCGGTGGCCCGCCATGCGCCGCACAAGGAAGCCGCGGTCAAGTTCCTGGAGTACCTGGCCAGCGACAAGGCGCAGAACTATTTCGCCGCGGGCAACAACGAATGGCCGGCCGTGCGGTCGGTCAAGACCGACAACGCCGCGCTGGAAGCGCTGGGTCCGTTCAAGGCCGAGACGGTGTCGATCGGCGCGATCGGCCGCAACCAGGTCACGGCCCAAAAGATCCTGGACCGTACCGGATACCGTTGATCGTTCCTGCCGCTCTGTAGAATGGGGGGATCGCCCCCCATTCTCATTGTTCGCGCATGCCCGCTTCTTCGCCGCTCGCTCCCGGTTTCATGGTCGTCCACGGCAATCGGCTGGAGGAACTGCGCGGGCTGGCGGTGTCATGGATGAAGCGGTATCCGCTGGCGCCGCTCGAGAACGAAATCATCCTGGTGCAGAGCAACGGCATCGCGCAGTGGCTGAAGTTCGCCCTGGCGGCCGATCCGGACGAGGCGGGGGCGCAAGGCTGCGGGATCGCGGCGGCGGTGGCGGTGCAACTGCCGGCGCGCTTTCTCTGGCAGGCCTACCGCGCGGTGCTGGGCAAGGACCTGCTTCCCGAAACATCTTCGCTCGACCGCAACGGCTTGACCTGGCGTCTGCTGCGCCTGTTGCCGCAGGTGCTGGGCGACGAGGTGTTCCTGCCGCTGCGGCGCTTCCTGGCCGACGACGACAGCATGCGCAAGCGCCATCAACTGGCCGAGCGGCTGGCGGACCTGTTCGACCAGTACCAGGTGTACCGCGCCGATTGGCTGGACGACTGGGAGCATGGGCGCGACGTGTTGCGGACATCGCGGCGCGGCACCGTGCCGCTCGGCGCGGAGGACCGCTGGCAGGCCGCCTTGTGGCGCGCGGTGCTGGCCGACGTGGGCGACGATGGCGTGATCCAGAGCCGGGCGCGCGTGCACCGGCGCTTCCTGGCGCGGCTGGCCGAGGCCGATGCGCCGCCGCGGGACCTGCCGCGCCGGGTGATCGTATTCGGGATCTCGTCCATGCCGGCGCAGTCGCTGGAGGCGCTGGCGGCACTGTCCAAGTTCTGCCAGGTCCTCTTGTGCGTCCACAATCCCTGCCAGCATCACTGGACCGACATCGTCGCCGACCAGGACCTGCTGCGCCACCAGTACCGGCGGCACCAGCGCAAGCCCGGCATGCCCGCGGCGCCGGACGCGCAGGCCATGCACCGCTTCGGCAATCCGCTGCTGGCGGCCTGGGGCAAACAGGGCCGCGACTACATCCACCTGCTCGATACCTACGACATTCCCGAGCGCTACCAGGAGCATTTCGCTTCCATCAGCGACCGCCGCATCGACCTGTTCAGCGAACCGCCCGCCGAGCACCTGCTGGCCCAGGTCCAGGACGACATCCTCAATCTGCGCTCGCTCGAGGAAACGCGGGAACAATGGCCGCCGGTGGACGTCGAGACCGACGCCTCCATCCGTTTCCACATCGCCCACAGCCCGCAGCGCGAGGTCGAGATCCTGCACGACCAGCTCCTGGCCCGCTTCGATGCCGACCCCAGCCTGCGGCCGCGCGACGTCATCGTCATGGTGCCGGACATCGATGCCTACGCGCCGCACATCCGGGCAGTGTTCGGCCAGATCGATCCGCGCGACCGCCGCCACATTCCCTATACGCTGGCCGACCAGGGGCAGCGCGGCCGCGAGCCGCTGCTGATCGCGGTCGAGCACCTGCTGCGGCTGCCCGAGAGCCGTTTCGCGGTCAGCGAGATACTGGACCTGCTGGACGTGCCGGCCGTGCGCCAGCGCTTCGGCCTGCGCGAAAGCGACCTGCCGCAGTTGCATCGCTGGATCGCCGGGGCGGGCGTGCGCTGGGGCGTGGACGCCGGCCAGCGCGCCAGCCTGGGCCTGCCCGGGGGCATGGAGCAGAACACCTGGCGCTTCGGCCTGCGCCGCATGCTGCTGGGCTACGCGGTGGGCGCCGCGCCGGCGTTCGAGGGCATCGAACCCTATGACGAAGTGGGCGGCCTGGACGCGGCGCTGGTCGGATCGCTGGACGCCTTGCTGGAGAGCCTGGAACGCATCCGCGCCGCCCTGGCGACGCCGGCCGCGCCCCAGGCCTGGGGATTCCGGCTGCGGACCCTGATGGCCGATCTCTTCACGCCGACGACCGAGCGCGAGGAAGCCGCGCTGGCCAGCCTGTCGCAGTTGCTGGACGACTGGCTGGAGGTGTGCGAGCGCGTCGGCCTGGAGGAAACGCTGCCGCTGGTGGTGGTGCGCGAGGCCTGGCTGGGCGACCTGGATCGCAGCCGCCTGAACCAGCGCTTCCTGGCAGGGTCGGTCAACTTCTGCACCCTGATGCCGATGCGGGCGATCCCGTTCCGCGTCGTCTGCCTGCTGGGCATGAACGACGGCGACTATCCCCGGGTCCAGACGCCGCCCGATTTCGACCTGATGCGCGCCGACTACCGGCCGGGCGACCGTTCGCGCCGCGAGGACGACCGCTATCTGCTGCTCGAGGCGCTGCTGTCGGCGCGCGACGCGCTGTACGTGAGCTGGGTCGGCCGCAGCGTACGCGACAACGCCGAGCGGCCGCCTTCCGTGCTGGTGGCGCAATTGCGCGACCATCTTGCCGCGGGCTGGAAAAGCCAGGACGGCGCGGACCTGCTGGACGGCCTGACCACGGTCCATCCGCTGCAGCCTTTCAGCCCGCGCTATTTCGCCTCGCGCTCGGGGCGGCTGTTCACCTATGCGCGGGAATGGGCGGTGATGCACGAGCCCCGGGCGTCCGGGGCGCCCATGCCGCAGGCCCTGCCGCCGCCCCCGGCCGGCGCCGTCCTGGAACTGGCGCAGTTGCAGGCCTATGCCCGAGACCCGCTGCGGGCCTTCTTCAACCAGCGGCTGAAGATCCATTTCGACGATGCCGAAGAGGCGGCGGAGGACGAAGAACCCTTCGCGCTCGACGGCCTGACCCATTACCAGTTGAGCGAGCGCTTGTTGCTGGCCGGCTTGTCCGCGGACGACGCCGACGAGGCCCTGGACAGGCTGCACGCGACGGCCAGGATGTTGGCGCGCGGCGGCGAGCTGCCGCTGGCCGGATTCGGCGAACGCGTGGCGCAGGCGCTGATCGCGCCGCTGCCCGACGTGCTGGCGCGGCATCGGGAGTGGCGCGCGCGCTGGCCGCTGGCATGCGAGGTGCCGGCCGCGGTGGAGTTCCGGCATGGCGAGATCTCGTTGCAGGGCTGGCTGGGCGGACTGCGGCGCAACGACGACGGCGGGCACCTCTGGCTCGAGGCCATTCCCGGCGAGCTGGGCGTGGCCGCGCGCCTGCCACGATGGCATCGGTTGATCCGGCCTTGGGTGGCGCATCTGGCCGGCAATGCGACGGGGCTGTCCCTGCACACCGTGCTGGTCGCCACCGACGGCGAATTCAGCCTGCCGCCCGTGGCCGAAAGCGAGGCGCGGGCCTGGCTGGGCGACCTGATCGACGCCTGGGACGCCGGCATGCGCCTTCCGCCGCCGGTGGCCGTGCGCACGGCGTTCGCGTGGCTGGCCGCGCTGCCGGACGAGGCGGCGGCATACGAGCAGGCGCGCAAGACCTACGAGGGCGGGCCCACCATGCCCGGCGAGGTCGACCGCAATCCCTATCTGATGCGCCAGTTCCCGGACTTCCAGGCCTTGTGGTCGGACGAGGAGTTCGGTTCCTGGGCCCGGACGCTGTATCTGCCGCTGTTCGAAACGGCCCGGCCGGCGCGTACCGAGAGGAAAACCGGGGGAGAGCGGGCATGAGCGCTTCGTCCCCGACACGCGACCTGGCACTGACCCTGCCGCTGCGTGGCAGCCGCCTGATCGAGGCCAGCGCCGGCACGGGCAAGACTTTCACCATTTCCGCGCTGTTCGTCCGACTCGTGCTGGGGCATGGTGGCGAGAGCGCCTTCGGCCGCGAGCTGCTGCCGCCCGAGATCCTGGTCGTGACCTTCACCGATGCCGCCACCCAGGAACTGCGTGACCGCATTCGCGCCCGGCTGGCGGAGTCCGCACGCTATTTCCGCGAGGAAACCGAGGCGCCGGATACCTTGATCGCTGCTTTGCGTGGCGACTACCCCGAGGCCGACTGGCCCGCCTGCGCCAGCAAGCTGGACGTGGCGGCGCAATGGATGGACGAGGCCGCGGTGTCCACCATCCACGGCTGGTGCCAGCGCATGCTGCGCGAACACGCCTTCGACAGCGGCAGCCTGTTCACGCAGACACTGGAAACCGACCATACCGACCTCCTGGCCGAGGTCGTGCGCGACTATTGGCGCGAACATTGCTATGCATTGCGGGACGAGACGCTGGACTGGGTGTCGACGAACTGGATCACCCCCGATGCCTTGCGGCGGCGGATTTCGCCTTTGCTGGCCCATGCATCGCCACGCGACATCCCCGGCACCTTGGCGGACATCTACGCCAGTGCCCGTGCCCGCCGCGCCGCGGCGCTCGCCCAGCTGAAAGCTCCGTGGACCGCCTGGAGCCAGGAATTGCGCGCACTGTGCGATGCGGCCTGCGCCGCCAAGCGCGTCAACGCCCGCAAGTTCCAGGCACGCTGGTACGGCCCCTGGTTCGACCGCTTGTCCGCCTGGGCGTCCGATCCCGCGCTGGAAATCCTGGACCTGGGAACGGGATTCCAGCGCCTGACTCCGGCCGGCATGGCCGAGATCTGCGAGGCCGGCCATCGCATCGACCATCCCGCGCTGGATGCCATGGTCGACCTGCCGCGCCTGCTTGCCCGACTGCCATCGGCCGATGCCGACATGCTGGCGCACGCCGCGTATCGGGTGCGGATCCGCTTCGACGAGGAAAAGCGGCGCCGCGCCGAAATGGGTTTCGACGATATGCTGACCCGCCTGGATGCGGCGCTGCGCGGCGAGAACGGCGATCGGCTGGCCCAGGTCATCCGCGCCCAGTTCCCGGTGGCGCTGATCGACGAATTCCAGGATACCGATCCTGTCCAGTACCGGATCTTCGACCGCGTCTACCGCGTCGCCGACGACTCCGACGATTGCGCGCTGCTGATGATCGGCGATCCCAAGCAGGCCATCTACGCCTTCCGCGGCGCCGACATCCATACCTATCTGCGCGCCCGCCGGGCGACCGCCGGCCGCCACTACACGCTGGGCACCAACTTCCGCTCCAGCGCCGGCATGGTCGCCGCGGTCAACGCCGTATTCGAGACTGCCGAGAACCGGCCGGACGGGCAGGGCGCCTTCCTGTTCCGGCGCGGCGGCGACGACCCGCTGCCCTTCGTGCCGGTAGCGGCGCAGGGCAGGGCGGAGTCCCTGGTCACGGACGGCGCGCCCGCCGCGCCGTTGACCTTCTGGCTGGCCGACCAGGACGCGCCCATCGCCGGCGGCACCTACCGCGCGGCCATGGCCGCCACCTGCGCCACCGAGATCGTCCGCCTGCTGGCCGGCGGCCGGGCGGGGAACACGGGCTTCCTGCAAGACGGCGCGATCCGCGGCCTCGCGCCCGCCGACATCGCGGTGCTGGTGCGCGACATGGGCGAGGCCCATGCCATCCGTTCCGCGCTGGCCGAACGCGGCGTGCGCAGCGTCTACCTGTCGGACAAGGACTCGGTGTTCGACGGCCAGGAAGCCGCCGACCTGCTGCGCTGGCTGCATGCCTGCGCCGAACCCGACGACGACCGCAAGCTGCGCGCGACGCTGGCCAGCGCGACGCTGGACCGGCCGCTGGCCGAGCTCGACCGGCTGAACCGCGACGAGCGCTTCTGGGAGTCCTGGGTGCTGCGTTTCCGTGGCTACCGCGACCTGTGGCGGCGCCAGGGCGTGCTGCCCATGCTGCGGCGCTTCATGGACGACTTCGGGCTGCCGGCGGCGCTGGCCCGGCGCGCGGACGGCGAACGCGCCCTGACCAACCTGCTGCACCTGGCCGAACTGCTGCAACAGGCGGCCGGCGAACTGGACGGCGAGCAGGCCCTGATCCGCCACCTGGCGGAGCACCTGGCGCAGGACGGCCAGGCCAACGAAGCCCAGATCCTGAGGCTGGAAAGCGATGCCCAGTTGCTCAAGGTCGTGACGGTCCACAAGTCCAAGGGGCTGGAATATCCGCTGGTCTTCCTGCCGTTCGCCTGCTCATTCCGGCCCGCCGACCGTACCCGCCCGCCGCTGCGCTATCACGACGAATCCGGCCGACTGGTCGTCAGCATCGCGCCCGGCGAGGCCGAGGAGGCGCTGGCCGACCGCGAGCGGCTGGCCGAAGACCTGCGTCTGTTGTACGTGGCGCTGACGCGGGCGCGCCATGCCTGCTGGCTGGGCGTGGCCGACCTCAAGCGCGGCCGCGCCGCCGAATCGGGTTGGCCGCTGTGCGCGCTGGGCTATCTGGCCGGTGGCGGCGAACCGCTGGCGGGATCGGCCCGGCTGGAGTCCGTGCTGCGCGCCCTGGATCCTTCCGGGGCCTTGCTGCGCACCGTGCCGGCCCCACGGCCGGACACCGTCGTCCTGGACATGCAGGCCGACGGTCCCGCCGAACCCGTGTACCGCACGCCCGGACGCCAGCCCGGCGAACCGTGGTGGATCGCTTCCTACAGCGCCTTGCGCGTCGCCAGCCTGGCCGACGGCGACGAAGATGCGCGCGAGGCCCGCCTGCACGGCGACACCAGCCCCGAGACGCCCGAGGCGCAAAAGCTGTTCGACGACGACGTTCCCGACACGGACGAGACGCTGGCCGCGCCGGCAGGCACCGGCATGCATCGCTTTCCGCGCGGGCCGGGACCGGGCACCTTCCTGCACGGCCTGTTCGAGTGGGCAGGGGAGGAGGGCTTCGGCGCCGCCGCGGCCGATCCGGACCGCTTGGCCGACGCCGTCGCGCGCCGCTGCAACCGCCGCGGCTGGGAAAGCTGGATCACGCCGCTGAGCCGCTGGCTGTCGGGCGTGCTGACCGAACGGCTGCCGCTGGGCGCGGGGCGGAGCTTCCGGTTCGCGGAGCTCGAGTCCTACCGGGTCGAAATGGAATTCTGGTTCGAAAGCCGCCACGTCGACGTCGCGCGCATCGATGCGCTGGTCCGGCGCCACGTCGTGCCGGGCGCGGCGCGGCCCGGGCTGGAGCCGGCCATGCTCAACGGCATGTTCAAGGGCTTCATGGACCTGACCTTCGAACACCAGGGGCGCTATTACGTGGCCGACTACAAGTCGAACTGGCTGGGCGCGACCGACGCGGCCTACACCACCGCCGCGATGGAAAGCGAGATCCTGGCCAAGCGCTACGACCTGCAGTACGTGCTGTACCTGCTGGCGCTGCACCGGCAGTTGACGGCGCGGCTGCCGGACTACGACTACGACCGCCACATGGGCGGCGCGCTGTACCTGTTCCTGCGCGGCACCCGGGCGCCGACACGCGGCGCGTACTTCGATCGCCCGCCGCGCGAACTGATCGAGCAACTCGACCGCCTGTTCGCCGGCGTTGCGGAGGCACAGGCATGACCCGGGCTTCCTCGAACTACGAATTGCCGTTCGATGCGCCCGCGCCGCAGGCTTCGCCGGACCTGCGCGACCGCGAATCGCTGCTCGGGCTGCTCGATGCCTGGGTCGAGCGCGGCTGGTTGCGGCGGCTGGACCGCGCCTTCGTCGGCTTCCTGCTCGAGTGCCGTCCCGATACCCAGCCCCTGGTGGCGGTGGCCGCCGCGCTGGCCAGTCATCAATTGGGGCACGGTCACGTCTGCCTGGACCTGGCCCTGACGCTGGAGCGGCCCGACGAGGCGCTGTCCCTGCCGCCTGAGGGCGACATGGGGCCCTCGATGCGCCTGCCGTCCGACCTGCTTGCCGGCGTGGATGCCGCGACGTGGCTGGCCGCGCTGGCCGGCAGCCCGCTGGTGGCGGATGCCGCTAGGGCGGACTCGACCGACGAGGGGCGGCCGCTGGTGCTCGATGCCGGCCGCCTGTACCTGCGGCGCTACTGGGACTTCGAGCGACGCATCGCCCAGGCCCTGCGGGAGCGCCTAGCGCACCCGGTCGAGACACCGCCGAACCTCGCGCAATCGCTGGCGTTGCTGTTCGACGAAACCCAAGCCGCGGACAGCGGTCCCGACTGGCAGAAGCTGGCCTGCGCGCTGGCCGCCCGGGGCCGCATCGGCATCGTCACCGGTGGACCGGGAACCGGCAAGACCACCACGGTCGTGCGCCTGCTCGCGCTGCTGCAGATGGCGGCGGTAGAAGCGGGGCGGCCGCTGCGCATCCTGCTGTCCGCGCCCACCGGCAAGGCGGCGGCCCGCCTGTCGGCATCCATCGCCGAACAGGTCGGACGACTTCCCGTTTCCGACGCTGTCCGGGCGGCCATCCCGACCGAAGTCTCGACGCTGCACCGGCTGCTGGGCAGCCGGCCGGACACGCGCCATTTCCGCCACCATGCCGGTAATCCCTTGCTCATCGACATGCTGGTCGTGGACGAGGCGTCGATGATAGACGTCGAAATGATGGCGCACTTGATGGCCGCCTTGCCGCCTCACGCCAGGCTGGTCCTGCTGGGCGACAAGGACCAGCTCGCGTCGGTGGAGGCGGGCGCCGTGCTGGGCGATCTCTGCCGCGACGCCGATGCCGGCCACTACACGCCCGAGACCCTGGCCTGGCTCGAACAAGCCAGCGGCGAAAGCCTGGCCGGCACGGGGCTGTCGCCCGGCGATGCCGAACGCCATGCGATGGCGCAGCAGATCGTCATGCTGCGCCGCTCGCGCCGCTTCGGCGCCGGCAGCGGCATCGGGCAACTGGCCCGCGCGGTCAACGCCGGGCTGCCGCAGGAAGTACGAACCGTGCTGGAACGAGAATCCGCCGCGCCCGATCCCGACGTCTATGACACGCGCGGCATCCGGCCGGACGCGCTCGACCGGCTGCTGCTGGATGGCCATCCGGCCTCCGCGCGCGGCAAACCCTGTGGCTATGCGCACTACCTGGACGTCATGCAGCGCACCCGTCCGGCCGCGGATATCCCGGGCGACGATCCCGCCTGGGAAAGCTGGGCGGCCCGGGTGCTGGCGGCCTTCGACGCCTTCCGCCTGTTGTGCGCCGTCCGCAAGGGAGAGCAGGGGGTCGAAGGCCTCAACGCGCGCATCGCGAGGGCGTTATGCGCGCGCGGACTGATCGAACAGGAGCTGGGCTGGTACGAAGGTCGTCCCGTCCTCGTCACCCGCAACGACTACGCCCTGGGCCTGATGAACGGCGACATCGGCATCGCGCTGCGCGTGCCGCAAGGCGACGGGGAAGGCACCGCGCTGCGCGTGGCCTTCCCGCGCAGCGACGGCACCGACGGCGTGCGCTTCGCGTTGCCGAGCCGGCTCAACGCGGTGGAAACCGTCTACGCCATGACCGTCCACAAATCGCAAGGCTCGGAATTCGCGCACACCGCCTTGCTGCTGCCGGATCGGACCAGTCCCATCCTTACGCGGGAACTGGTCTATACCGGCGTGACGCGCGCGCGGACGTGGTTCACGATGGTGGAGACGGCGCCGGGGGTGCTGGAGGAAGCGGTGGCCCGGCGGGTGCGGCGCATCAGCGGATTGTCGGTCTGAGGTTGAAGCCGTATCAATCCATGGTCACGCCGGCTTCGACGATGACCTTTTTCCACCGTACGCGCTCAGCCTCGATGAACGCCTGGGCTTGTTCCGGGGTCGAGGACCTGGCTTCGGCCCCCAGTGCGAGGAAGCGTTTCTTCACGCCGTCGTCGGCCAGAATGGCCGCCAGTGCCTCGTTCAGCCTGTCGACGATGGGGGCCGGCGTGCCCGGCGGCGCCATCAGCGCGAACCAGGCACTGCTCTCGAAGCCTGGAAACCCGGATTCGGCGGCGCTCGGGACATCGGAGGCGATCTCGGTACGTGCGTGGTCGGCTACCGCCATGATGCGCACCTTGCCGGTGTCGCGCAGCTTGAGCACGGCCGAAATGTTCCCGAAGAAAAGATCGACGCGGCCCGCCATCAGGTCGGTCAGCGCGGGACCTTCGCCCTTGTAGGGAACGTGGACCAGCGAGGTGCCCGACATCGTCGCGAACAACTGTCCGGTCAGGTGCGACGTCGAACCGTTGCCCTGGGAGCCGTAGGTCAGCTTGCCGGGATGGGCCTTGGCGTAGGCGATCAGTTCCTGCACCGATCTGACCGGCAACGAGGATTTGACCGTGATGGCGTTGGGGCTGCCTGCCAACAAGCCTATTGCCGCGAAGGACGAGGGTTTGAAGGTCAGGTCCTTGTACAGGTACTCGTTGATCGACAACGGCCCAGGGGGCGTGGCCAGCAGGGTATAGCCGTCGGGTGCGGACCCGTAGACCTCGTGGGCACCGATGTTGCCACCCGCGCCCGGGCGGTTCTCGACCACCACCGGTTGCCCCCATCGATCGCCCAGTCGCTGGCCGACGATGCGTGCAAGAGAATCGATGGTACCGCCGGCCGGGAAGTCGACCACGATACGGATCGGGCGCGAAGGATAATCGGCGGCGCCAGCGGAGGTGGCACAAGCCAGCGCGCAAGCTGCCAGCAACGGGTAAGCCTGGAATTTCATGGAAATGTCTCCTCTCCTTGCCGTTCTGCGACGGCTGGACGGCTGGATGAACCGGCGGGTGCCGGGGTAATGGATCAGAAGGGGTAGGCGGGGGGCCGGTCCTGAACGGTGACCCACTGCCACTGCGTGAATTCGTCCCAGTTGGCGGGGCCGCCGATACGGCCGCCATTCCCCGAGGCCCCGACGCCGCCGAAGGGCACGCGAGGATCGCCAGCCACCGTCTGGTCGTTGATGTGCAACAGCCCTGTACGCAGGCGGCGACCCAAGGCCATTGCCCGCGCCACCGAGCGCGAGACGACCGCGGCAGACAGCCCGTACTCGGTACGGTTGGCCAGGGCAACGGCTTCCTCGTCCGAGGAGAAAGGCGTCACCACGGCGACCGGTCCGAATACTTCCTCGTCGAAGGCCGGCATGCCCGGCCGCACGCCATCCAGCACCGTGGCGGCATAGAACGGGCGATCGGCCATGCCGCCCGCGCACAGCCGCGCGCCGGCTGCGATCGTGCGCTTGACCAGTTGGTCGACGCGCTCGAGCTGGCGGGCATTGATCATGGGGCCGAGCCGCACGCCCGCTTGCCGCGGATCGCCCGTTTTCATCTTGCCGGCCCTGGCGGCCAGCAGATCGGCCAGGCGACGGGCGACGCTTTCGTGGGCCAGGATGCGGCCCGTGGCCATGCAGATCTGGCCCTGGTGCATCCATGCGCCGAACGCGGCGCAACCGGCGGCGAGCTCCAGATCGGCATCGTCGAGGACGATCAGCGAATTCTTGCCGCCCAGTTCGAGCGACACTTTCTTCAAATGCTCGCCACACAGCGCCCCTACGCGCCTGCCTGCGGCGGTCGATCCGGTGAAGGCCACCATGCCGACCAGCGGATCCACGCACATCGCCTCGCCCACCTCGGCGCCACCCGGCAGTACGTGGAACAGGCCGGCCGGCAGCCCGGCGTCCTCGAACAAGCGAGCGATATAAAGACCGCCGCTGACCGCTGTCTGCGGGTCCGGCTTGAGCACGACGGCATTACCCGTGGCCAGGGCAGGCGCCACGGCGCGCATGGACAGGGTCAGCGGGAAATTGAACGGTGCGATCACGCCCACCACGCCATGCGGAATGCGCCGGCCATAGCTCAGTTTGTCGGCGGCGGAAGGAAATACCAACCCCTGGGGTTCGCCCAGCATCGAGGCAGCCTGGTGGAGGGTCAGCATGGCCGAGCGCAGCTCCATGTCCGCCTTGGCCCGAATGGCGCCTGTCTCGCGCATGATCCATTGCGCGGCTTCGTCGCGATGGCCGTCGACCAAGTCGGCTGCCCGGCGCAGGATCGCCGCCCGTTCCTCGTGCGGTGTGGCGGCCCACGCCGGCTGGGCATGCGCGGCCTGGCGGGCCGATGCCGACAGCGCGGCGGGCGTCGCCAGCGTCAGGCTCGCCAGGCGGGCACCGTTCGCCTTGTCGACCGCGTCATAGGCCAGGCCATCGGCCGGGGTCCATGCCCCCTGGAACAGCTTGCCGGCCCAGGCCCCGGCATCCAGGAAGTCCGGAGTCCTCATGCCAGCACCTGCTCGGAAATGGGATCAAGCATGACTTCGACGACGGCACTGCGGCCTGCCCGCACGGTTTCCAACGCTTCCTGCAACGTGCCGCGCAGCGCCTGGCCTTCGCTGACGCGAAAGGCCGCCGCGCCGCCCGCCGCGGCGGCTATGTCCGCCAGCCGGGCGCCGTCCGCCACCGTTATCCAGTAGCGATCCCTGCTTTTCGCCGTGGAATGGGCATGTACCAGGTTCGTGGAGACCTTGGGGGAATTCCAGCCCCGGTTGTTGTAGACGACGGTAAGAATGGGGGCGCCGTAGGTCTGCGCCACCCAATAAGTGCTGCTGGGCACGCCGAACAGGAAGCTTCCGTCGCCGCTGAGCGCGATCACCTCGGCCCCGGGATCCGCCAGCTTGACACCCACGGCGGCGTTGATGCCCCAGCCCAGGCCGCTGCCGCCGTTGACGTAGTAGCTACCGGGCCGGTTCAGCCGCAGCGTCGATAGAATGGTCTCGGTTCCGGAAGGCTCTTCGCACACGATCACCGTGCGGTCGTTGACCAGTTCGCCCACCGCTTCCGTCAACTGCCTGACAGTGATGCCGCCCTGCCTGACGGATAGGGAGGGCAGGGGAGCGGCCGCCACCCGCTGGCGCGCCTCGGCTATCCATCGCAGCCGCTCGGCCGGCACCGGTTCCGCGCGATCGCGGCCGTAGTCCAGCAACTGCCGCAGGACATAGTCGCTGTCGGCAAGATAGCTGCGGTGCGCGGGGAAATGCCAGAACCCCATGCCTTCCTTCACCGGGTCGGCATCGATGTGAAACAGACGCGCGCCCGCGGCCGGGCCCGTGCGCGAGACGATCCACGGCACGTCCACGTCCAGCATCAGGATGAGATCGGCGTCGGCCACCAGCGCATTGCGCCGGTAACCGGCATGGTGCGGATGCCCGCCAGGAAAGTTGACGTACTGCGGCGCGATCTCGGCCACCGGCAGGCCCAGCCGCTCCGATAATTCCACCAGGCGGCCGACGGCGGCCTGATTGCGTCCCAGGTAGGTCGTCAACACCAGGGGCCGCCGGGCTTGCGACAGCGCCCCGTGCAATTCCGCCACGGCTTCCTCGCGCAAGCCGCCGAGACGGGCAGGGGACCAGTGCTCAAGCGCCTCGTCGGGCAGGGGCTCGGCCGGGCCTTCCCAGACTTCCCGCGCGCCGGTCAGATAGATCGGGCCTTCGGGTGCGGTGGTCGCCACCTGCATCGCGCGCATCAGCACGTTGTCCAGCATCTCGGGTGCGCGCAATTCGTAGGTCCACTTCATGTACTGCGCCGCGATTTCATGCTGGCGCGGAGCATCCTGCGTGTAGTGGATGAACTCGGTGCGCGCGCCGGCGCGGTCGCCGCTTACGGTCACGGGCGACAAACCGGCCACGATGATGGCGGGCACACGGCCCCGCGAGGCGTTGTGCAGGCTGCAACCCAGGTTCTGCGTACCGACGTCCACGTGCACCAGCACGATCTGCGGGCGGCGCGTCACCATGGCATAGCCGTGGGCGGCGGTGAGGGCGGTCATCTCGTGCGGACAAACGACGATCCGGGGCATGGCGGTGCCTTCGCCGTCGATGGCCGCGAAGGCCTCGATGAACGCCGGGTGGTCGCTGCCCAGGTTGGTGAAGAAGTAATCCACGCCCAGCCTGGCAGCAAGCTCCAGCAGGCGGCGCGCGGCAGTGGTGGCAACTGCCCGGGAAGTCATGACTGCGGTATCTCCATGTTCGCGGCGGCCGCATCTGGCGTGCGCCCGCGTCGGAATTCATAGTAGGCTTGCCGTAGTCATTTTTTAAGTTTATTTGCTGTATTCCAAGAATTCACAAAATGAATGCATAAGGCCATGAACCTATACCGTTCCGACCTCAATCTGTTCTCTGTCTTCCAAGCCATGCTGGAGACCCGCAGCGTGACGCTGGCCGCAGACCGCTTCGGCATCACGCAGCCCGCGATGAGCAATGCCCTGACCAGGCTGCGCCAACTCTTGGGCGATCCATTGTTCGTCAACAGCACGAGCGGCATGCAGCCTACGCCGTACGCGCTGGAGATCGCCGAGACCGTGATCAACGCCCTGAGCGGCCTGCAACAGGCGCTGGATCACCGCAAGAATTTCGACCCTGGCGTCAGCGAGCAAACCTTCCGTTTCCACATTCCCGACATGGGGCAGGTCAACATCCTGCCCATGCTGCTGGAGCGCTTGCAGCAGGTGGCCCCTAGAGTGCGGGTGCAAACCGAGACCCTGTCGCAGGAGGACATACGCGTCGGACTCGAGAACGGACGCATCCATTTCGCCGCCGGCCACCTGCCCAGGCTGCGCGGCAGCCGCCTGAGAACCCAGCATCTGTTCGAGGAACGCTACGTGGTCCTGATGCGCGCCGGACATCCGTTGTCCCGCGGCACGCTGACCCAGAAATTGCTGTTGCAGGCACCGCACGCGGTGGTGACATCCCTGGGAGGCGGTCACCAGATCATCGAGGAGGTGCTCCTGAAGAAGCACGCCCGCATCGTCACGTACTTTCCCAACATCATGGCGCTGGCCATGACGCTGACGCGCACCGACCTGGTCGCTATCGTGCCGCGCCGGGTCGCCACGGAACTGGCCAAGGAAGGCAGGCTGCAAGTCGCGCAGTTGCCCATAGCCATGCCGGCCTTCGACGTGGCGATCTTCTGGCACGAACGCTCGCACACCAGCCCGGCGTGTATCTGGATGCGGGAACAGATGATCGATCTCTTCATGACATGACGCGAAGCAGGCACGGGGGCCGGCGTATCGACGAGCCTGATGTGGCGCCGTGGGAAACGGTGGCTCCGACATCCCGATTATGCGCATAATGTATATTATGTAAAGTCACGTAATATGAAAGACAACCCGACCGGGTCCAGTTGCTCCCTACGCATGCACATGTCCCTTTTCCTTGGCAACGGCGGTCAGCGACACGCCAAGCGCATCCATGACCCTGCCGCAATCGTCTCGACCCACGCCTATCCCAGCGCCTTCCTGTACTGCACGAACCCGCTTTTCTCCGCCACCTGGTCATACAGCCGCATCGCCTGCGCATTGCTCTCGTGGGTCAGCCAATACACGCGCGCCGCGTTGGCGTCGGCTGCGGCCCGGTAGACGTGTTCGATCAGCGCCCGGCCCACGCCTTGCCCGCGGCATTCGGGCTGCGCGTACAGATCCTGCAGGTAGACGTAGTCGCCCCGTGTCCAGCAACTGCGGTGGAAGATGTAGTGCACCAATCCGACCAGGCGGCCGTCGGATGCGGCGACCGCGCAATGCATGGGTTCGCTTTCGTCCATCATGCGGGTCCAGGTCAATTGCGTGGTTTCCAGCGGGATGTCGACCCGGTAGAACGCCTGGTAGCCGCGCCACAGCGGCAGCCATTGATCGAAGTCGGTCTCGGCGGCAGGGCGGATGAGCATGGCGGGAATGTTCCTTGTGAATGAACCGAGGGACGAAGGAAAGCGGGGGCGCCCCGCCCTCCTCGTCCCCGGCGGCCGCCCTGCCCTTATTGCAGCGCCTTCACCACGGCGTCGAAGAACGCCGTGTTGTTGATGACGCCGGCGCCCGTGGGCTTGGACTGCGCGCCCCAGGTCACGATCACCACCTTTTCCTTCTTGTTGATGTAGATGTTCTGGCCGAAGATGCCGGTGGCGTAGAACGCCTTGTCGATCGCCGACTGGCCGTCGGTGTTCACCCACCACATGTAGCCGTAGTACGGCAGGGGATCACCGCCGCTGAGCGTCTTGCCGCTGCCGGCATCGGCCACCCAGCCGTTGGGCAGGATGGATTTGCCGTCGATCACGCCATCGTTCATGAAGAATAGCCCGAAGCGGCCCCAGTCGCGAAGCGTGGCGCTCAGGCCGCTGCCGCCGATCTCGATGCCGTCCGGCGAGTCCAGCCACCAGTTGGCCTCGGCCTCCATGCCGAACTTCGACCAGATCTTCTCCGACAGGTAGTGGGCCAGCGGCTTCTTGATGGCACCGTGCAGCAATTCGCCGGCGATCTGCGTTTCCCCGGTGCTGTAGTTGAAGGTGGAGCCGGGTTCGGCCGCGCGCGGCAGCTTGCTCATCAGCTCCAGCGCCGAGCCCGGCTTCTGGCTGATCTGGGCCTCCAGCAACGCGCGGCGGTCCGAGGCGGGATTGGTATAGGTCTCGTCCCACTTCACGCCCGAAGACATCATCAGCACGTCGCGCACCGTGGCCCCGTCGTAGGCGCTACCCGCCAGCTTGGGCACGTACTTGACCACCTGGTCGTGCACGCTGCCGATCAGGCCGTCCTGGATGGCGACGCCGATCAGCGTCGACGTGATGGACTTGGCGACCGACATGGACATCCAGCGGGTCTTCTCGGTGTTGCCGTACTGGTAGGTCTCGTAGGCGATCTCGCCGTTCTTGAGCACCAGCAGGCCCGAGACGCGATTCAGCGCCAGGTAGTCGTAGATGTCGTAGTTCTTGCCACCGGCCGTGAACTTGATCGCGGGCAGTTGCCTGGCCGCCTTGGGCAGCGGGCGCGGCGTCGCGGCGGGAGCGATGCTGCGGGTGGGAAACAGACGATCGATGTTGCGGAAGGTGTTGACCGCGAGATCGGGCGTCAGCGTGCCGTCGTACATTTCCCGCACCGTCCCTATCGGTTCCTTCGCATGCGGATAGGTATTGGCGGGCGGTTCCGGCGGCGCGGGCGGAGGATCGTCGTCGCTGCCGCAGGCGGCCAGGCCGATCATGCCGGCCAGCGCCAGGCTGTAGACGAGGCCGCGGCCCAGCGGCGGCATCCAGCAAGGACGGGATGAGGACTGCGGTAAGGACGCTGAGTGGGTTGTCACCTTTGTTCTCCTTGCCATGGCAAGCGGCCCGGACGCGGTCCGCCGCAGGCGCCAACCAAGCAATATGCGGACCATTGCAGCTCATGCATGGCCGCTCCAGGCCACGCCCCGTCCGGCCTTCGGATACTGGCGGAAACACGGAATCGCCACCCGTGCGGTGTCCGGATTCCCGGACGCCATGCGACACTGCGCGAATCTTCCCTTCCCGCGGAGCAAGCCATGGATTGGTTGATGGACCCCACTGCCTGGGCCGGCCTGCTGACCCTGATCGTGCTCGAGATCGTGCTGGGTATCGACAACCTGGTCTTCATCGCCATCCTGGCCGACAAGCTGCCGGCCGCCCAGCGCGACCGGGCCCGGGTCATCGGCCTGGCGCTGGCCCTGGTGATGCGGCTGGCGCTGCTGTCCGCCATATCGTGGCTGGCCACGCTGACCCGGCCGCTGTTCAGCGTGGCCGGCTTCTCGTTCGCGGGACGCGATCTGATCCTGCTGGCGGGCGGCCTGTTCCTGCTGTTCAAGGCCACGCTGGAACTGCACGAAAGGCTGGAAGGCAGCGGCGACCACGCGGGCAACCGCAAGGTCGAAGCCGGATTCTGGCTGGTCGTGGCGCAAATCGTGCTGCTCGATGCCGTCTTCTCGCTGGACTCGGTCATCACGGCCGTGGGCATGGTCAACGAGCTGTCCATCATGATGATCGCGGTCGTCGTGGCGATGGCCATCATGCTGCTGGCGTCCAAGCCGCTCACGCGCTTCGTCAATGCCCATCCGACGGTCGTGGTGCTTTGCCTGAGCTTCCTGCTGATGATCGGCCTGAGCCTGGTGGCCGACGGGCTGGGCTTCCATATCCCCAAGGGCTACCTGTACGCGGCCATCGGCTTCTCCATCCTGATCGAGGCCTTCAACCAGACCGCGCGCCGCAACGCGCTCCGGCACGCGGCCCGCCGCCCGCTGCGGGCACGGACCGCCGATGCGATCCTGACCATGCTGGGCGGGCGGCGGGCCTCCCAGGGAACCGACGAAAGCGCCCCCTCCCCCGCGCAGGGCGCCTTCGCCGAGGAGGAGCGCCACATGGTCAGCGGCGTACTGACGCTGGCCGACCGCTCGGTGCGGTCCATCATGACGCCGCGCTCGGAGATCTCGTGGGTGGACCTGACGGCCGGCGCGGACGAACAGCGCGCGCGCATCCTCGATACCCCCCACAGCTACATGCCGGTCTGCCGGCGCAACTTCGACGACGTGGCCGGCGTCGCGCGCGCCAAGGATCTCCTGGCCAGCCTGCTCGAGACCGGAGCCATCGACGCTTCGCGCCTGCGCGCGCCCATCTACGTGCACGAATCCATCCCCATCCTGGACCTGATGGACGTGCTGCGCGATTCGCGCGGCCAACTGGTGCTGGTGACCGATGAATACGGCACCGTACTGGGCCTGGTCACTCCCGTAGACCTGCTGGAGGCCATCGCCGGCGACTTCCCCGACGAAGACGAGACACCGTCCATCCAGCCGCTGGGGCCGGGGCGATGGCGCATGGACGGCTCCGCCGACCTGCGGCACGTGGAACAGGCGCTGGACCTGCCGTCCGGCCTGGCGGGCCCGGGCTACACCAGCCTGGCCGGTTTCCTGCTGGACCGGTTCGCCGAACTGCCTCCGGTGGGAGCCTGGCTGGACCATGCCGGCTACCGCTATACCGTCAGGGAATTGGACGACAACCGCATCTCCGTGGTGGAGGTGGCCAGGCAGGACGAGCCATGACGCGGACCGATCTGCCCAATCGCCTCGACCGGCTACCGTGGTCGCCCTGGCATACCCGCGTGGCCGTCGCGCTGGGCGTGGCCTGGGTGCTGGACGGCCTGGAGGTCACGCTGGTCGGCAGCGTGGGCGGCGTCCTGGAACGCGGCGACACGCTGGCCCTGAGCGCGGCGCAGGTCGGCTGGTCGGGCTCGCTGTACATCGCGGGCGCGGTGCTGGGAGCGCTGGCCTTCGGCCGGATGACCGACCGCCTGGGCCGCCGGCGGCTGTTCCTGATCACCCTGGCGATCTACATGGCCGGCAGCCTGGCGACGGCCTTCGCGCCCGGCTTCGCCTTCTTCGCCGCCTGCCGCTTCGTGACGGGCCTGGGCATAGGGGGCGAATATGCCGCCATCAATTCCGCCATCGACGAACTGATCCCGGCCCGCGTGCGCGGACGGGTGAACCTGGCCATCAACGGCAGTTTCTGGCTGGGCGCGGCCCTGGGCGCGGGACTGAGCCTGCTGCTGCTCGATGTCCGCGTGCTGGGGCCGGTATGGGGATGGCGCGCGGCCTTCCTCGCCGGCGGCGTCATGGCGGCCGCCATCCTGCTGGTGCGGCGCCATGTTCCGGAAAGCCCGCGCTGGCTGGCCGCGCACGGCAGGCTGGACGAGGCCCGGCGCATCGTGCTCGCGATCGAGGACGAGGCGATTCGCCGCCATGGCGCGCTGCCGCCGGTCGCGGGCACCTCGCCGGTGGCGGGCCGCTCCCCCACCCTGCTCCAGGTCGCCCGCATCCTGGTGCGCGACTATCGCCGCCGCAGCGCCGTGGCCCTCGGACTCATGGTGGCCCAGGCATTCTTCTACAACGCCATCTTCTTCACGTATTCGCTGGTGCTGACGCGCTTCCACGGGGTGGCGGAGGGCCGCGTCGGCCTCTACGTCTTTCCGTTCGCGCTGGC
Organism: Pigmentiphaga daeguensis; assembly: GCF_039523035.1. NCBI lineage: Bacteria > Pseudomonadati > Pseudomonadota > Betaproteobacteria > Burkholderiales > Alcaligenaceae > Pigmentiphaga > Pigmentiphaga daeguensis. Next base: position 459,811 of record NZ_BAAAEN010000001.1, on the reverse strand, counting down.
CAACGTGCTGGGCCCTCTGCTGCTGGGGCCGCTGTTCGACGTCGTCGGCCGGCGGCGCATGATCGCGGCCACCTATGTCTCGGCCGGCCTGGGCCTGGCCTTGACCGGCTGGGCCTTCGCGCAAGGCTGGCTGGACGCGCGCAGCCAGGCCTGGTGCTGGTCGGCCGTATTCTTCCTCGCCTCGGCGGCGGCCAGCTCCGCCTACCTGACCGTGAGCGAGATCTTTCCGCTGGAAATGCGGGCGGTGGCGATCGCGGTGTTCTACGCGGTGGGAACCGGGCTGGGAGGATTCGCCGGCCCGGCCCTGTTCGGCGAACTGATAGGCACGGGCAGCCATGCGGCGGTGGCCCTCGGCTATGCGGTGGCGGCGGCCATGATGGCGGCCGCGGGCCTGGGCGCGCTGCGCCACGGCGTGGACGCCGAACGCAAGTCGCTGGAGGACATCGCCCCGCCCCTGCCGGCGCGGCGGCCGGACGAACCGTCCTAGCGCGCGGGGGCCGGGCTCGCGTGGGTGAGCTGGTGGGTGCGCGTGCCCATGTCCACGGTCAGGGCGTCGCCCGGCTGCAGCTCCACGAACTCGCGGGGGCCGGCCGTCACGGTACGCACCTTGAGCGCGCCTTCCACGAGTTCGACCCGCAGGCGCTCGGGCTCGGCCGCGACCCGGAACAGGATGTCGGGCGTTTCGATGCGGGTGCCGTCGATGACCACCTCGTTCACGCCCCACTGCACCGAGAAGGCGGCGCGGTACTGCCAGCGCACGTGGAAGGATGCCTCGCCGCGGGCCAGGATCACCTGGCGCCGGCGCGAGTAATAGGCCACCGACAGCGAGGTGCCGGGACCGGCGTCGATGCGGGAACCGTCGGGCAGCTCCAGCGACCGCGCCTGGCCTTCTGTACGCAGTTGTTCGCCGAACTGCGGCGAGCTCTCGCGCATGACCCAGCTCACGGTCAAGGCCCCCGTCAGCCCCAGTGCCAGGGCCAGGCAGGCCCAGCCCAGCCATCGTTTCCAGGGCCGGGGTTGCGTGGACGGAGTACGGGGGGAAGGCAGGGACATGGCGATGCGGCGGGAGGCGGGAGCGGAATTCGGTACGGTGGGACGATTATAAGGAGGCGGGCTGCGGCCCCACCGCCAGGCGCCGGAAAGCGGCCCCGGTGGCCGAGGCGCCGTCGCGCCGGCTGGCCAGCCACAGCTTCGAAGCGGCCTCGGGTTCGCGCAGCGTCCGGATGACCACGCCGGCCACGTCCAGCCGGCGCACCGAGGCCGGCAGGATGGAGACGCCCAGCCGCGCCGCCACCAGCCCCGCGATGGTCACCACTTCCCGGGCCTCCTGGGCGATGCGGGGCGCGTAGCCCGCCGCCCGGCACAGGTTCAGTGCCTGGCTGTAGACGCCGGTGCCCGCGCCGGGAGCGAAGAAGACAAAGGGTTCCTGGGCCAGTTCGGCAACGCCCAGCGCCTCGCTGGCGCCGGCCAGCCGGTGCCGGCGCGGCAAGACCGCGACCAGCGGATCGGACAACAGCGGATGCGCGTCGAGTTCCGCGGGAAAGGCGCCGCTGGCGGGCAGGCGCATGAATCCCACGTCGCTGCGTCCGTCCAGCAGGGCCTGGATCTGTTCCTGGCTGGTCTCTTCGATCAATTGCACCGCCACGGCCGGATGGCGTTCGCGGAAACGCGACAACAGGTTGGGCAGCGCCCCCGTCAGGACCGCGCTTTCGGTGAAACCCACGCGCAGCGTGCCCAGTTCGCCCCGCGCGGCACGCGCCGCGATGGATGCCGCGCGTTCGGCCTGGGCCAGCAGCGCGCGGGCCTCGGGCAGGAACAGCTGGCCTGCCTCGGTCAGGGAAACCTGTCGCTTGTTGCGGTGGAGCAGCCGCGCTCCCAGGTCCTGCTCCAGGGCCTGCAATTGCTGGCTCAGCGGCGGCTGGGAAATGCCCAGCCGGGCCGCTGCCCGGCCGAAATGCAGTTCCTCGGCCACCGCCACGAAATACCTTACCCGGCGCAGATCTATCATAGGGATTGGATATTACTGGGCATGATTTCAGTATTGGACGATATCAGACAAAAGGCCTAGAGTTAACCCCTAGAACGTCACTTGCTCGACTGCCATGTCTTCCGCTCCGCCCGCCGGCGCCCCTCTGTCTCGCGCGGATACCACCGTTTCACCGGCCGTGCCGGCCCAGCCGCCCGGCCACATCGAACGCGGCACGCCGGCCTTCTGGCGCGCGGTGGTCGCGCTGTTCGCTTCCGGCTTCTCGACTTTTTCGCTGCTGTATTTCGTCCAGCCGCTGATGCCGCTGTTCGCCCATGATTTCGGCCTGTCGGCCGCCGCCAGCAGCCTGGCGCTGTCGCTGTCGACCGCCCTGCTGGCCATCTCCATGCTGGCAGCCAGCGCGGTGTCCGAGCGGCTGGGCCGGCGCACGCTGATGTTCGCCTCGCTGCTGGGCTCGGCGACCCTGACCACCGCGATGACCCTCTTTCCGCAATGGCCGGCGCTGCTGACGCTGCGCGCCTTGATGGGCATCACCCTGAGCGGCCTGCCGGCCGTCGCCATGGCCTACGTGGGCGAGGAAATGGAGCCCCGCGCCGCCGGCCTGGCCATGGGCCTGTACATCGGCGGCTCCGCCATCGGCGGGATGTCCGGCCGCCTGCTGGCCGGCGTGATCGCCGACGGCCACGGCTGGCGCGTCGCGGCCCTGGTCATCGGCCTGATCGGCTTCGCCGGGGCGGTGCTGTTCTGGAGGACATTGCCCGCGTCGCGGCATTTCAAGCCGCGCGCGCTGGACCTGGCCGGCGCCCTGGGCAGCTTCCGGTCCCATCTGCGCAATCCCGCCATGCTGCGGCTGTTCGCCCAGGGCTTCCTGCTGATGGGCGGTTTCGTCGCCGTGTACAACTACATCGGCTTCCGGCTGCTCGCCCCGCCGTTCTCGCTCAGCCACGCCGTGGTCGGCATGGTGTCGGTGGTCTACCTGGCGGGCATCGTCAGTTCCGCCTGGATGGGCGACCTGGCCGCGCGCCTGGGACATGGCCGCGTCATGGCGGCGGGCGTCCTGCTGCAATTGGCCGGCGCGCTGCTGACCCTGTCGGACAACCTGTGGCTGCTGGTTCTCGGGATGGCCGTGCTGACCTTCGGCTTCTTCGGCGCGCACTCGATCTGCAGTTCCTGGGTCGCGCGCGCAGCCCGGCAAGGCCGTGCCCAGGCGTCTTCCCTGTATCTGTTCGGGTACTACTGCGGATCCAGCCTGATCGGGCTGGGCGGCGGCTACGCGCTGGACCTGGCCGGCTGGAACGGCTTCATCGGCCTGGTGACCGTCCCGCTGGCGCTGGCGGCGGCCAATGCCATCCTGCTGGCGCGGCGCGCGGCGGCGGTCTAGCACCCGTTCAGTTCTGGTTACCAACTCTCCCGCCAGCGCCCTTTCCTTTTGGCTTTTTTCGTACCAGACTATTTATGAGTTGCCACCGTCGCCCACGCGTGCGGCGGACTTGAGCCAGATCAAGGTTCACGCATCGCGTCGCGGCTAGGATGGAGTCATCCACTCACGGCTGGAGGCGCATATGCTGGGACGTATCGCAGTTCATCTGGATCTGGACCGGGGCTGCAGGCGGCGCGTACGCGCCGCGGCGCAACTGGCCGCCGAGCACGATGCCACGCTGGTCGGCATCCACGCCAGCTTCGGCCGCCCCCTTCCCTACCTCTACGAAGGTTTCTTCGTTTCCGACGACGTCAATCGCATGCTGCGCCAGCGCGTGGACGACGACCGCGCCGCCACCGAGGCCCTGTTGCAGGAAGTCGCTGGCGAGACCGGCGTGACGGCGCACTGGCGCACCGGCAATGGCCTTGCCGAGAACGTCCTGTGCGAGCAGGCGCGTTATTGCGATCTGCTGGTCATGAGCCAGCCCGACGATGCCGACCCGGGGCCGCAACAAATGCCGGTCCTGCTGGCCACCGTGATGCTGGGCGCGGGCCGTCCGCTCCTGATGTGGCCATCGGTGGGCGAATTCAACGCCATCGGCCGCCGCGTGCTTTTCTGCTGGGACGAACGCCGCGAGTCGGCCCGCGCACTGGCCGATGCCGGCCCCATCCTGGAAGAAGCCACCGAACTGTTCGCGCTGCGGGTCGACCCGCCGTCCGAACCGGAGCAGGCGGCCCAGACCAAGCGAGCCGACTTCCTGGCCTACTGCGCCGGACGGCAATATCCCATCCCGCAGGAAACGGTGCGCGAAAGCGCGGGGATAGGAATCGGCAATTGCATCCTGAACGCGGCCGCCGACAACGCCTGCGACCTGATCGTGATGGGCGCCTACGGCCACAGCCGCGTGCGGGAGGCGGTCCTGGGCGGCACGACTCGGACCTTGTTGGAGTCGATGACCGTGCCGGTCCTGTTTTCCCATTGATACATGGGCCCGCGTGGCCCGGAGATCGGCAAGGAGCAGCATCATGAAGCAGAACCTACGATGGGCGGCGCCGCTGGCGCTGGCGCTGGCGGCCGCGTGGCCGTTGGCCGGCCAGGCGATGGACAAGGGCGAACAGAACGGCATCGCCTACGTGACGGGCGGCGTGGGCCAGGACGAGTCGGCCGCCATCCGGGGCATGAAGGACTACAGCCTGCGCGTGCTGGCGGCCGCCAAGAGCGGTGAATACGTAGCCGACGTACGCGTGGCCATCCGCGACAGCGGCGGCAAGGACGTCCTGTCCGTGACCACCCAGGGCCCCTACCTGTTGGCCCGGCTCGCGCCGGGCGACTACCGCATCGATGCGGAGTACGGATCGGCCCGGCAAAGCCGCCAGGTCCGCGTCCCGGCCTCGGGGCGTGCCGAGGTTTCCTTCTATTTCTGACCCGAGCGGTCACCACGAACCAGGAGCATCCCCATGTACCAGCGCATACTCGTTCCCGTCGACGGCAGCCCCACCTCCAACCGCGGGCTGGACGAGGCCCTGCGCATCGCCGCGCTGACCAAGGGGCAGTTGCGCCTGATGCACGTGATCGACGAGTTGTCGCTGGCCGGTTCCATGGGCGCCTACGCCGCCTATTCCGACTGGATCAACGTCCTGCGCGCCAACGGCGCCGAACTGATCCAGCAGGCCGAGGCCAAGGCGAAGGCCGCCGGCATCGCGGCGGATACGGTGCTGCACGACAATTTCGCCGGCCCCGTGCACGACTTGGTCATCCAGGAAGCGCGCACATGGCCGGCGGACCTGATCGTGATCGGCACCCACGGCCGGCGCGGCCTGCCCCGCATGGTGCTGGGCAGCAGCGCCGAGAAGATCCTGCGCGAGGCGCCGGTGCCGGTGCTGCTGGTGCGGCAGCCCGAGGCCGGCGGCGAAGCCGGCCCGGGCTCCCCGGCCGTCAACCCTTGAGCTTGATGCTCGTGGGATCGGCGGTCAGGTACCCCACCGCGGCGCCGAAGCGGTCCTTGTAGTTGGAGCGGATCAGCGGATCCAGCGTGTCCTTGACCTTGTCGTGCAGCGAGCTCCAGTCACCGGCGTGCTGGAAGTTGCTCATGATGTAGGTCCAGCCGTTGATCTCGTCCACGGCGTGCAGGCCGGTCGACTCGCCGCCCGCGGGTACCGACAGCAGCCGCGACAGCGACTTGGTGTCGACGTTGTAGGCCCACAGGAAGTTGTTCACGTGCGAGCCGCTGTCCTCGCCGATGAACAGCGTGCGCAGTTTTTCCGAGAACTTGAGGTTGTCCGGGTTGGCCACCAGTTCCGGGTTGGCCTTGTTGCCCAAGGCGTCGGCCGCGATATCCTCGCCCACCAGCAGCATCCTGGTGTGCACCGGCATCCATTCGCTGTTGATGGCCGCGCCGGTCTGGTCTTTCTGGCCGCCGGCCAGGGTATGGGCCAGCACGCCGCCGGCGATCAGCGCCTTGTCCAGCGCGATGCCGCTTTGCTCGTTCCAGCCCTTGGCATTGCCCTTGACCATGGAGTCCTGGATGTTCTGCAGGGCCGAGTAGGCCACCTTGTCCTTGATGTTGACCGTGGTGCCCTCCATCTTGGTGAAGCCCATGCTGCCGCCCATCAGATAGGCGTAGCGGTGCGTCTCCAGGAAGGCGGCGGCCTTCTCCATGCCAGGCTTGACCTTGACCCAGTTTGCCGCGCCGTTCGAGAAGATCTTCGTATAGGTCGCGTCCGAGGGATCGGACTTGAGCACCGTCATGATGTCCTCGGGATCGAGCGTGTTGGCCATCTGCTCGATCTCCGCGCTGGTGGCGTGGCCCAGCTTGATCCAGGTCAGGTTGGCGCCGGGCGCGGCCGGGTCGACCGAGAAACCGGACCCCAGCTTGGCGACATACAGCGTGCCCGCCGACAGGTCCTTCTCCTTGTCCGCCACGAACACGAACAGGCCGCTGTTGGTGGCGTCGTCGCCCATCAGCACCGTGCGGTTGTCGGGCATCACCTGGATCAGCTCGTGCGAGATCCGCCCCATGCAATAGTGCTTCTTGATCGAACCCGTGCCGTCCGGATTCACCGTGACTTCGGGAATGTGGCCATAGTGGTAGGGGCGGGCCTTGGTCTCGTCGCCGTACAGGTTCTTGCTGAAGGCCTTGAACTGGGCGTTGGTCGAAACGAAAGGAGCATCCGGTTCGTACTCCTCGCTAGACAGGTGGGTGTTCCAGGGCGACAGGCTCGCGCCACAAGTGATCCACAGGCCATGCGCCGCCGAGGTGTCGACGTTGTGGTACTTGACCAGGCTCAGCTTGCCGGTGGCCTGGTCCTGGTCCAGGGTCAGGACGGCGATGGGCGACGGCAGCGTGCCGTAGGTATCGGCGCCGCTCTGGTCGCGCGTCGTGTACTCGAACTGCACCACGGCGAACACGGCCTTGCCCTTGATGCCCGGGACGTTGGCGTTGGACAGCGCGAGCAGCGAGGTGCCGTCCGGCGAGTCCGAGAAGATCTGGCGTTCCTTGCCTGCCACCGACTTGTCGATGATCGGCTTGTTGTTGATGTCGACGTAGCCGCCGGCCAGGATCTTGCCGCCCTTGCCATCCGAGACCATGTCGCCGGTGATGAAGAACGGCTGGTACGCCAGCTTGTAGGCGTGGGAACTGCCGTCGCTCAGCTTCACCGTCAGGGTGGAGTTCACGGTGGTCGTGGCCATCGCCGCCGGATTGGACAGCGACGGCGCGGGGGTGGAGGTGAACGAGGCCGACACGAAATCCGCGGACGGCTGGGGCGTGGGCGTGATGGGATCGTCGTCCCCGCCACAGGCGGCCAGCAGGGACGCGGTGACCGTCCCGAGAGGCAGCATGGCGGGCGCGCCGGCCAGGAACTTGAGCGCCTGGCGGCGCGAGTTGTTGAGTAACGTATCGGACATTGTTCTGGTTTCCAAGGAGGGGTGCGTTGCAACGTCGAATCGACGGCGGCATCCCGGTTCCGGAAACCAGGGAATCATGCCTCCCGATTCGCGTCTGGGCGAATGCTAGGAGGCATGGGTGACACTTTCATGAAAGGGACGCGGCCGTCCCCTGAGCGCTACATGATCCGCGGACGATCGGGCAGCGTGTTGGCGCGGGACGCGCCGGGGTAGTGCCGGGCCAGCGAGGCGCCCAGCGCGGTGATACCCTCGATCACGCCCTGCTCGTAGCGGCCCTGGGCAAACGCCTCCTGGATGCCGCGGCAGACGGCTTCCCAGGTCCCGGCGGTTTCGCAGGCGTGGATGCCCCGGTCGCAGACGATCTCGACCGCATGGTCGGCCATCAGCACGTACAGAAGGATGCCGTTGTTGTCGGGCGTGTCCCATACGCCTTGCAGCGCGAAGACTTCCAGCGCCCGTTCCCGCGGCGACTGCTGCTGCCACAGCGGGCCCATGTCCAGCGCGGCCTCGACCACGAAACGGATCTGGCCGTCATGGCGCGACTCGACCTCGCGGATGGTTCGCTCGATGCGGTCCAGCGACCGGGCCGGGAAAGCCCGGTGCGCCGCGCGGCGGGTCGTCACCAGATGCTTGAGGAATCGTTTGATCGCCATGCCTACCACCGTCCCGAAGCGCCGCCGCCACCGAAGCCGCCGCCCCCACCACCACCGAAGCCGCCGCCGCCGAATCCTCCGCCGCCAAAGCCCCCTCCTCCGCGGCCCCCGCGATGGCTGCCGCCGTAGCCGCCCGGCAGGCCGGCGAAGCCGCCACCCACCAGGGTGAAGAAGAACGCCAGCACGGCGCCCAGGATCGCGATGGCCACCGCGCCGGACAGCAGCCAGGCCGCGCCGCCCACGACACCGCCGGTCACGAGCGCGCCCGGCAGCCTGCCCAGGGCACGCCGCAGCATGCCGCCCGCCACCAGCGCGACGATCAGCAATACGGGGGCGATGCCTTCCAGGTCACCGCCTTCCCGGGCGGCGCGCTGGGGCGGCGGCGGCAGCGGTTCGCCGTCGATGAGCCGCATGATGCGGTCGGCTCCCTGGGAGATGCCACCGTAGTAATCGCCCTCGCGGAATCGCGGCGTGACGATCTCGTTCAGGATGCGGTTCGCCGTGGCATCGTTCAGCACCCCCTCCAGTCCGTAGCCCACTTCGATCCGCATGCGCCGATCGTCCTTGGCCACCAGGAACAGCACGCCGTCGTCCACGTTCTTGCGGCCGGGCTTCCAGGCCTCGGCCACCCGCAGCGAATACTGCTCGATGCTCTCTGGCACGGTGCTGGGGACGATCAGGATCGCGACCTGGCTGCCCTTGCGCTCCTGGAACGCCCGCAATTGCTGTTCCAGTCCGGAGCGCTGCTCGGCGGTCAGCGTCGAGGTCAGGTCGGTGACCAGCCCGCCGAACGGCGGAATCGCCACCAGGCCATCGCTGGCGGCCTGGACCGGCGCGGCAGCCAGCCACAGCACGGCAAGCCCGGCGGCCAGCCATGCCGACGCCCGGCGTCCCCAGGCCCGCCATGCGCTCATCGGGCGCCCGCGGGCTTGTTGCCGCCGAAGTCGACGGTGGGCGGCGTGGAAATGGCGCTTTCGTTGGCCACCGAGAAATTGGCCTTCACCGGATAGCCGAAAGCCTTCGCGGTCAGGTTGCTCGGGAACGAGCGCACGATCACGTTGTAGTCCTGGACCGACTTGATGTAGCGATTGCGGGCCACGGTGATCCGGTTTTCGGTGCCTTCGAGCTGTGCCTGCAGGTCGCGGAAGTTCTCATTCGCCTTCAGGTCCGGGTAGCGCTCCACCACCACCATCAGGCGCGACAGCGCGCTAGTCAGCTGCTGCTGGGCGGCATCGAACTTGGCGAAGGCCTCGGGATCGTTGACCAGCTCGGGCGTCGCGTTGATGCCGGTGGCCTGGGCGCGGGCGTTGACCACGGCGGTCAGCGTATCCTGCTCGTGGCTGGCATAGCCCTTGACCGTGTTGACCAGGTTGGGGATGAGGTCAGCGCGCCGCTGGTACTGGTTCAGGACCTCGGACCAGCTGGCCTTGACCTGTTCGTCCGCGCGTTGCAGGTCGTTGTAGCCGCAGCCGGACAGCGTGGCCGCCAGCATGACGAAAAAGGCAGTGATCAGGCTTCGCACCTTGTTCTCCTTGGAAATGCGTGCTTGGAATGGATGCTTCGCAGTCCGGTCAACGGAATACGTCGGCGAGCACGTCGGCTACGACCAGGGTGGCCAGCGACACCAGGATCAGGTCCGTGCCCGCCACACGCCACTCGTAGCCGGGATAGACCGGCAACCTCGACAGCATGCCGGACGGCACGGCCTTCTTGGCGATGCCCGGTGGCAGCGGCTTGCCCCGGGCCAGGTTCTTGCGTATGCCCGGGGGCAAGGGGCCATAGCCCACCGCCTGGTAGTCGGAGGCATAGTTCCTGGCCAGCGATACCGTGATGCCCGCGCGGACCAGGTCGTCGCCGCCATCGGCGCGCTTGCCCTGCTTGGGGCCGCCGCCCTTGCCCGACACCTTGTCGCCCTGCCCTTGCCCGTGGCCCTTGCTTCCCTGCCCCTTGCCGCCCCCGTGTCCGCCTCCGGCGTGGGCATTGCCGTTGCCTTTGCCGCCGGGCGGATCAGCCCATGCGGGCGTCATGCCCAGCGAACCTGCCAGCAGCAGGACAAGGAAAATTTCGCGTCGCGGTTTGAGCATCATTTTCAATCGGCTCCTCGAGCACAGGTGTGCAACGAGCCAAGCATAGCGCAAGGCCGCGGCAGGCGGCCCCGACAAGGTATCCAGTTGCAGCGGCCGGTTGCAACGGCATCGGCCGCGCGGCCGCAGCGTCAGCCGCCGTGCCGCGAGACCAGCCGCTCCAGCCTCAGGCGGTCGCGTGCGTCGGTCAGCCGCCACACCGCCAGGTAGACCGAACCGGCCGACGCCGCGAAGCCGCCGCCGGCCAGCAGGAACATCAGCAGGATCTGGTACTTGGCCGATTCGATGGGGTCCATGCCGGCCAGGATCTGGCCGGTCATGATGCCGGGCATGGTGATGACGCCCGCCGCCGCCATCTGGTTCATCACCGGCAGCACCCCCGCCCGCACCGCGCCCCGGATGATGTTCCGGAACGCGGTGTAGCGGTCGGCGCCCAGGGCCAGCCGGGCCTCGATGGCCGCGCGTTCGCGCGAGACCGAGGTGAACACGCCGTTCAAGGCCAGGCTGGCGCTGTTCATGGCCGTGCCCAGGACGATGCCGGCCAGCGGGATTGCGTGGCGCGGGTCGTACCAGGGGTCGGGACGCAGCGCCGTCGCCAGCGCCAGCAGCGCGATGCCCAGCGTGGCGACGCCCACCGGCACGCCGCCCACCCCATAGCGCCATGCTCCCTGGAAGCGCCGCTCCTGCCTGGAGCCGACTTCGTGGCAGGCCGCGGCGATCATCAGCGCAACGACCGCGCCGGTCACCCAGGGCGAGGTCAACGCGAACACCTGCCGCAGGAACAGGCCCACCAGGACCAGTTGCACGACCATGCGTGCCGCCGCCACCAGCAGCGGACGCTGGATCCCCAGCGCCAGCCGCAGCGACAGCGCGGCGCTGGCCAGCACCAGCACGGCCGCCATGGCCAGTTCCATCGGCGTCAGTGAAATGGGGCTCATGGCGTTTCGTCCTCCAATCCGCCGGGGGTCACGCGCAACCGCCGGGTGGCGATGCGCACGGCCTGGGCCGCGTCATGCGTGACCACCAGCAGACCGGTGCCCTGCTCGCGCAGCCGCGCCAACAGGGCCTCGACCCGGGCGGTGGCTTCGGGATCCAGGGCCGAGGTCGGTTCGTCCAGCAACAGGAAACGCGGGTGCTGCGAGATGGCTCGCACCAGCGCGAGCCGCTGGCGCTGTCCGGTCGACAGCGTGGCCACGGGCGCCTCGAACAGTGCATCGGCCAGCCCCAGCTCGGGCAGCAGCGCCCGCGCCCGCTCCGGATACGCCATGTGATCGGCCACGATGTCCGCCCACCATCCGGCGTCGGCGGCGACATAGGTAACCTGGCGCCTGAAGGCCGGGGCCGGCATGCGGTCGCGGTCCACGCCGTCCAGCTCGACGCGGCCCCGGGCCGGTTCAAGGTCGGCGATCATGCGCAACAGCAGGCTCTTGCCCACGCCGGACGGGCCGGACAAGGCCACGCACTCCCCGCCTTCGATACCCAGGTCGAAAGGGCCGGCGAGACGGCCGTGCAGGCCATTCACGATCAGGGAGGAACAGGTGTCGGTCAAGGTCGTATTCGCCAGGGGGCGGATGCTCGGACGGAGCGACAGTCTAGCGCGAAGCCCGCGTGGCACGGGGCTTTCCGGCTCATGCACGTATAATGGATAGTTGCTCGCGGCAACGATAAGACCACAAAGCCCATTTACCATTTCAAGGTTGTTTCATCTATGTATCGCGCACTCGCCGCCGCCCTCGTGCTGGGCACCCTGGCCGTCGCTCCCGCTCATGCCGGACCCTACCCCGACCGCCCCGTCCGCATCATCAATCCGTTCCCTCCCGGCACGAACACCGACACGGTCGCGCGCCTGCTCGCCCAGAAGCTGCAACAGAACTGGGGCCAGGCCACCATCGTCGAGAACAAGACCGGCGCGGGCGGCGCGATCGGCGCGAACTTCGTCGCCAAATCGCCGGCCGACGGCTACACCCTGCTGCTGACGTCCTCGTCCACGCACCTGGTCGCCCCCGTGCTGCGCAAGGACGTGCCCTACGACGCGAACAAGGACTTCACGCCCATCATGACGGTGACCGTGTCGCCGCACGTGGTGGTCGCCACCCGTTCGCTGCCGGTCAAGGACTTCAAGGACTTCGTGGCCTACGTGAAGTCGCACCCGGGCACCACCTTCGCGTCCTCGGGCAACGGCACCGGCTACCACCTGGCGGGTGAACTGTTCGCCCACGGCGTCGGCGCCAACATGCTGCACATTCCCTATCGCGGCGCGGCTCCGGCCATGAACGACCTGATGGGCGGACAGGTCCAGTCCATGTTCGACTCCCCGGGCAGCGTCGCGCCCAACGCCAAGAGCGGCCGCGTCCACGCGCTGGCCGTCATGGGACCCAAGCGCTGGCCGACCCTGCCGGACGTCCCCACCACGGTGGAGCTGGGCTATCCCCAGCTGCAGTTCTCCACCTGGCTGGGCCTGTACGCGCCGGCGAACACCCCGCCCGACGTGATCGCCAAGATCACCAACATCCTGACCACCGAACTGTCCAAGCCCGGCATGAGCGAACAGTTCGACCAGATGGGCTCGCAGTTGAACATGATCGTCGGCAAGGACTTCGCCAAGTTCATGCTGGACGGCCAGGCTTCGCTGAAGAAATTGGCCGAAGAGGCCAAGCTGCCGATGCTGGACTGATCGCGTCCCCCCGAAACGGGAACGGCCTCGCTTTCGAAAGAAGCGAGGCCGTTTTTCCTTGGGGACGACCGGCGGGAGCGACGCTAGCCTACTCGATCTTGATGCCTGCGGCTTTCACCAGCTGCGACGCGGACTTCGTCTCGTCGGCCAGGTACTTCTCGAAGGCCTTCTGGTCCATGGGCATGGGGGCGGCGCCCAGGTTGGCGAAGCGGGTCTTGATGTCGGGCATCTCCAGCACCTTCAGCACGCCGGCGTGGATCTTGTCGACCACGGGCTGGGGCGTCTTGGCCGGCGCGAACAGGCCCACCCAGAACGTGTAGGCCGCGGCCGGCAGGCCCGAGTCGGTCATGGAGGGCACGTCGGGCAGCGCGGCCGAACGCGCGGCGGTACCGACGGCCAGCGCCTGCAGCTTGCCGTCCTTGATCATGGGCAGGGCCGATACCAGGGGCGCGAAGAACCAGGTCGTACGGCCGGCGATGGTCTCGGTGATGGCCTCGGGCGTCCCGCGGAACGGCACGTGCACGGCATCGATGCCGGCGGCCACCCGGAACTGTTCCGCGTTCATGTGCGTGGCCGAGCCGTTGCCGGCGGAGGCATAGAACAGCTTGCCGGGATCGGCCTTGGCCTTGGCGACCAGGTCGCCCAGGTTCTTGTACCCTGCCGAGGGCGAGACCACCAGCACGTTGGGCAGGCTGGCCAGCGGCGTGATGCCCTCGAAGTCCTTGAGCGTGTCGTACGGCAGGTTCGGGTAAATGGACGGATTGACGAGGTGGCCCGAACTGTGGATCAGCAGCGTGTAGCCATCGGCGGGCGCCTTGGCCACCTGCGCGGCGCCCAGCGTGCCGCCCGCGCCCGGCTTGTTCTCGACCACGATCTGTGCGCCCAGGATGGGGCCCAGCTTGTCGGCGATCGAACGCGCCACCACGTCGGTGCCGCTGCCGGCGGTGAACGGGACGATGAAGCGGATGGGGCCGCCTTGCGGCCAGTTGCCCTGGGCCTGAGCGCTCGCGCCCGCGGCTAGCATGGTCGCGGCCGCGAGGACGCGCAGCGAGGTCCGGCGAGCGTGGGAATGTCGTTGCATGGTGTGTCTCCTCTGGTTTATCGAATGGAACGGCGGCCCTAGCCCGGGACGGGCGGGCTGAATGGCATGGCCAGCAGCACCGATGCCGTCCGGCCGCTGCGGTTGATCAACTGGCGTTTCTCGCCGGGCGCCAGGCGGCATGAATCCAGGCGCGCCAGCGTGGCTTCCTGCCGCACCCCGTCCAGCTCGCTCACGACGGTCAGCTCGCCTTCCAGGACCACGTAGTGCTTCTCCATGGGCGAGCCATCCAGCGAGGTGTGGCCGCCGGGTTCCAGCGTCGAGACGCCCAGCCACAGCTGTTCGGCCGGGCCGGCTTCCCTGCCTTGCAGGCGCACGCAGCGCATGTCGAAGTGGTTGGGAGCCTCGTAGACGGGAGCCTCGGGATAGCGGGTGACGTTCATGCCCGGCCTTCCCACGGCCGCAGCACGATGCGCTGGTCCGATCCGCCGATTACCGTGCGGTAGGCATCGAGCGCGTCGGTCAGTGCATAGACGGCATCGGCGCCGACGGGGAACGGCCGCAGCGTGCCGGCCTCGAACCCCGGCCGCAGCGCCCGCAGGTGCGCGGCCGCCTCGGTGCAGTCCATGGCCAGCGAATCCACGCCCACGTAGGTGTGCATGGCGCGGTAGAACGTGAAGATGTCGAACGGCACCGGGCGCTCGACCGTGGAGATGAAGATCTGCGTGGCGCGCTTGGCCATGGCCTGGTTGGCGGCCTGGAAGTACGGGCTGCCCACGGTGTTGTAGACCAGGTCCACGCCGCGGCCGTCGGTGAGCTCGCGCAGCCGCGCGGCCACGTCTTCCCGGCTGGCGTCCACGACCTCGACCGGCGCGCAGGCGAAGCCGGCGTAGGGTCCCGGCCGGCGCTGGACCGCGATGACGCGGGCTCCCGCCTGCGCCGCGAGCTGGACGGCGGCCTGCCCCACCTTGCCGTTGGCCCCCATGACGGCGACCACCTGGCCCGGCAGCGGCATGCCGCTGCGTTGGAAACCTTCGTAGGCCGTCACGAACGGCACGCCTATCGAGCCGGCGGCATCGAAGTCCAGGCCCGCGGGCATTTCCTCCAGCGCGGCCAGCGGCAGCGTGAGCCAGGCGGCATGGGAGCCGTCCCGCGTGATGCCCAGGTCGCCGCCCGAGCCCCAGACGCGGCGGCCTATCCATTCGGTGGGGCCGGCCACCACCGTGCCGGCGAAGTCGCGCCCGGGCGTGCGCGGCCAGACGGCCTGCGGCATCAGGCCCAGCGCCGCCTTCACGTCGCTGGGATTGACGGCCGCGCTGGCCACCTTGACGACGGCGTGGCCCGGATCCGGCCGGGGCATGGCCAGGGTTTCGATGGCCGGGGCCAGGTGGGCGGCGGACTCGGCCTTGGCCTGTACGCGCACGGCCGGCCCGTGTTGGGTTTCTTGCATGACGGTGGACATGATCGGTAGCGGTTCCTTCAATTCCTGATGGGCAGGCCCAGCATGTCGCGCGCCTCGCCGGCGCTCGCCACGCTTCCTCCCAGGTCCTGCACGATGCGCGCGGCACGCTCCACCAGCGCCGCGTTGCTGGGCGCCAGGACGCCCCGGGACAGGTAGATGTTGTCTTCCAGGCCTACGCGGACGTGGCCGCCCGACACGAAAGCGGCCGCCAGCATGGGGAACTCGTGGCGGCCCACCCCGAAGGCGGACCAGAAGGCGCCCGCCGGCAGCAGGCCGCGCGCATACAGCAGCGTCTCGGGCGTGGCCTCGAATCCGTACTTGACGCCGGTGACGAAGGTCCACATGCCCGGCCCGTCCAGCGTGCCGTCGGCGATCAGGTCGCGCGCGAGGTGGATGTCGCCGCTGTCGAAGATCTCCAGTTCCGGCTTGACGCCCGCCTCGCGGATGACGCCGGCCATGATGCGCACGTTGCGCGGGGTGTTGATGACCACCTCCGCGCCCGAGTTCATGGTGTTCAGGTCCAGCGAGCAGACGTCGGGCCGCAGCCGCGCGATGTGCTCGACCCTTTTCTCCGGGGGCAGCAGCGTGGTGCCGGGGCCGGCCACGCGGGGCTCGGCCTCGCTCGGCACGTAGCGGCCGCCCGGGCCGGTGGTCAGGTTGATGATGACTTCGCGGTTCTCGGCCCGGATGCGGCGGATGACCTCGTCGTACAGCGCGACGTCTATCGACGGGCGGCCGGTTTGGGGATCGCGCACGTGGATGTGGACCTGCGCCGCGCCGGCGCGGGCCGCCTCGAGCGCCGAATTGGCGATCTGCTCGGGCGTGATGGGCAGGTGCGGCGTCTGCTCCGGCTTGGTCAGGTTGCCGGTGATCGCGCAGGTGATGACGGTCGGGTTCACAGGTGGCGTCCTCCATCGACCACGATGCGGGTGCCGGTGGCAAAACGCAGCGAGGTGGCGCAGGCTTCCACGGCGGCGGCGATGTCGTCGGTGGTGCCGATGCGGCCCAGCGGCGTGGTGGCGGCAGTCTTGGCGTTGAAGTCGGCGCCCCGGCCCGGCACGAAGGTGGAGTCGACCACGCCCGGGCTGACCGACAGCACGCGCACCTGCGGCGCGAGCACGCGGGCCAGGGCCTCGCCCACCACGTCCACGCTGGCCTTGGCCGCAACGTAGGCCAGGTTGCTGCCGACGCCCGTGAAGGCCGCGATCGAGGACAGCGTCACGATCAGGCCATCGCCGCTTTCCTTGAGCAGCGGCGCGAAGGCGCGGATGGTCGAGAAGACGCCCCGGAAGTTGACCTTCAGGATGTCGTCGATCAGTTCGTCGGTCAGGCCCTCCAGGTCGGCCGCGGGCACGGGCTTGGTGTAGCCGGCGCTATTGACCAGGATGTGGCAGGTGCCGAAGTCGGCGCGGACGCGCTCGGCCGCCGCCTTCAGGGCCGGGCTGTCGGTAATGGAGGCCCGGACCTCGGCGTGTCCTTCCCCGGGCAGTTCGCCCACCCGGGAAGCGGCGGCGGGATCGCCGTTATGCAGCAGCACGCAACGCGCCCCGCGGGCCGCCAGGCGCCGCGCGCTGGCATGGCCGATTGCGCCGGTGCCGCCGGCTATCACGGCCACCTTGCCGTCCAGGCGGTCCTGCGGCGCGAATGTGGATGCTTGTGTCATTGGGAGTTCCTTTGGTGATGCGTGGGAAGTTCAGGGAATCGGGGGATGCGGGAAGACCATCTCGCCTTCCAGCAGCGTGAAGCAATGATCGAAGACCGCGACGTCGCCGCCCGGGCGCGATTCCACCCGGTACTGGCCGACCAGCCGGCGCGTCACGCCGAAAGTGGGATCGCTGTGCAGGAACTCCGAGTCGTCGGCGTAGACCTGGGTGATCAGGACCTTGTAGCCGGGCTTGGAGAACATGAAATGCAGGTGTGCCGGCCGGAACTCGTGGCGCGCCTGGGCGCGCAGCAGCACGCCGCCCGGCCCGTCCACCGGCACGGGATAGCCCGCCGGCCGCACCGAACGGAAGCGGAAGCGTCCGTTCTCGTCGGTCGTGAAGCGGCCGCGCAGGTTCATGTCGGGCTGGGTCTCGTCCTGGTTCTCGTACAGCCCGCTGGGCGATGCATGCCAGATGTCCACCGTGACGCCGGCCAGTGGCCGGCCCTCGCGGTCCTGGACCAGCCCGCTGCCCTCGAGCGGGATGCCGGGCGTGCCCGGCGCCGCCAGCGAGGCCCCCGGTTCCAGGCTGGGCGAGTTGGCGCGCCAGAACGGACCGAGCAGCGCGGCGTCCGACTCGCCATGATGGTCGGCGTTGTTCAGCAGCGCCACCAGCGACGACACGCCCAGCAGGTCGGCCACCAGCACCGCCTCGTTCTTGGTGTCGCAGGTGGCCTGCCCGATGGCATTGAGATAGCCCAGCGCATATTCGAACTCGGCCTCGGTCAGCCGCGTTTCCAGTACGAAGGCGTGCAGATGCCGGACCAGGCTGCATAGCAGTTCCTTGACGCGCGGATCGGCGGTATTTGCCATCGATTGCAAAACAATGGGGGTAAGAGACTCTGGCGTGCTGGGCAACATTTGGCATAACCTCATGCTATCGATAGCATTCAGTTTAGCGGGATCGTTCCACTTGTCAACAAGGAGATTTCCCGCCCCCATGCGCCGGCACTTCGCTATCATCTCGCCCATGCCCAAGCGTTCCTCCGCCGCCACCCTTGCCGACATCGCCCTGCACGCCCAGGTGCACAAGACCACCGCTTCGCGCGCGCTGGACCCCGAACGACGCCACATGGTCAGCCCCGAAGTGGTCGGCCGCGTCGAGGCCGCCGCCCGCGCCCTGAACTACCGCGTCAACCGCGCGGCGTCGGCGCTGCGCACCGGGCGGTCGGGCACGGTGGGCGTGCTGTTGCCCGACATCACCAATCCCGTGTTCCCGCCCATCCTGCGCGGCATCGAACAGGCGCTGGCGGCCGAGGGCTTCTTCGTGCTGGTGGCCGATACCGGCAACGAACAGGCGCCGGACGAGGCCGCCGACCGCATGCTGGCCCAGCGCGTCGAAGGGCTCATCATCGCGACCTCCAGCCTGCACGACCCGCTGGTCGAGCGCCTGGTGCGCGACCAGGTCAAGGTCGTGCTGGTCAACCGCCGCGACGAAGACGGCAGCCTGCCCGCCGTCGTCAGCGACGACATGCTGGGCATGAAACTGGCCGTCGATCACCTGGTGTCCATCGGCCATCGCCGCATCGCCCACCTGTCCGGGCCGCTGGCGCTGTCCACCGGTTCGCTGCGGCAGGCCGGCTTCATCCAGGCCATGGCCGCGCACGGGCTGGAGCCGGCCGGCTTCGCCCAGTGCGACGCCTATTCCTGCGATGCCGGCGAGGAAGGCACGCGCGCGCTGCTGGGCACCGGGGCCGAGTTCACGGCCATCGTCGCGGCCAACGACCTGATCGCGCTGGGGGCGATCCAGGCATTGCAGCAGCGCGGACGCACGGTGCCGCAGGACGTCTCGGTCGTGGGACATAACGACATGCCCTTGATGGACAGGGTGTCGCCTCCCCTGACCACGGTACGCATCCTGCACTACGAGATGGGGTTCCGGGCGGCCCGCTTGTTGCTGGACAGCCTGCGCGGCGTGCCGGGCACGACGTCCACGGTCGTCCTGCGGCCCGAGCTGGTCGTGCGCGGTTCCTCCGCACCGCTGTAATATCCAGGCGCAAACCCGAAACTGCCTCGCCCGCGCGAGGCCCCGACATGTCCATCAAAGACCAGCTTTTCATCTACGGCCAATATCTCGCGCCCCAGGCGCTCGTCTCCAGCCTGTTCGGACGCCTTGCGCACTGCCGCGTCGCCGGCCTGAAGAATCCCGCCATCGCCCGTTTCATCCGCCAGTACGGTGTGGACATGAGCGAGGCCCTGGAGCCCGACCCCACCGCCTACGAACACTTCAACGCCTTCTTCACCCGCGCGCTCAAGCCCGGCGCGCGTCCGCTGGATCCCGCCCCGGACGCCGTGCTGTGTCCCGCCGACGGCGCCATCAGCCAGCTGGGCCCCATCCGCGCCGGCCGCATCTTCCAGGCCAAGGGGCACGACTTCAGCGCCGACGAGCTGCTGGGCGGCGATGCGCGGCGCGCCGATCCCTACCGGGACGGCGGCTTCGCCACCATCTATCTGTCCCCCCGCGACTATCACCGGGTGCACATGCCGGTGGCCGGCACCTTACGCGAAACGGTCTACATCCCCGGACGCCTGTTCTCGGTCAATCCGCTCACCGCCCGGACCGTGCCGCGCCTGTTCGCGCGCAACGAACGCCTGGCATGCCTGTTCGATACCGAACTCGGCCCCATGGCGGTGGTGCTGGTGGGCGCCATGATCGTGGGCGCCATGGAAACCGTCTGGGGCGGCCAGGTCGACCCGCACGGCTCGCGCATCGTGACCACGCGCTACGACGACGGCGCCGTGCGGCTGGACAAAGGCGCCGAAATGGGCCGCTTCAAGCTCGGCTCGACCGTGGTCCTGCTGTTCGGTGCCGGCCGGGTGAATTGGAACGATGCGCTGGGGCCGCTGGTCGGCGTGCGCATGGGCCAGGCGCTCGGACGCGCAGTGAATCTATAATCGAGATCGTCGAGCATGCTCGACCCCCACGGCGCCCGTCCCCCCTGGCGCCGCGGATCCGGCCCCGCCGGTCCGCCAGCGCCGCCCCTAACGGGCATGCGGCCGACAGACCGCCCGGCTCCGGGCTTTCCACTCACAGCCGCGTATCCAACATGCCAACCCGCCCGCTTCGCGCCGCCGAAGAAACCGCTGACACCGCTTCCTCGACCGACCATCCCCCGCTTGTCTACTCGCAGCCGCCCCGTGTGCGCCTGCTGAGCGAGATCCTGCCCGACGATCCCCTGCTGATGATGGGCGCTGGCCCCGTTCCCATTCCCGACGTGGTGGCCCATGCGAACTCGGTGGTCATCAACCACCTGGGCGCGACCATGTCGACCATCATCTCCCAGGTCAAGCAGATGGCGGGCTATGTGTTCCAGACGAAGTCGGAATGGGTGCTGGGCGTGGCCGGCCCGGGTTCGGCTGCGATGGAGATGGCGATCTGCAACCTGGTGTCGCCCCGCAGCAAGGTGCTGTGCGTGGTCAACGGTTTCTTCAGCGCCCGCATGGCCGAGATGAGCCGGCGCCTGGACGCCGACGTCGTCACGCTGGAAATCGACGGCCACCAGGCCGCGTCGGCCCAGTCGGTGGAGCAGGCGATCGAGCAGCACCGCCCCGACGTCCTGACTATCGTCCAGGGCGAGACCTCCAACACGGTCTTCAACCGCGAACTGCCCGCCATCGCCAAGGCCGCCAAGAAGCGCGGCTGCCTGGTCGTGGTCGATGCCGTCTGCACGCTCAGCACCATGCCGCTGCAGATGGACGACTGGCAGATCGACGCCGTCATCACCGGTGGCCAGAAGGGCCTGTCGTCGATTCCCGGCGTCTCGCTGATCGCGTTCTCCAACGATGCGTGGGAACACATCAGCCGGCGCAAGACGCCCAATACCCACTGGGTGCTGGACGCCAGGCTGGCCGAGAACTTCTGGCACAAGGGGTCGTACCACTACACCGCCCCGGTGTCCGGGGTGCTGGCGCTGCACGAGGCGCTGCGCCTGGTCTGCGCCGAGACCCTGCCGGTGCGTTTCGCGCGCCATTCGCGTTCGTCCTTCGCCTTGCAGAACGGCATCGAGGCCATGGGCCTGCGCCTGTTCGCGCCACCGGCCTCGCGCCTGAACTCGGTGGTCGGCATCACGGTGCCCGACGGCCTGACCAACACCGGGATCTGCGCGCACATCTCCGAACGCTACCGGGTGGAAATCTCGGGCTCGTTCGGCCTGCCCATCGTGCGCATCGGCCAGATGGGCGAACAGTGCCGGGCCCACAACCTGTTCCGCACGCTGCACGCGCTGGGCTCGACCATGCGCGACCTGGGCGCCAAGGTCGACATGCCCGCCAGCATGGCCACGCTGGAATACAGCCTGCAGGTGTAGCCCCCCCCTACGCGCTTCGCGCGCCCCCCAGGGGGCGATGCGGGTGGACCGGCGGAGCCGGATCCACCGCATCCTGGGTCTAGTGGGGTTGTCTCGGTGCGAAGCACCGCGTTCTTGCTTTGATCCAGGGCGCCGCGGATCCGGCTTTGCCGGTCCGCCAGTGCCGCCCCCTGGGGGGCGCCCGAAGGGCGTAGGGGGGATTAACTACTCAAGCACTGCTTCATGAAGGCCTTGCGGTCGTCGCCTTTCTTGCCGGTGGCTTCCTTGTTGCAGGCGGTCATTTTTTCCTGCTGGGTCATCTTCTTGGCGGACAGGCACTCTTTCATGAAAGCCTTGCGGTCGTCGCCCTTGCGGTCGCCGGCGTCCTTGTTACAGGTGGTCATCTTGTTCTGCTGGGTGTTTTCGGCGGCCAGGGCGGGGCCGGTCAGGGCCATGAACAGGGCGGTCAGGGACACTGCTAGCGTTTTTTTCATCGTGAACTCCGAACCTTGGTTTGCGGGGACTCCGGTCGCCCACGGCTGACTGCCGGGCGGCAGCCCATTATCGTGCTCGACCGGGGAAATGCCTAGCCCCTGGCCCGCTTGGCCACTTCGACCCGGCCCAGGTCCCCGTCCACCCGGACCCAGTCTCCCGTCTCGATCACCGACAAGGGATCGATGTCGAAGTCGGTGACCGACGGCGCGTGCGTGACCACGGCCCCGAGCGCGATCTTGGTCGTCATCTCGTTGAACAGCATGGCCGCGGGCGCCATGCCGGAGATGCGGGCGATGTGGAACTGGCCGGACCAGCCCGAGGACCCCTTCGCGCCGGGAAACACCAGCACCTTGCCGGCGAAGCTCACCCCGCGCAGCTCGTGGCGGGTCTCGATGACGGTGCCGGTACGGGGATCGATGCCGCCCCACCCCGAGATCCGGTCGCGCGTGACCAGCGCCTCGCCCTCGGCCCGTCCGCCCACGATGCCCCGGCCTTGCAGCACGATGACCCGGGAAACGGCTGTGGAACTGTCCTGCGCGCTCATCGCAAACCTCCTTTCCAGCGGCCGGTCACCGCGGCCTCGATGCAGTCGGCGGTGCTGCCGAACCATGCCTGTATGCCCATGATGGCCGGCAGGTAGTGGACCTGCTTGGCCGAATCAACGGCCGCCACCTTGGTTCCCTGGGGAATGACGCGCCCCAGCGCCGAACAGGTGTCCGACATCAGGTAGCCGCCCGCCTCCTCGATGATGCGGGTGTAGCCGTTCTGGTCGGCGATCTGCTTGGTGGCACGGGGCGTGAAGATCCAGAGCTGCGTATTCTCATGCACGCGCTTGCCCTGCAGCAGCCGGCACACTTCCCAGATCTGCTCGATGCTGTAGTGCGGGCAGCCCAGCATGACGAAATCGACGTCGGGGTCGCGCGCCGTGGCGTTGAGGTTCTCGTAGGTCTCGCGCAGCTCCCTGGGCCCGAAGCGGAACACTTCGCGCGGGCGATTGCCACCGAAGGCGGCCTCGACCGTCGGCGCCTCGGGGGTGAAGCCGGGAATGTGGTACATCTCCACGCCGCCCGACGACGCCGCGGCCGCGCCGAAGTGCTTGAGCTTGAGGGTGCTGGGCGCCAGTCCCGCGCCGGTGATGACCGGGACCTTGTCCTGCACCTTGTCTCCCACGTAGTAGCCCAGCATGCCCCAGTCCGACATCGACTCGATGGGCATGTCCAGCTCCACCAGGTGGGTGCCGCGCCGTTCTGACTCGATGTGGTAGCCCCAATAGGGAATGCGGCCCGTCAGCATGGCCGCGCCCGTGCTCTCGCGCCCTTCGGCGTTCGACCGCGCGCCCAGCACGGCGTTGATGTAGATGACGGCCGAAGACTCCATCCATGCGCAGTGCTCGCCCCGGGCCGGCAGGTTGCCGACCTGGTAGGGCGTGCAGGTGTTCAGGAGCTGCACGCCCAGGCCCGCGCTGTAGGCATCGCCCTTGCGGAAGATGCGCACGACCTCTTCGCCCACCCCCTGCTGGGCGGCGTGCTCGGGATCGATGCCCTGTTGCAGGTGGCTGCTGTAGACCTCGACGGGCGGAATGGCCACGACCTCGGCGCTGTCCAGGTTGAACTCGGAGAACACCGCGTCCAGGCCGCCCCGCTCGTCGGCGAACTTGCGCATGAACGGCGTGGTGGCGCCGATGGTACCCGCCACGTTGCGCGTCTCGACCAGGCGCTCGGCCCCCAGCGCGTTGCCGTAGCGCAGCAGCAGGTCCATGGCCTTCTGTTTGGCCGGGCCATGCGCGCCGTCGAGCATGGCTTTCTCGTGATCCGTCAGTCGCATTGCCGCCCTCCTTCCTGGCAGCCGGCCCGCGACGCCGCGCGGGTCAGGAAACCTTGAGCAATTTGTCCGGCAGCGGCACCTTGCCGCCCGTATCGCGCGCGATCGCCTGCGCGGTCTCGATCAGGCGCGGCGCCACCTCGTTGCGCAGGCGCTTCTCGGTGAACGAGAAAGCCGGCCCGCCGCAGTTCAGCGCCATGATCTCGCCGCCCGGCACGACCAGCGGCACCGATACCG
This sequence comes from Pigmentiphaga daeguensis, assembly GCF_039523035.1. Lineage (NCBI taxonomy): Bacteria > Pseudomonadati > Pseudomonadota > Betaproteobacteria > Burkholderiales > Alcaligenaceae > Pigmentiphaga > Pigmentiphaga daeguensis. The sequence continues at coordinate 436,045 of NZ_BAAAEN010000001.1, read as the reverse complement.
AATTGATGTCGCGGTGGAACTCGCCCAGCGACAGGCAATAGCCGTGCATGCGCGCATCCCGCTGCGAGCGCTCGAGCCCCTTCTCCAGCCGCGCCCACTCCGCCTCGCCGCATTCCTTGCGTATGCTTTGCAGCAGGCGATCCTTCTCGTACTGGTCGGTCATTGCGCTCAGGTAGGCGCGCCCCAGTGCCGAACTGGCCACCGAGAAGCGCGACCCCACCCGCAGCCGCGCCAGGAGCAGCGCCGATTGCGGTGAGGCCGTCTCGATCAGCACGATGTGCAGCTCGTCCCGTATCGCCAGATAGACCGAGCCTTCGGTTTCGTTGGCCAGCGCGAGCATGTGCGGGCGCGCGATCGAGCGCGTATCGACCCCGCCCAGGAACGCCTGGGCCAGCGACACCACGCCCGCCGCCAGCGAGAAGCGCTCGGTCTCGGGTTCCTGTTTCATCAGGCCCAGGGAAACCAGCGTGGTGGCCAGCCGCGTGACCGTGGGCTTGGGGATCCCGGTCATCGCGGCCAGTTCGGCATTGCTCAATACGCGCAGGTCCTCGCGAAAGCAGCGCAGCACCGCGATCCCCCGCTCCAGGGCGGACACGGTGCCACTCGGTTCGGCCGCGGCGGACGCCCGCCGGGTCTTGGCGGCGGATGGGGCTCGGGGGGCGTTTCGTGGCATGGCGGGACTCCGGATGCGGCGGAAAAAAAGGATCGCCCATTTTATAGAGAAGCCGGCAGGTTTCCATGGAAGCGCCTCAATCGGCGGTGGCGCCCGAGGCCTTCACTACCGGGGCCCACTTCTCGATCTCGGCCTTGACCAGGGCGTCGAACTCCTCGGGCGTGCTGGGCGCCGAGGTCAGGCCCACTTCGGCCAGGCGAGCCTTGAAATCCGCGCTGCGCAGGATGGTGCCCACGTCGGCGCTGATCTTGTTGATCACCTCGCGCGGCGTTGCCGCCGGCGCCACCAGGCCGAAGATGCTCTGCACGTTGAAGCCCGGAATGGTCTCGGCCACCGTGGGGATGTCGGGCGCGCTGGGATCGCGCGTCTTGCCGGTGACGGCGATGGGCTTGAGCTTGCCCGCCTTGATGTAGGGCATGGACGAGAACAGCGGATCGATCAGCAGCGGCACGCGGCCGGCCATCACCTCCGTGTAGGCGGGGCCGCTGCCCTTGTACGGAATGTGCAGCATGTCCACCCCGGTCATGCTCTTGAGCAGTTCGCCGGTCAGGTGCATGGAGCTGCCGCTGCCCGGCGAGGCGTAGCTCATCTTGCCCGGATCCTTCCTGGCCATCGCGATCACGCCGGCCAGGTCGTTGGCCGGCAGCGACGGCGTCGCGGTGATGACGATCTGCGAGGTCACCAGCATCGAGACGCCCGCCAGGTCCTTGACCGTGTCGAACGGCATGGTCTTGCGCAACGTCGGGTTGATGACGTGCGAGGTCACGACGATGCCCAGCGTGTAGCCGTCGGGCGCGGACTTGGCGACGTGATCCGTGCCGACCACCGTGTTGGCGCCCGGCTTGTACATCACCACCACCGGCTGGCCCCAGGTCTTCTGCAGGCGCTCGGACAGGAGGCGGCTCAGGATGTCGATGGCGCCGCCCGGGGCATTGGGCACGATCAGCGTGACCGGCCTGGACGGATAGGCGGGGCCGGCGGCCGCGACGGCATGGGTGGCGGTCGCGCCGCAGGCCGCGCCCAGCAGGGACGCGAACAGGATTTTCATGGAGTCTCCTTGAGGAATGGCGCGGGAACCTCTGCGTTCCCGCTTATGTTCAGATGTTGTTGCGGATGCGTTCCTGCAGGGCGGACACGTCCACGTCCCGCACCTTGCCGCCCAGGGTCAGGTCCAGGGCGTGGGCAGCCGCCGCTCCCATGGCGATGCACGGCCCCATGACGCGCACGCTGGACAGCGCCGCCGCGTCGGCGTCGATGCAGCGCCCGGCGGCCACGAGATTGTCGCTGCCGGCCGGGATCAGGCTGCGCAGCGGCACCGTGTGGACGTGGTCCTCGCCGAAGGGCTCCCACACGTAGCCCTCGGGCTGGTCGTGCAGTTCCACCGGCCACGAAGTCCGCGCGACGGCATCCGGGAAACGCGTGGCCGCGCGCACCTCCTCCGTCGTCAACTGATGCAGGCCGGCGATCCAGCGTGTCTGCCGGATGCCCGGCAAGGCATAGGCGCGGATGCGGGCGGCGCCGAAGGCTTGCGGATACTCCGCCTTCAGGAATTCGATGACGCGGTCCACCTGCTCGCGGCCGGCCAGGGCCGTGGCCGAGGCGGCCAGCGGATCGAGCGGTGTCTCCATGTGGGTCATGTTCATCGCCGCCACGCCTCGCCCGGGGAATCGGAAGAAGAGCCCGTCGTCGCGCGAGATGCCGTACTGCGCGGCCTTTTCCTTGATGCGCGCCGTAAAGGCCTCGCGCGTGGGCAGGTGGGCTTCGTCCAGGTGCTCGAGCACGAACATCTGGGTGCCGAAGATCGGCACGTCGGGCTCGCGGCAATCCAGGCCCGCCAGCCACGCCAGCGCCGCGTCGCCGCTGGCGTCCACATAGCCGCGCGCGTCCACGTGCACGTCGCCGTAGCGCGTGGCCAGCTCCAGCCGCTGCAGCCGGCCGCCCTCGCGCCGGGCCTCGCGCAACACCGCGCCCAGCACCACCGTGATGCCGGCGTCGCGGATCTTCTGTTCGATCCAGCGGCCCAGCGCCACCTCGTCGTAGTACACCACCGTCGTCAGCGGACCGACGTTATGGTGCAGCGCGCCAGCCTTGCCCAGGTCCTCCAGGATGCCGTCGGCGATGCCGTGGGTGAGCTGGATGCGGTTCGGGCCGTTCGAGAACAGCCCGCAGAACGTGCCGATGATGGAGCCCACCGCCTGGCCGCCCAGCATGGGCAGGCTGTCGACAAGCACGACCCGGCGGCCCAGCGCGGCCGCCTCGAGCGCGGCCGAGACCCCCGAGATGCCGGCGCCGACCACGCACAGGTCGGCATCGACATGCCAGGGCCGGTTTTCCGTTCGCCGGACGGTTCGTACTTGATTTGCCATGCGGATTCTCCTTGATGCGGCAATGATGTTCAGGTCTTCAGGCCCAGGCGTGCGACCATGGCCTTCTCGCGCTCGTAGGAAGCGCGCATCTCCTCGGTGAAGCCGGCCGTGTCCCGGTAACCGGGAATGAGGTCGAACTTGTCGAGGATGTCCTTGTGCGCGGGCTGGTCGATGGCCCGCTTGTAGGCGTCGTGCAGCACGCGCACGACCGCCGGATCCATGTTCTTCGGACCGGCCAGGCCGATCGGCGAGGTGTAGACGATGGGCACGCCCAGCTCCGTGGCCGTCGGCACGTCGGGAAACTTCTCCAGCCGCGATTCGCTGAAGGTCACCAGCAGCCGCATCTTGCCGGCCTGTACCTGGGGCGACCAACTGGCCGAATCGGACATCGCGTCCACGTGTCCGCCCAGCGCCGCCTGGATGACGTCGGCGCTGCCCTTCATCGGAATGACATTGAATTTCACGCCCTTCAGCCGCGCGACCTCCTCCATCAGGAGATGGCCGCCGTTGGCGAAACCCACCGTGCCGTAGCTGATCTCTCCTGGCCGCGCGCGGGCGGCGGCGATCAGGTCGTCGAAGCTGCGCAGCGGGGAATCGGCGCGCACCGCGATGCCGAACGGACTCGTGACCATGCAGATGATCCAGGTCAGGTCGCGCAGCGCGTCGTAGCGCACCTTCTGCAGGTGCGGCATGCGAACCTGGATCTGCAGGGCCTGCGTCAGCAGATAGCCGTCGCCGCGGTCCTGGCGCGCCATGGCGTCGGCGCCCAGCAGCAGGTTCGCGCCGGGGCGGTTCTCGATGATGATCGGCTGGTTGTTCAGGAACGGCGCCGCGAGCTTGTCCACGAAGCGCTGGTAGACATCCAGCAGCCCGCCCGCGCTGGCCGGCACGATGATGGTGATGGGCCGGCTGGGAAAGCCCTGGCCGGCCGTGGCCAGGCGCGGCAGGGCCGCCGCGGGCATGCTGGCGGCAAGGCCGCGCAGCAATTGCCGGCGGCCGGACGACATGCGGGGACCGGCCGGGCTTCGCGGGTACGTGCTCATCTTGTCTCCTGTTCCGGCATCCATGCCGTGTCGAATTCGGTCCAGTGCGGATCCGCGGCAGATTCTCCGACAGTCGCCCGCCATGCGTCAATATTTTTCGAAATGACGTTTCATTTTAATTTTAACCACGGATCGGCGTTGCTCGAAAGACATGCCTGATGATAAATTGAAATAACGTTTCAAATTTTCATGGAGACCTCATGTCATCGTCCGACCCAGGCAAGACGGCGCCGCGCCGTGCGCTGCGCAGCAACTTCGAACCCGGCACCTCGCGCTGGGCGGTCAGGCGGGCGCAATGGCGCGCGCTCGGCCTGACCGACGCCGACATGGAGAAACCCAAGATCGCCGTGGTCAACACCTCGTCGGAACTGTCGAGCTGCTTCAGCCACCTGGACGGCGTCGCCGCCGCCATCAAGCAAGCCATACGCGAGGCCGGCGGCCTGCCCTTCGAGGTGCGCACCGCCGCTCCCAGCGACTTCATCACCAGCGCCGGCGCCCGCGGCGGCTATATCCTTCCCAGCCGCGACCTCATCGCCAACGACATCGAAGTGGCGGTGGAAGGCGCGCTGCTGGACGGCATGATCTGCCTGGCCTCGTGCGACAAGACCACGCCCGGCCAGCTCATGGCGGCCGCCCGGCTGGACCTCCCGACGCTGGTCGTGGTGTGCGGCTACCAGCGCAGCGGCCACCACAAGCAGCAACATGTCGACATCGAGGAAGTTTTCCTGGCCGCGGGCCACGTCGCGGCCGGCCGCATGGATCCGGCCGAGCTGGCGGCGATGAGCGAACAGGCGGTGCGTGGCCCGGGAGTCTGTGCCGGCATAGGTACCGCCAATTCCATGCACATGGTGTGCGAGGCATTGGGCATGGCCCTGCCCGGCAGCGCGCCGGTGGCCGCCAACAGCCCGCGCATGATGGCCACCGTCGCGCAGGCCGGCGCCCGCATCGTCCAGATGGTCTGGGAGGACCTGCGACCGCGCGCCATCCTCACCGCCGAGGCCTTTGCCAACGCCGCCCGCCTGGTGCTTGCGCTGGGCGGCTCCATCAATACCATCAAGCATCTGCAGGCCATCGCCAACGAAGCGCAGGCCGGCGTGGATGTCTACGGGCTGTTCGAGCGGCTGGCGGATACCACGCCCCTGATCGCCGCCATCCGCCCCAACGGCGACCACTCCATCGAGGACCTGGAGCGCGCGGGCGGGACGCTGGCCGTGTTCAAGCGCCTGGCCGGCCTCTATCACCCCGAGGCGCTGACCGTGTCCGGGCGGCCGCTGGGCGACGCCGTGGACCAGGCCCAGGTGCGCGACGAAGCCATCCTGCGCCCGGCCGACCAGCCGCTGTCCACCCGCCCCTCCATCGTCATCCTGCGCGGTTCGCTCGCGCCCGACGGCGGCATCGTCAAGCTGGGCCTGGCCACCGGCAAGGCCATGCGCTTCGAGGGAACGGCCCGGGTATTCGAGTCCCAGGAAGATGCCATCGCGGCCCTGCAACGGGGCGAGATCGAGCGCGGCACCGTGGTCGTGATGCGCGGCCTGGGCGTGCGCGGCGGACCGGGCATGGGCATGGCCTCGCGCTTCGTGTTCGTCCTGGACGGTGCGGGCCTGGGCGAACACGTCGCGGTCGTCACGGACGGCCAGTTGTCCGGCCTGGTCAACAAGGGGCTGGTCGTGGGCGAGGTGTCGCCCGAGGCGGCCGCCGGCGGTCCGCTGGGCCTGGTCCAGGATGGCGACCCCATCGCCATCGATATCGATGCGCGCACCGTGGACCTGAAGGTGGCGGAACAGGAACTGGCCCGCCGGCGCGAAGCCTTCGCCCCGCCCGCCCCGGGGCGGGTGCGCGGCTGGCTGTCGGTGTACGAACAGGTCGTGCGCCCCTTGCCCGAGGGCGCGGTCATCGCCCATACCGGAACCGCCGGCCCGCGCTGAGCCCTCGTGGCGTCCGGCCCGACAGACAATTATTCTTCTTAATCATATTGTCATGTACGGGCCGGACTCCACCGTTCCTCCATCTTCTCTCCCAACCTCTGTACGGCTTGAATCCACCTAGGGTAAGCCCCAGCGTTTCGTACGCAAAATTAGTTCATACTAATAACTAATACAGAGAGAAATCCGTGGCACTCGCCGCGGATACCAGTGGAGAAGACAGCTTGTTGTCCGTCGATACCAGCGGGCCGATCGGACGCATTGCGCTCGCTCGCCCCGGCAAGCGCAATGCGCTGAACGATGACCTGATCGCCCAGTTGCACATTGCCTTCATCAACATGCCCGAGCACGTGCGGGTGGTCATCCTCACGGGCGAAGGCGACCATTTCTGTTCCGGACTGGACCTGTCGGAGCTGCGCCAGCGCAGCGTGGCCGACGGCATCGTCCATTCCCGGGGCTGGCATGCCGCGTTCGAGCAGGTCCAGTTCGGCAAGGTCCCCGTCGTGGCGGTACTGCACGGCGCCGTGGTCGGCGGCGGCCTGGAGCTGGCCAGCGCCTGCCACATCCGCATCGCCGAACAGACGGCGTTCTACGGGCTGCCCGAGGGCCAGCGCGGCCTGTTCGTGGGTGGCGGCGGGTCGGCCCGCATCTCCCGCCTGATCGGTGTCGCCCGCATGAGCGACATGATGCTGACGGGCCGCGTCTACGACGCGCAGGAAGGCCTGGCGGCGGGCCTGTCGCAATACCTGGTTCCCGAGGGCGAGGGGCTGCGCAAGGCCGAGGAGCTTGCCGCCCGCATCGCCGCCAATGCCCCGCTCAGCAACTACGCCGTGCTGCAAGCCCTGCCCCGCATCGCCGACCAGTCGCAAAGCGACGGCCTGTTCACCGAATCGCTCATGGCCGCCATCGCGCAGGGCGACATCGATGCCAAGGCCAGGCTGGAGGCTTTCCTGCAAGGGCGGGCCGCCAAGGTGGGCAAGCCATGACGACCTCGCACATCCCGTACCGCCAGGCGTCGCGGGGAGGCTCCCTGTCGGCGCACATAGAACGCGGGGAAGACGGCACGTTGCGCCTGCGTTCGACCGAGCCGCTGCGCCCCTACCCCGGACGCCTGACGGACTGCCTGCTGCACTGGGCGGCCATGTATCCGGACCGCCTGTTCGCCGCCAAGCGCCAGGATGGCGGCCCGTGGGTCGAGATGCGCTACGGCGACGCATTGCACAAGGCGCGCGCCATCGCCCAGGCGCTGATCGACCGCGGCCTGTCGGTCGACCGGCCCATCGTCGTGCTGTCGGACAACGACCTGGAGCACCTGCAGATCGCACTGGGCGCCATGCTGGCGGGCGTGCCCTACGCGCCCATCTCGGCCGCCTATTCGCTGGTGTCGCAGGATTTCGCCAAGCTGGAACACACGCTGCAGGTGCTCACGCCGGGCCTGGTGTTCGTCTCGGATGCCACCGCGTATGCGCGGGCGATCGCCGCCAAGGTACCCGCCGATGTCGAAGTGGTGGCGGTGCGCGGCGAGATCCCGGGCCGCCGGCTCACGCCCTTCGGCGACCTGCTGGCCACGCAGGCCACGGAGGCGGTCGACGCCGCCCATGCGCGCGTGACGCCCGACACCATCGTCAAGTTCCTGTTCACCTCGGGCTCGACCCAGTTGCCCAAGGCCGTCATCAACACCCAGCGCATGCTGTGCGCCAACCAGCAGATGCTGGTCCAATGCCTGCGCTTCCTGGCCGAGGAACCGCCCGTGCTGGTCGACTGGCTGCCGTGGAACCACACCTTCGGCGGCAACCACAACATCGGCATCGCCCTCTACAACGGGGGCACGCTGTACATCGACGAAGGCAAGCCCACGCCCCAGGGCATGGCCGAGACCCTGCGCAACCTGCGCGAGATCTCGCCCACGATCTATTTCAACGTGCCCAAGGGGTTCGAGGAAATCGTCTCCGCCATCGAACGCGACGAAACCCTGGGACGCACCTTCCTGGCCCGGGTCAAGGCCTTCTTCTTCTCCGGAGCCGGCCTGTCGCCCCAGGTCTGGGAACGCCTGGATCTGGCGGCGCAGCGCCTGTGCGGCGAACGCATCCGCATGCTGACCGGCCTGGGCATGACCGAGACCGCGCCGTTCGCATTGTGCGCCAATTCCGACCTGGTCTTCTCGGGCGTCATCGGCCTGCCCGCTCCGGGCCTGGAGGTCAAGCTCGTACCCGTGCAAGGCAAGCTCGAAGTCCGCTACCGCGGCCCCACGGTCACGCCCGGCTACTGGCGCGCCCCGCAGCAGACGGCCGAATCCTTCGACGAGGAAGGCTACTTCCGTTCGGGCGACGCGGCCCGCCCCATCGATTCCGAGCGGCTGGAACTGGGCCTGGCCTTCGATGGCCGCATCTCGGAAGACTTCAAGCTCTCCACCGGCACCTTCGTGTCGACCGGACCGCTGCGGGCACGCATCATCGCCGCCGGCGAGCCCTATGTGCAGGACGTGGTCATCGCCGGCCTCAACCGCAACGACGTCGGCATCCTGATCTTCCCGCGCATGGCCGAGTGCCGCCAGCTCGCGGGCCTCGCGGCCGACGCGCCGGCGGCGCAAGTGCTGGCCGTGCCCGCGGTGCGCGAGATGTTCCAGGAACTGGTGGACCGGCTATGGGCCTCGGGCACCGGCAGCGCGACCCGCGTGGCGCGCGCGCTGGTCCTGGACACGCCGCCGTCCATAGACCTGGGCGAGGCCACCGACAAAGGTTCCATCAACCAGCGCAACGTGCTCAAGCATCGCGCCGATGCGGTCGAGCTGATGTATGCCGGCACCGATCCGCGCGTCATTCTTCCCCACACGCCTTCCGGAAGCGCATCATGAAGATCGAAGGACTGGCCGCACTGGTGACCGGCGGCGCCTCAGGGCTCGGCGCGCAGACCGCGCGCCTGCTGGCGGCACGCGGCGCGCGGGTGGCGGTACTGGACCGTAACGCCGCGCAGGCCCAGGCCGTCGCCGCCGACATGGGAGGACTCGCGCTGCCCTGCGACGTCACCGACGCCGACAGCGTGCAGCAGGCGCTGGACGCGGCGCGCCAGCGGCACGGTCCCGCGCGCGTCCTGGTCAACTGCGCCGGCGTCGGCGGCGCGCACCGGATCACGGGCAGGCAGGGCCCGATGCCGCTGGCCGATTTCAGCCGCATCGTACAGATCAACCTGGTCGGCACCTTCAACGTCATGCGCCTGGCCGCGGCCGAGATGACCGCGCTCGACCCCCTGGACGACGGCGAACGCGGCGTCATGGTCAATACGACGTCGATCGCCGCCTACGACGGCCAGATGGGCCAGACCGCCTACGCCGCCTCGAAGGGCGGCATCGCCGCGCTGACCCTGCCGGCGGCGCGCGACCTGGCCCAGTTCGGTGTGCGCGTCATGGCGATCGCCCCGGGCCTGTTCCGGACGCCGCTGCTGGACGAACTTCCGCCGGAAGTCCAGACCAGCCTGGGCGGCTCGGTCCCCTTCCCCAGGCGGCTGGGCCAGCCCGCGGAGTTCGCCGCCCTGGTGGCGCACATCGTCGAGAACGCCTACCTGAACGGCGAGGTGATCCGCCTGGACGGCGCGCTGCGCATGCCGCCGCGTTGACGTCCGGGTACCTGTAGTCGAACCGGCGTAAGGGCGTCCCAGACACGCCCACCGCCCCATGAAAAAGCCCCAGAGGAGACACACCATGACCTTACGCAAGCTGATCGTCCCCACCCTCGTCGCATTGCTGTTCCAATCCGCCGCGCAGGCCGAGATCACCATAGGCGTCAGCCTGCCGCTGACCGGCCCCGCCTCGGGCCTGGGCATTCCCTGCAACAACGGCCTGGCGTTGTGGCCCAAGTCCATAGGCGGCGAAACCCTGCGTGTCATCGTGCTCGACGATGCCTCCGATCCCACGGTGGGCGTCAAGAACGCGCGCCGCTTCGTGTCCGAGGACAAGGTGGACCTGATCGTCGGCTCGGCGGCGACCCCGGTCGCGCTGGCGATGTCTGACGTCGCGGCCCAGGCGAAAACGGTGCAACTGGCGGCCTCGCCCATCGTGACCGCGCCGGGCAAGGACGAATGGTCGTTCCGGCTCGCCCAGTCCAACGCGGTCATGGCCATCCCGGTCGTCGCCCACATGAAGAAACACGGCGTCAAGACGGTCGGCTTCCTGGGCTACTCCGACACCTACGGCGAAAGCTGGCTGAACGATTTCACCAAGGAAGCCAAGGCGGCGGGCATCACGGTGATCGGCGCCGAGCGCTTCGCGCGCACCGATACCAGCGTGACGGCGCAGGCGCTGAAACTGACGGCCGCCAATCCCGACGCCATCCTGATCGCGGCCTCGGGCAGCGGTGCCGCCATGCCGCACAAGGCGGTGGTCGATCGCGGCTATCGCGGCAAGATCTACCAGACCCACTCGGCCGCCTCGCGCGACCTGATGCGAGTGGGCGGCAAGGACGTCGAAGGCGCGTTCGTCGTGTCGGGTCCGGCCACGGTGGCCGACCAGTTGCCCGACAGCAATCCGTCCAAGAAATTCGGCGTGGACTACATCGCCCGCTATGAAAAGATCTATGGCGCCGGCTCGCGCAACCAGTTCGCCGCGCACATGTACGATGCCGCCATCCTGCTCGAGAAGGCGGTGCCCGTCGCGCTGAAGAAGGCCCGGCCGGGCACGCCGGAATTCCGCGCCGCGCTCAAGGAGGCGCTCGAGAGCGGCGGCGTGACGCCCGTCTCGCAGGGCATCATCGACTACACCCCGCAGGACCATTGGGGCTTCACCAAGGAAACCGGGCTGATCATGAAGGTCGTCAACGGCGACTGGAAGGTCGAGCAATAAGCCGCCACGGCCGGCGTGCGGGCGCCGGCCCCTCCCACTCCATACCAAGAGTTTGCACATGGACTTGACGATAGCCGGCGTCTTGACGCTGGACGGCCTGACCAACGGCGCGATCTACGCGCTGCTGGGCATCGCCACTGTCCTGATCTTCACCGTTACGCGCATCCTGTTCATTCCCCAGGGGGAATTCGTCGCCTTCGGCGCGCTGACCCTCGCCCTGTTCCAGACCGGCCAGGTGCCCGGCACGGTCTGGCTGCTGCTGGTTGCTTCGGCCGCGGCCTTCCTGCTCGACCTGCGCATCCTGCTGCGCACCCCCGCCGCGCCGGGCCGATCGCGCACCGTCCTGCGCCTGGCTCTGGGCCAGCTGGCCCTGCCGGCCGTGATCGCCGCCGTCTCGGTCTGGGCAGCGCCACGGGACCTGCCCATCCTGCTCCAGGGCCTGCTGACGCTGCTGATCGTCACGCCGCTGGGTCCCCTCACCTATCGCCTCGCCTACCAGTCCATCGCCGAGGCCAGCGTACTGGTGCTGCTCATCGTCTCGGTGGGCGTCCATTTCGTGTTGCTGGGCCTGGCGCTGTTCTTCTTCGGCGCCGAAGGGTTCCGCAATCCGCCCTTCGTCGACGCCCGCTATGCGCTGGGGCCGCTCAGCCTGTCCGGGCAGGTCGTCGCCATCTTCATCGCCTTCGTCCTGCTGATGGTGCTGCTCAAGCTCTTCTTCGGCCGCACGCTGTACGGCAAGGCCTTGCGCGCCACCGCCGTCAACCGCCTGGGCGCGCGCCTCCTGGCGATTTCGGCCGACGCCGCCGGCAAGCTGGCGTTCGCGATGGCAGCCTTCATCGGCGCCTTGTCCGGCCTGCTGATCGGCTCGACCACGACGGTCTTCTACGATTCCGGCTTCCTGATCGGACTGAAGGGCTTCATCGCCGCCGTCGGCGGCGGACTCGCCAGCTACCCTGCCACCGCCGTGGGTGCGCTGCTGCTGGGCGTGGCCGAATCCTTCGGCTCGTTCTGGGCCAGTTCGCTGAAGGAAGCCATCGTCTTCACGCTGATCCTGCCGGTGCTGCTGTGGCGCTCGCTCTACACCCCTCATCACGAAGAACACTGATGAAGCACCATTCCGACACCCTGCGGGCCGCCGCGCCCGACATGGCCCGCCGGCCCGGCGGCTACCCGGTGCGCGCCGCGGTCTTCGCGCTGTTCGTCGCGGCCCTGCTGGCGCTGCCGCTGCTGCCGGTGCCCGAATTCTGGATCACCCAGCTCAACTACATCGGCCTGTATGCGATCGTCGTGGTCGGCGTCGTCCTGCTGACCGGCATGGCCGGCCTGACGTCCTTCGGGCAGGCGGCCTTCGTCGGCCTGGGCGCCTATGCCACCGGCGTGCTGTCGGTCACCTACGGCGTCTCGCCCTGGCTGGGGCTGCTGGCGGGGCTGGCGGTCACGGCCTGCGCGGCGCTGCTGATCGGCCCGCTTACCCTGCGCATGTCGGGCCACTACCTGCCCGTCGCCACCATCGCGTGGGGGCTCGCGGTGTTCTACCTGCTCAGCAGCATCGACTGGCTGGGCAAGTACGATGGCCTGATGGGCATCGCGCCGGTGTCCATCGGCAGCCTGGTCTTCGACACCGGTCGCTCGCAGTTCTATCTGATCTGGGCCTTTGCGCTGGCCGCCATGCTGGTCGCCGGCTGGCTGCTGGATTCACGCAGCGGACGGGCCATCCGCGCGCTGCGCGACGGCACCGTGCTGGCGGAGGCCATGGGCGTGAACACGCTGCGCTACAAGATCGGCGTGTTCGTCCTGGCCGCGCTGTTCGCCTCGGTCTCGGGCTGGCTGTTCGCCCATTTCCAGCGCAGCGTGAACCCCTCGCCCTTCGGGCTCCACATGGGCATCCAGTACCTTTTCATGGCCGTGCTGGGCGGCTTGGGTTCGGTATGGGGCGCGCTGACGGGCGCGGCGGCGGTCAAGCTGATCGAGGACCAGCTCCAGGTGCTGATTCCCGCCTTGCTGGGCCGCACCGGCAGCTTCGAGGTCATCGCCTTCGGCATCATCCTGGTGCTGGTGCTCAAGTACGCCCGCCAAGGCATCTGGTCCTTCCTCGACGGCCTGGCGCCACGCGCGCGCCGCCGGCGCGACTGGGCCGAGGCCGCCGCGCTGCCGGTACGCCCCAAGCCCGAACGCGGCGCCGTCGTACTCGAGGGCAAGGGCCTGCGGCGCCAGTTCGGCGGCCTGGTGGCGGTCAACGACGTGGACCTGGCGGTGCGCGCCGGCGACATCGTCGGGCTGATCGGCCCCAACGGCGCCGGCAAGTCCACCACCTTCCACCTGCTGAGCGGCGTGCTGGCGCTGAGCGCGGGCGAGATCCTGCTGCACGGCCGGCGCGTGGACGGGCTGCCCTCGCGCGTGATCGCCAGCCGGGGCCTGGCCCGTACCTTCCAGCACGTCAAGATGATTCCCGACATGAGCGTGCTGGAGAACGTCGCGCTGGGCGCGCACCTGCGCGGCGGCACGGGCCCCTTGCGTTCCATGCTGCGGCTGGACCGCCCGCAGGAGCGCAGTCTGCTGCGGGAGGCCGAAGCGCAACTGGTGCGGGTGGGGCTGGGCGAACACCTGCACGAGCCGGCCGGCAACCTGGCCATGGGCCTGCAACGCCTGATGGAGATCGCCCGCGCGCTGTGCAGCGACCCCGCCGTGCTGCTGCTGGACGAACCCGCGGCCGGCCTGCGCCACTTCGAGAAACAGGCCCTGGCCAAGGTGCTGCGCCAGTTGCGCGAAGAAGGCATGGGGATCCTGCTGGTCGAGCACGACATGGACCTGATGATGAACGTGGCCGACCGCATCGTCGTGATGGAGTTCGGCACCCGCCTGATGGAAGGCACGCCCGCCGAGGTTCGCGCCAGCCCCGCGGTGCGCGCGGCCTATCTCGGCACGGAACATTGATATTGATGGAGCGCCCCATGAACCAGGCATTGCTGGAAGTCTCGGACCTGCACGCGGGCTACGGCCGGGCCGAGGTCCTGCACGGCATCGGCCTGCGGGCCGAGCGAGGCTCGGTCGTGACGGTGATCGGCCCCAACGGCGCCGGCAAGTCGACCCTGCTCAACACCCTGATCGGCGCCGTGGGCGCGCGCGGCCGGATCCACTATGAAGGCCGGGACATCGCCCACATGCGCCTGGAGGACCGGGCCATGCTGGGGATCTCGCTGGTGCCCGAGAAGCGCGAACTCTTCTCCAGCATGACGGTCGAGGACAACCTCGTGCTGGGTGCTTTTCGCCAGGTGCGGCTGCGCAACCGCGCATGCATGGAAACGCTGGACGAGATCTACGCCATGTTCGGCCGGCTGCATGAACGGCGCCACCAGCTGGCCGGCACGCTGTCGGGCGGCGAACGCCAGATGCTGGCGGTGGGGCGCGCGCTGATGAGCCGACCCGAACTGCTGATGCTGGACGAACCCAGCCTGGGGCTCGCGCCCCGCGTCGTCGCCGAGGTTTTCGAAGTGATCGAGCGCCTGCGCCGCACCGGCGTGACCATCCTGCTGGTCGAGCAGAACGCGCGCGCCGCGCTCGAGGTCGCCGACTACGGCTACGTGCTGGAAATGGGAGAGATCTCGCTGCATGGACCGGCCCGCGAACTGGCCGGCGACGACCGCGTGGTCGACAGCTACCTGGGAGCCGCGCCGGCTCCCGCTCTGTAAGAGGACGAACCGTGCGCCGCTACGTGCCGCCGCTGGAAGACATGTTGTTCGTGATCGAGCGCGTGCTGCATGCCCCGGGTCAATGGGCGACCCTGCCCGGGCTGGCCGACCCCGGCATCGAGACGGCCCGGCACGTGCTGGCCGAGGCTGGACGCTTCGCCGCCGAAGTGCTGGCGCCGCTGAACGCGGTGGGCGATCGCGAAGGCTGCGCCTACGCGGACGGACGGGTCGCGACCCCCACCGGTTTCGCCGCCGCCTACCGCGCCTATGTCGATGCCGGCTGGGCCAGCCTGGGCTGCGCTCCCGAATGGGGCGGCCAGGGCCTGCCTCATCTGCTCGAGGCCGTCATCCAGGAGATGCTGGTGTCGGCCAACCATGCATGGTCCATGTATCCGGGCCTGCTGCACGGCGCCTATGCCTGCCTGGCGGCCCACGGCGACGCCGCCTTGAAGGCGCGCTACCTGCCCCGGCTGGCCAGCGGGGAATGGCTGTGCACCATGTGCCTGACCGAACCGCAGGCCGGCTCGGACCTGGGGCGCATCCGCACCTGCGCCACCGAGCGCGACGGCGCCTATGTCATCGACGGCGGCAAGCTCTTCATCTCCGGGGGCGAGCATGACCTGACCGACAACATCGTGCACCTGGTCCTGGCCCGCCATCCCGGCGGCCCGCCGGGGCCGCGGGGCCTGTCGCTGTTCCTGGTGCCGAAGATCCTGCCCGAGACCGGCCAGCGCAACGGCGTGTACTGCGACGGCGTGGAAAGCAAGCTCGGCATACGCGGCAGCGCCACCTGCTCCATGCGCTTCGAGAACGCACGCGGCTGGCTGCTGGGGGAGCCCTGCAAGGGCCTCGCGGCCATGTTCGTGATGATGAACGCCGCGCGGCTGGGCGTTGGCCTGCAAGGGGTGGCCCACGGCGAAGCCGCCTACAAACACGCGCTGCGCTATGCCCGCGAGCGCATCCAGGGACGCCCCGTGCCCGGCATCGCAGCGGGCACGGATCCCGTGCCCATCGCCCTTCATCCGGCCGTGCACGCCAGCTTGGCGGCGCAGCGCTGCGCGGTCGAAGGCGCGCGCATGCTGGCCTACTGGACGGCGCAACTGCTGGACGAATCCGAATACGCGGCCTCTCCGGACCAGCGCCGCCACGCGCACGAACGCCTGGCGCTATTGACTCCCATGGTCAAGGCCTGGGCCACGCGGGCGGGGTTCGAGGTCGCCGACCAGGCCCTGCAGGTGTTCGGCGGCTACGGCTACATCGAGGAAACCGGCGCCGCGCAGGCGTTGCGGGACAGCCGCATCCCGCCCATCTACGAAGGCACGAACGAAATCCAGGCGGTGGACCTGCTGGTGCGCAAGGTAATCGCCGACGGCGGCGCGGCCTACGGCCGCCTGCTGGACGAACTGGAGGCGGCGGCCCGCCACGACGGCCAGGGGCTGGAACAGCAGGCCGTCCAGCTGGATGCGCTGGCCGCGCATCGCCGCCTGCTGGCCGATATCGTCCAGGACTCGGCCCGGGATCCCGGCTACCCGTACCGTGCCGCGGACGATTTCCTGCGCGCCACCGCCCTGCTCTGCCTGGGCCGCTGGTGGCTCAAGGTGCTGGCGCTGTCCCGCGAAGGCGGCGCGGCGCCGCGCGGCAAGGCCGCAACGGCCCGCCATTTCTTCGATACCGTGTTGCCAGGGATAGCCCATGTCGAACATCGCATACGGTGCGCCCGGCGCGCGCTGCCCGAACTCGATGACTGCGATTGAAACCCCGCCCGGCCTCGAACGGCCGGACGACGGCCGGAATCGGCGGGGCGGCCTGGACCGGCGCAGGCTGGACCATCTGCTCGGCTTCATGACCTCGCTGGCGGACGCCACCCTGCGCAAGGCCTTCGTCGCGCACCTGGGCGACCTGAAACTGCGTCCGGTCGAGTTCTCCATCCTGGCGCTCCTGGCCGTCAACCAGCGGGTCACGCAGAAAAAGCTCTGCCTGGCGCTGGACACGCCGGCGCCCAACCTCGTCGTCGTCCTGACCCGGCTGCAGGAGCGCGGGCTGCTGCGCCGCATACGCAGCGACGAGGATAGGCGCGAACAGCATGTGCAACTGACCGACGAAGGCAGGCAATTGGCCGATCGCGCCCATGCGCGATCCCTGGCCATGGAGGCCGAGGCCCTGTCGGTGCTGACCGAGGGCGAACGGCTGCTGCTGGCCGAGCTGTTGCGCAAGATCGCCGCCGGAGGCCGCCGGACCTGAGGTCGGCCGCGCGGGCGGCGCAGCAAGACCCGCCGGTTCGCGCTACATTTCGGTTTTCGCTTCTGGACGACCCCCGCGATGACCGCCACCCGTTTCCCCACCCTGGGCACCCCGCTCTCCCCCGCAGCCGTGCGCGTCATGCTCCTGGGCTCCGGCGAGCTCGGCAAGGAGGTCATCATCGCCCTCCAGCGGCTGGGCGTGGAAGTCATCGCCGTCGACCGCTATGCCGACGCCCCTGGCCACCAGGTCGCGCATCACGCCCGCACCGTCGCCATGACCGACCGGGATGCGCTGAAGGCGCTGATCGAGGCCGAGCGGCCGGACATCATCGTCCCCGAGATCGAGGCCATCGCCACCGACCTGCTGGTCGAACTGGAGGCCGCCGGCGTGGCTCGCGTCACGCCCACCGCCCGCGCCGCCCAGTTGACGATGAACCGCGAGGGCATACGGCGCCTGGCGGCCGAAACCCTGGGCCTGCCCACCTCGCCCTACCGCTTCGCCGCGACCCGCGAGGAATTGCAGGCCGCCATCGACCAGCACATCGGCTACCCGTGCATCGTCAAGCCCGTCATGTCCTCTTCCGGCAAGGGCCAGTCCAAGCTCGACGGACCTCAGGACGTGGAACGCGCCTGGCGCTATGCGCAGGAAGGCGGCCGGGTGGGCGCCGGCCGGGTCATCGTCGAGGGCTTCGTGCGCTTCGACTACGAGATCACCCTGCTGACCGTCCGCTCGCGCGGGGCCGACGGCCAGGATCGCACCGATTTCTGCGAGCCCATCGGCCACGTGCAGGTGGACGGCGACTACGTCGAGAGCTGGCAACCCCACCCCATGTCGCCCGCTGCCCTGGCCCGCTCCCGCGAGATCGCCGCCAAGGTCACGGGCGAGCTGGGCGGCTACGGCATCTTCGGCGTCGAGCTGTTCGTGGCGGGCGACGAGGTCTGGTTCTCCGAAGTCAGCCCGCGCCCGCACGACACCGGCATGGTCACCATGATCTCGCAGGTCCAGAACGAGTTCGAACTGCATGCCCGGGCCTTCCTGGGGCTGCCGGTGGACACCTCGCTGCGCCAGCCCGGTGCGAGCAGCGTGATCTACGGCGGGATCGAGGCGGGCGCGGTGGCCTTCGACGGCGTGGCCCAGGCGCTGGCCGAGTCGGGCACCGACCTGCGGCTGTTCGGCAAGCCGGAGTCCTTCGTCAAGCGCCGCATGGGCGTCGGGCTGGCCTCGGCCGCCACCGTGGACGAGGCCCGGGCCAAGGCCAAGCGTGTCTCGTCGGCGGTCACGCCGCGCGCTATATCCGGCTGAGCAGCCCGCTCAGGTCGAATTCCCGTCCCGAATATTCGCGGCTGGGAACGACCTCGCCCCGCACCAGGGCCTGGCTCCATTCCTCGACGGCCTGCCGCGTGGACGCCCCGGCCAGCGGGCTGAGCGCCAGCCGGACGTATTCGGGGCGCTCCACCCCGTAGTCGGTACGGGTACCGAAGGGCAGGCTGCCCTCGGCATGGTCCTGGATGGCCGCCGCGATGCAGCGGCCGGTATCGGAAATGGCCGACCCCACGAACAGCTTCGGATCGGTCTCGGTCCAGTCGACGATTGCACCAATCTGGCGCAGCCGGAACTTCTGGCAGGCCAGCACCGCACCCGGCCGGCCACCATCGACGGCCGCGAACACCACGTCCACGCCGCGCTTGGCCATGGCTTCGCAGGTCTCGAAGGCCAACCCCTCGTCGTCCTGGCTGCCGCAAAAGGACGTCATCATGCCCATGCCCGGCGACTGCCGCATCGCCCCGTCCACATAGGCCGCCCGCGCCCACAGCGCTGCCTCGGTCTTGACCGCCGACAGGTGGCCCAGTCCGCCGGTGCGGCTCTCGGCGGCCGCCGCGACGCCGGCCAGGAAGGCCGACTGCTCCTGCTTGACGCCATAGACCGCGCAGTTCTCGGCCAGGTGCGACCCCTGGATGACGACGAAATGGATGTGGGGGAAGCGTTCGGCGGCCATGGCCACCGGATAGTCGCCGGCGCTGCCGTAGGCCACGACCAGGTCGGCGCCGTGGTGGCAGACGTCGATCACGCGCGCCGCGCGTATGGCCGGGCCCGTGGACTCGATCCAGATCAGTTCGACCTGGCGTCCCGCGCGCCGGGCAATTTCCACGCCCGCCACGCCGCACTGGTTGAAGCTGCCATAGCCGGGGGACCCGAAGAGCAGGACCTTGACCCGCATGGCTCAGCCCGCCGCGCCGGGTACCCCCGGCGCCGTGAGGATGGCGATAGACAAAGATTTCCGCATCGTCTTCTCCTTGGCGGTGGACGGGATGCCACCGGACTCGAAGCAGACCAAAGCAATCTTCGTGCCGTTCTGCCCCGGTCAGTCCTCGATGCCGCGCGAGGCCAGGTACTCGTCGTACGTGCCCTTGTAGTCGATGAGCTGGCCGTCGGGCAGTATCTCGATGATACGACTGGCCAGGCCCGACACGAACTCGCGGTCGTGCGACACGAAGAACAGCGTACCCTGGAATTTCTCGAGCGCCAGTTGCAGCGACTCGATCGACTCCATGTCCAGGTGGTTGGTCGGTTCGTCCAGCAGCAGCACGTTGTGCTTGCGCAGCATGAGCTTGCCGAACATCATCCGGTTCTTCTCGCCGCCCGACAGCACGCCCACGGCCTTGCCGATGTCGTCGCTCGAGAACAGGAGGCGCCCCAGCACCGAGCGGATGGCCTGGTCGTCGTCGCCCGGCTGGCGCCACTGGCCCATCCAGTCGAAGACGTTGTCCTCGGTCTGGAAATTGTCGGAGACGTCCTGCGCCATGTAGCCGAGGTTGGCGTTCTCGGACCACTTGATCGTGCCCTGGTCGGGCGCCAGGTCGCCGGCCAGCATGCGCAGCAGCGTGGTCTTGCCCACGCCGTTGGCGCCGATGATGGCGATCTTCTCGCCAGCCTCGACCATGGCCGAGTACTTCGGGATGACGGGCTTGTCGTAGGCCTTGACGATGCCCTCGATCTCGACCGCCTGGCGGTGCATGACCTTGGCCAGCTCGAAGCGGATGTAGGGGTTCTGGCGCGACGACGGCTTGACCTCGACCGTCTCGGCCTTGAGCTTGTCGATCTGCTTCAGGCGCGACGTGGCCTGGCGGGCCTTGGACTTGTTGGCCGAGAAGCGGCGCACGAAATCCTGCAGTTCGGTGATGCGCTCCTTGGCCTTGGCGTTCGAGCTCATCAGGCGCTCGCGCGCCTGGGCCGAGGCCAGCATGTAGTCGTCGTAGTTGCCGGGATAGATGCGCACTTCGCGATAGTCCAGGTCGGCCATGTGGGTGCAGACCTGGTTCAGGAAGTGGCGATCGTGGCTGATGATGATCATCGTCGACTGGTACTGGTTCAGCACCGTTTCCAGCCAGCGGATCGTATTGATGTCGAGGTTGTTGGTCGGCTCGTCCAGCAGCAGCACGTCGGGATTGGAGAACAGCGCCTGCGCCAGCAGCACCCGCAGCTTCCAGCCCGGCGCGATCTCGCGCATCGGCTGCTGGTGCTGCTCGACCGGGATTTCCAGGCCCAGCAGCAATTCGCCGGCGCGGGCCTCCGCCGTGTAGCCGTCGTACTCGGCGAACTTGGCCTCGAGGTCGGCCGCCCGCATGTAGTCTTCGTCGGTGGCGTCGGGATTGGCGTAGATCGCGTCCCGCTCGCTCATGGCCTGCCACATTTCCGCGTGGCCCATCAGCACGACGTCCAGCACGCGCACGTCTTCGTAGGCGAACTGGTCCTGGCGCAGCTTGCCCAGGCGCGTGTTGGGCTCGAGCGAGACGTTGCCGGCCGACGGTTCGAGGTCGCCGCCGATGATCTTCATCAGCGTCGATTTGCCGCTGCCGTTCGCACCGATGAGGCCATAGCGGTTGCCTTCCCCGAACTTGACCGAGACATTCTCGAACAGGGGTTTGGGACCGAACTGGATGGTGAGGTTGGCGGTGGAAATCACGGCGGAAACGGGCTCGCAAAAAAGAGAAACGTCGCGCGCAAGCATGACGAAAGCGCGAAGATCAACCTATTAGTGTAACAGCCCGGATTCGGGTTGACCCGAACATTTACACAATGCCCGCCAACGGCGACGGGGCAGCCCGTGCCGCCCAGCACGGCTCCGCCGTTTGTTACCATTGGGCGCATAGCCACGAAGCCGGAACTGCGGCCGGCAACGTGCGCACGCCTCTCCTGGACACGATGGCGTCCCCGGAGCGGGCGCCCCGCGGCCGGCGCGGGACGCCTTCCGGCGAACGCCCATGGCGCAAGACCGAGCGCGGGACCATACCCGCCCCGTGTCCCGGCTAGGTGCGTTCTTTGTTGCTCGCATCTGCGTTGCCCCACCCATACCTATATCAAAGAGAGTGACCGCCACCCATGTCCTTGCTGATTCTCCTAGCGCTTCCCTTCGCCGGCAGTGTCTTGGCGGCCTTGCTGCCCGCCAATGCGCGAAACCGAGAAGCCTGGCTTGCCGGTTTGGTCGCATTGGCGGGAACGGTACAGGCCGCCCTGCTCTACCCCGAGGTGTCGTACGGCGGCGTGGTCCGCTACGAATTTGCCTGGCTGCCTTCGCTGGGGCTCGATTTCGTCCTGCGCATGGACGGGCTGGCCTGGATATTCACCCTGATGATCAGCGGCATCGGCCTGCTGGTCGTGCTGTACGCGCGCTACTACATGTCGCCGGAAGATCCGGTGCCGCGCTTCTTCTCTTTCTTCCTCGCCTTCATGGGCGCCATGCTGGGCGTGGTCCTGTCCGGCAACCTGATCCAGCTCGCCCTGTTCTGGGAACTGACCAGCCTGGTGTCCTTCCTGCTGATCGGCTACTGGCACCACCGGCCCGACGCACGGCGCGGGGCGCGCATGGCGCTCACGGTCACGGCCGCCGGCGGCCTGTGCCTGTTCGCCGGCATCCTGGTGCTGGGGCACATCGTCGGCAGCTATGACCTCGAAGCGGTGCTGTCCTCGGGCGAGCTGATCCGCTCCCACCCCGTCTACGAAGTGGCGCTGGTCCTGATCGCGCTGGGCGCGCTCACCAAGAGCGCCCAGTTTCCCTTCCACTTCTGGCTTCCCCACGCCATGGCGGCGCCCACGCCCGTGTCCGCCTACCTGCACTCGGCCACCATGGTCAAGGCCGGCGTTTTCCTGCTCGCGCGGCTGTGGCCGGTGCTGGCCGGCACCGAGGAATGGTTCTGGATCATCGGGGGAGCGGGCCTGTGCACGCTGCTGCTGGGCGCCTATACCGCGATATTCCAGCAGGACCTGAAGGGGCTGCTGGCCTACTCCACCATCAGCCACCTGGGGCTGATCACGCTGCTGCTGGGCCTGGGCAGCCCGCTGGCGCTGGTGGCGGCGGTCTTCCACATCATGAACCACGCGACCTTCAAGGCCTCGCTGTTCATGGCGGCCGGCATCATCGACCACGAATGCGGCACCCGCGACATCCGCCGGCTCAGCGGGCTGGCGCAGGTCATGCCCATCACCGCCACGCTGGCCATGGTGGCCGGGGCCGCGATGGCCGGCGTGCCGCTGCTGAACGGCTTCATTTCCAAGGAGATGTTCTTCACCGAGGCCGTCGTGGTCGGCAACGCCGTGGGCATGAGCCATGCGCTGCCCATCGCCGCCACCGTGGCGGGCGCCTTCAGCGTGGCCTATTCGTGGCGCTTCCTGCACGACGTGTTCTTCGGGCCGCCGCCGCACGACCTGCCGCGCACGCCGCACGAGGCCCCCCGCTGGATGCGCTTTCCGGCCGAGGTCCTGGCCTTCCTGTGCCTGGCCGTGGGCGTGGCGCCCGGCTACACCATCGCCCCCTTCCTGGCCACCGCGGTACGCGCCATCCTGGGCGACGCGGTGCCCAGCTACAGCCTGGCCATCTGGCATGGCTTCAACCTGCCGCTGGTCATGAGCTTCGTGGCGCTGGTGGGTGGATCGGCGCTGTACCTGATCCTGCAGAAGACCTTGCGCCTGAGCACGGTCGAGCGCCTGCCGCTGTTCTACAAATTCAACGGCAAGCGGGCCTTCGAGCGCGTCATGAGCTTCGCCATCGGCCTGGCCGACCGGCTGACCAACAGCCTGGGCGCACGCGGACTGCAATCCCAGTTGCTGGGCATCGTCGCCTTCGCCATCCTGGTGGCCGCCGTCACGCTGTACGGCCAGCCGCTGCTGCTGCCCGCCGTCCAGACCTCGCCCATCGACCCGACCTTCGCCATCCTGTGGCTGATCGGCATCGCCTGCGCCATCGGCACCGCCTACCAGGCCAAGTATCACCGGCTGGCCTCGCTGATCATGATGGGCGGCGCCGGGCTGGTCACCTGCATCACCTTCGTCTGGTTCTCCGCCCCCGACCTGGCGCTGACGCAGTTGCTGGTCGAGGTGGTCACCACCATCCTGCTGCTGCTCGGCCTGCGCTGGCTGCCGCGCCGCAAGGAACCCCGGGAACTCGGCATACGCGTGCCGGCCATGGCCTGGGTGCACCGCGTGCGCGACCTGGCCATCGCCGTGGCGGGCGGCGCCGGCATGGCGCTGCTGGCCTACGCCGTGCTGACGCGCCCCTATCCCGACACCATCTCCAACTATTTCCTGGAGCGGGCGTTGACCGAAGGCGGCGGCACCAACGTCGTCAACGTGCTGCTGGTGGATTTCCGCGGCTTCGACACGCTGGGCGAGATCTCGGTGCTGGGCATCGTCGCGCTGACCGTCTACGCGCTGCTGCGGCGTTTCCGCCCGGCTCCCGAGAGCATCGCCCTGCCCCACCAGCAGATCGACCAGGGCAAGACCGACGCCGCCGCGCGCGCCGGCGACGATCCGGCCGTGGGCTACCTGCTGATGCCCTCGGTGCTGATCCGGCTCGCGCTGCCCATCATCGCGCTGTTCGCCGTCTTCCTGTTCATGCGCGGGCACAACCTGCCCGGAGGCGGCTTCGTCGCCGGGTTGACGCTGTCGGTGGCCTTCATCCTGCAGTACATGGTGGGCGGTACCGCCTGGGTCGAATCCAAGATGCGCCTGCATCCCCAGCGCTGGATAGGCCTGGGCCTGCTGTTTGCCGTGCTGACCGGCATGGGGGCCTGGCTGTTCGGCTATCCCTTCCTGACCTCGCACGGTGCCCACCTGCACCTGCCCCTGGTGGGCGAGATCCACGTGCCCAGCGCCTTTCTTTTCGACCTGGGCGTGTTCAGCCTGGTCGTCGGAGCCACGATGCTTATCCTTACCGCCCTGGGCCACCAGTCCATACGCAGCCACCGCGCCGCGCAGCAGGCCGAGGCCGAGCTCCCCCGGGGAGGTGCCCGGTGGAAGTGATCATCGCCATCGCCATCGGCGCGCTGGGCGGCTCGGGCATCTGGCTGCTGCTGCGGCCCCGGACCTTCCAGGTCATCATGGGCATCTCGCTGGTGTCCTATGCCGTGAACCTGTTCATCTTCTCGATGGGCAAGCTGTCGCTGGACCAGATCCCCATCCTGCGCGCCAACCGCGCCAGCGAGGTCGCCGACTACGCCGATCCGCTGCCCCAGGCGCTGGTCCTGACCGCGATCGTCATCGGCTTCGCGATGACCGCGCTCTTCCTGGTCCTCATGCTCGCCTCGCGCGGCCTGAGCGGCACCGACCACGTGGACGGCAGGGAGGGTGAATGATGCTGTCCTGGCATGACCATCTCATGATCGTCCCCATCGTCCTGCCCATGCTGGTGGCCGGCCTGATGCTGCTGCTGGGCGAGGGCCGCGCCACGGCCAAGGCCGTGGTCAACGTGGTGGCCACCGTGGCGCTGCTGGCCGTGGCGATCGCGCTACTGCGGCAGGCGGACGCCGGGCCGGTGCGGGTCGCGGTCTACCTGGCCGCCAACTGGCCGGCGCCCTTCGGCATCGCGCTGGCGCTGGACCGGCTGTCGGCCATCATGCTGCTGCTGACCGCCATCATGGCGCTGGGCTCCCTGCTGTACTCGCTGGCCAGGTGGCACCGCGCGGGGGTTCATTTCCATCCGCTGTTCCAGCTCCAGCTCATGGGCCTCAACGGCGCCTTCCTGACGGCGGACCTGTTCAACCTGTTCGTGTTCTTCGAAATCCTGCTGGCGGCCTCCTATGGCTTGCTGCTGCACGGATCCGGGCCGCAGCGGGTCAAGGCGGGCCTGCACTACATCGCCGTCAACCTGGTCGGGTCGTCGTTGTTCCTGATCGGCGTGGCGCTGATCTACGGCGTGACCGGCACGCTGAACATGGCCGACGTGGCCGTGCGCATCGGCCAGGTCGCGGGCTCGGATCGCATGCTGATGGAGGCCGGCGCCGCCATCCTGGGCGTGGCCTTCCTGATCAAGGCGGGCGCCTGGCCGCTGAACTTCTGGCTGCCGCCCTCGTACGCCGCCGCCTCGCCGCCCGCCGCCGCCCTGTTCTCCATCATGACCAAGGTGGGCGTGTACGTGATCCTGCGGCTCTCGCTGCTGATGTTCGGCGAGCAGGCCGGCGAGTCCAGCGGCTTCGTCCAGCAATGGATCCTGTACATCGGGCTGGCGACGCTGACCTTCGGCACGCTGGGCATGCTGGCCTCGCAGAACACCGGACGCCTGGCGGGCTTCGCGGTCATCATTTCCTCGGGCACGCTGCTGTCGGCCATAGGCTTCGGCCGCGACAGCGTGACGGCCGCGGCCCTGTTCTACCTGGTCAGCTCGACCCTGGCGCTGGGGGCCTTCTTCCTGCTGCAGGAACTGATGGAGCGCAGCCGGACCTTCGGCGCCGACCTGCTGGCGGTCACGCTGGAAGCCTTCGGCCTGGACCGCTCGGTCGACGCGGAAGAAGACATGAGCACGACCGACATCGGCGTGGCCATTCCCGCCGCCATGGCCTTCCTGGGGCTCAGCTTCATCGCGTGCGCCCTGGTGCTGTCCGGGCTGCCGCCGCTGTCGGGCTTCGTCGCCAAGTTCGCGCTGCTGACCACCATCCTGAACCCCGACGGCCTCACCCCCGAGGTCGGCAATCCCGAACCGGTGCTGGCCTGGGTGCTGCTGGGCCTGCTGGTGGTCTCGGGCCTGACGACCGTGGTGTCGCTGACCCGCATCGGCATACGCGCCTTCTGGGTCCCCTCCAGCCGCGCCCAGCCCCGGCTGCGCGTGATCGAGGTCTTTCCCATCGCCGCCATGCTGGTGCTGGGCATCGTGCTGATGGTCCAGGCCCAGCCCGCGATGCGCTATTTCACCGACACCGCCCGTGCCCTGCACCATCCCGGCGACTACGTGCGCGGCATCATGTCGGCCCGGCAGGCCGGCCCCGGAGGCGCCAACCCATGATCAGACGCATCGTTCCCTGGCCGCTCACCTCGCTGTTCCTGCTGGCGATGTGGCTGCTGCTCAACCAGACGCTCTCGCTCGGCCACATCCTGCTGGGCACCCTGCTGGCCATTGCCGTGCCGCTGTGGACCGCGCCGCTGCGGCCCGTCAGAGCCACCTTGCGCCGGCCCGGCGTGGCCCTGAAGCTGCTGGGCGTCGTCATCCTGGACAGCATCAAGTCCAATTTCGACGTCGCGCGGGTCATCCTGGGCTCGAAGTCCAGGCGCGACAATTCCGGGTTCATCCGGATGCCGCTGGTCCTGCGGGACCCGCACGGCCTGACCACCCTGGCGCTGATCCTGACCGCGATCCCGGGCACCGTCTGCATCGAGCTCGCCGACGACAAGAGCTGGCTGCTGATCCACGTGCTGGACCTGAACGACGAGCAGTACTGGATCGATACGATCCATAGCCGCTACGAACAACCGCTGATGGAGATCTTCGAATGAATGGCATGCTCGAATGGGCCAGCCTGTGCTCGCTGCTGTGCATCGCCATCGCCATGCTGCTGGCCACGCTGCGGCTGCTGAAGGGCCCGGCCGCGCAGGACCGGGTGCTGGCGCTGGACACCATGTACATCTGCGCGATGCTGATGCTGCTGGTGCTGGGCATACGCACCGGCAGCACCGAGTATTTCGAGGCCGCCGTCACCATCGCGCTGCTGGGCTTCGTCAGCTCGGTGGCGCTGGCCAAGTTCCTGCTGCGCGGCGAGGTGATCGAATGACGGACGGGATGACCTTGCCGCTGTGGGCGGAGATCCTGACTTCGCTGCTGCTGGTGGCGGGCGGCCTGCTGACGCTGGTCGGTTGCCTGGGGCTGTGGCGCTTCCACAGCTTCTATCAGCGCATGCACGGGCCCACGCTGGGAGCGACGATGGGGATGGTGTTCATCGTGCTGGCCTCGATGCTGTACTTCACGATGACGGACGAAGGGCCGGCGTTGCATGAGGTGCTGATCGCGGTGTTCCTGACGATGACGGTGCCGGCGACGACGCTGATGCTGGCGCGGGCGGCGCTGTATCGGCATAGGCGTGCGGGAAAGGACGTGCCGTTGCCGGACGGGGACGCGACCGCTGCGCGGTTCCGTACCGATACGCTGGATGACGAGCGCTATTACTCCGTGGACGAGAAAAAAGGCCCTCCCCCTACGCCCTGACGGGCGCCCCTCGAGAGGGCGGCACTGGCGGACCGGCCAAGCCGGATCCGCGGCGCCCTGGCAAACTTCAATGTCCGTGCGGAAAGACCAGGTAGGCCATGCCGGCTTCGGTCGCCAGGCCGATCTTCGCTCCGACCGGGAGCGTGGCCTTGGTCTTCACGTGGCCGAACGGCAGGCCGGTCACGACCGGAATCCTCACTTCGCGGCGCAGCCACCGCACGACCGAGCCCAGGTCGTAGCCGGCGTCGTGCGGGGTCAGCTTGTAGTCGGTGAAACTGCCCAGCACGATGGCCTTCTGGCGGGCCAGCACGCCGGCCTGGGCCAGTTGCACCAGCATGCGTTCGACCCGGTACGGGTGTTCGTTGACGTCCTCCAGGAACAGGATGCCCCGGGTGCGCGGGAAATACGGGGTGCCCAGCAGCGAGACCAGCACCGCCAGGTTGCCGCCCCACAGGATGCCTCGGCAGTCGACCGGGTCGGAGCCTTCCGATTCGAAGCTCAGGATTTCCAGTTCGCCGCGCAGGGTCTCGCCGAACATCGCCGCGGTCAGGTCGTCCACGCGTTTGCCGCCGAAGTCGAAGGCTGCCATCGGGCCGGCATAACTGACCGCGCCCGTGCTGGCCAGCAGCGCAAGCTGGAAGAAGGTGAAGTCGCTGTGTCCGACGAAGCGCTTGCCGCTGTCGGCCATGGCCTTCCAGTCGATGCGCGGCAGCAGGCGCGACAGGCCGTAGCCGCCCCGGGTCGCCATCACGATGGGATGCTTCTGGGTGATTGCCCGCGCCAGCGCGGCCAGCCGCTGGTCGTCCGTGCCGGCGAAGCGCTCGTGGCGCACCAGGGCACCCCGGTCCGCCACCGGATGGAAGCCCTGCGCCTTCAGGTGCTCCCGCGCGCGCGCGATGACCTCGGGATCGGGCACCGCGCCCGAGGGCGAGACGAGGTAGATGCCGGGCCGGCTTCCCAGGGACGGGAAGCCCGGACCGGGCCCATGGGCGTGGTCATGGCCATGATGGTGGCCGCCGGCCTCGTCATGCGGGTGGCCATGATGCGCGTCGTGGTCGTGGTGGGCGTCGGCGGGAGAAGAACGGCGTCGGTTCATGCGGACTCGGAAGGAAGTGGCGGGCCGCCGCGGGCGGCCTCGCGTTTCTGGCGGAAGAAAGCGCGGAGCAGCTCGCCGCATTCGGTGGCGAGCACGCCGCCCTCGACCCGGGTCTGGTGGTTCAGCACGGCGATGGACGGCAGGTCCAGCACGCCGCCGCAGGCTCCGGTCTTGGGGTCGGGCGCGCCGTACACCACGCGCGCCAGCCGCGCGTGCAGCATGGCGCCCATGCACATGGCGCAGGGTTCGAGGGTGACGTATAGCGTGGCGCCGGGCAGGCGGTAGTTGCCGGCCGCCAGGCAGGCCGCGCGCAGCGCCTGGATCTCGGCGTGGGCGGTGGGGTCGTGGCTGCCGACCGGCCGGTTGGCGCCCTCGCCCAGGATGCGGCCCGAGGCGTCGCAGACCACGGCACCGACCGGCACCTCGCCGTCGCGCCAGGCTTGCTCGGCCAGCGCCAGCGCGCGCCGCATCAGGATGACATCGGGAGAGTCGGACATGGGAGGGAAGGAATGAACCGCCGCATTCTACCGCGCGCGGCGGCTCCGGCCGGTTCCGGGCTCGGCCGGGGATCCTTACATATGACTGTCATGTTACTCCGTCATGATGCGGCGCTTGTCCAACCCACCCCACCGAACGATGACATTCGCCACCCAGCCCTCGCGCATGACGATCCTTGCCCGCAGCTTGTGCGCCCTGGCGGTCGCCATCCCCTTGGCGGCATGCCTGGGCGATGGCGGCGACGACGCGGCGCCCACCACGCCGCCCGTGACCCCGCCTCCCGCCGCCGAGCCGACGCCCAAGAGCATCAGCCTGAAGATGCTGGGTCGCTATTCCGCCGGCCAGTTCGGCGTCAGCGCCGCCGAAATCCCCGCCTTCGACGCGGCCAGCAAGCGCGGCTTCGTCGTCAACGCCCGCAACGGCGTGGTCGACGTGCTGGATCTGAGCACGCCCGCCAGCCCCAAGCACATCGGCACCATCGATGCCTCGACCATCTCGACCGGCGCCGAGATCAACAGCGTCGCCGTCCACGACGGCATCGTCGCCGTCGCCATCCAGGCCGCGAAGAAGACGGATCCGGGCTTCGCCGCGCTGTACAAGGCCGACACGCTGGCCCTGCTGGGCAAGGTGGGCGTGGGCGCCCTGCCCGACATGCTGGCCTTCACCCCCGACGGCAAGACCCTGCTGGTCGCCAACGAGGGCGAGCCCAGCGACGACTACCACGTCGACCCGGCGGGTTCGATCAGCGTCATCGACGTCTCCAACCCCGCCGCGCCGTCGGCCAGGGTGGCCGGCTTCACCGCCTGGAACGGCAAGGAAGCCGAACTGCGCGCCAAGGGCGTGCGCATCTTCGGGCCCAAGGCCAGCGCCTCCCAGGATTTCGAACCCGAATACATCGCCGTGTCCGCCGACGGCAAGACGGCATGGGCCACGCTGCAGGAGAACAACGCCCTGGCGCGCATCGACATCGCCACGGCCACCGTGACCGACATCCTGCCGCTGGGCTACAAGGACCATGGCCTGGAAGCCAACGCGCTGGACGCCAGCGACGAGCCCGCCAAGCTGGACATCCGCACCTTTCCCGGCGTGCGCGGCATGTACCTGCCCGACGCCATCGCCTCCTACACCGCGGGCGGCAAGACCTATCTCGTGACGGCCAACGAAGGCGACGCCCGGGCCTGGGGCGAGGACGATGATGCTTACTGGGCTGGCGACGCCGGCAAGGGCTTCGTCGAGGAATTCCGCGTCAAGCATCTGGTCCATGCCAGCGGCTTCGCCCGCCGCCGTGGCGATGACCTGCCCCCGCAGCTGGACGCGCTGGCCGCCGGCGCCCTGCTGAACCCCGAGACCTTCGCCTACTGCGGCGCCACGGCCGGCAAGCCGGGGGCCTGCCGCGACGACGATGTCCTGGGCCGCCTGCAGATCTCGTGGACCATGGGTTATCGCCAGGACGCCAGTGGCAAGCCGGTCAAGTTCAACGCCCAGGGCATCGAGGACCCGACCGGCGATCGCATCATGTACGACCACCTGTACGCCTACGGCGGCCGTTCGTTCTCCATCTGGGACCAGGACGGCAAGCTGGTGTGGGATTCGGGCGCGCAGTTCGAGCGCATGCTGGCCAGCGACTCGTGCAAGCTCGGCCCCGACCGCGACGTACCCTGCGCCACCTACTTCAACACCGGCCATGACGAGAAAGCCACTTTCGACAGCCGCAGCGACGCCAAGGGCCCCGAACCCGAAGGCGTGGAAATCGGCGTCATGGGCGACAAGACCTTCGCCTTCATCGGCCTGGAGCGCATGGGCGGCGTGATGGTCTACGACATCACCGATCCCAAGGCGCCGGTGTTCATGGATTACTTCAACACCCGCGCCAATTGGACGGACGAGCCTTCGAACGAGAACCTTGCCAAGATGGGCGACCTCGGTCCCGAAGGCCTGAAGTTCGTACCCGCGGCGAAGTCGCCCACGGGCCAGCCGCTGCTGATCGTCGGCAACGAGGTCAGCGGAACGACAGCCATCTACGAAGTATCGCGCGTGCTGGAGTGACCGGCATGCCGGGGCGCCAGGCTCAGGCGCCCCGCTGCGGTTCCCTGCCCATGCCGAACACGATGACGGCGAAGGAGATGGCGCAGGCGGCCAGGCCGGCCAGGAAGGCCGCGCGATAGCCGTAGGCACCGATCAGCAGGCCCGCCAGCGGCCCGGTCACGCCCGAGGTGATGTCCACGAAGGCCAGGAATCCGCCCACGGCCACGCCCCGGCTCTCGGGCGGCACGCGGCGCATGGCCTCCACGCCCATGGCCGGGAACACCAGCGAAAATCCCACGCCCGTCAAGGTGGCGCCTGCCAGCGCGAAACCGGGGCTGGGCGCCATCCACAACAGGAACTGGCCCAGGGCCTCGATCACCAGCGAGATGGCCGCGACCTTGCGTCCGCCCAGCTGGTCGGGCAGCCTGCCGAAGAACAGCCGGACCAGGATGTAGCCCGCGGCGAATCCCGTCAGGGCCAGGCCGGCGCCATCCCAGCCACGGCTTGCGAAGTACAGCACCACGAAGGCGGTCAGCACCGCGAAGGGCGCCGAGGCGAGCGACAGCGCGCCGCCCTGCCGCCAGATCATGCCGATCACGCGCAGGAACGGCACCTGCTTCCTGGCCCCGCCGACCACGGGCACCGGCGGCACGCGCCAGGCGATCGCCAGGCCCAGCAGCGGGAAGGCGACGGTGGCCAGCCCGACGGCCAGGAAGTCGACCTGCTGCATGACCCAGACGCCCAGCGGCGCGCCCAGGCCGAGCGCCGCGAACATCGCAATACCCTGCCAGGACATCACGATGCCGGTGCGCTGCGGCCCCACCCGGCCGATGCCCCAGGTCATGGTGCCGGTCAGGAACAGGCTTTCGGCCGGCCCCATCAACACGCGGCCGACGACCAGCACCGCAAGCGCAAGCGACGGATGGGGAATCAGCGCCGAGGCCACGTAGAGCAGCCCCGCCATGGCGGCCATGGGCAATCCCATCATCACCGACTGGCGCGGCCCGTGCCTGTCGACGTAGGTACCGGCGAACTTGCGGGTCAGGATCGTGGTCAACGGCTGCAGGCCGATGATCCAGCCCACGACCAGCGGGCTGAAGTCGAGCACGCCGTTCACGTAGAGCGGCAGCGCTGGAAGCGGCAGGCCGACGGCCAGGAAGCCGGAAAAGACGATGGCGACCAGCGGCAGCAGGCGCAGCGCGGATTCGTGGGAGGAAGGAGAGGAGACGGAAGGAGAGGCGTTGTTCATCATCGGACGTCGATAAGCGGCGCACACGGGCCCGGCGGGCTGGCGCGACGTTCAGCGCGTTGGATGACGTTAACGCTTACGACTGCGGTCAGGAAGACAGGACGGCATCATACCATTCCGACCCGGGCGCCCCTTTGCATATCGCCGCCTGCGGCGGATAGACGACGACCAGATCGGTCCAGATCTGCCGCGCATTCAGCCAGATCAGGCCGAACGGCGCAGCCATCGCCGCGCACAGGATGAGTATCACCAATAATCGTTCAGCCATTCGTACCACTGACTTCGTAGACAGCCTGCAGTCTACGCGTGTCCGCCGCGGCCACTCGCCCGGGGTTCAGTGTTGTTTACCGTGGCAGGCAGGAACAGCCGGAATTCGCTGCCCTGCCCCGGCGCGCTCTGGCACTCTATCTTTCCGCCATGCCGCTCGACTACGGCCTTGACGAAGGCCAGGCCCAGCCCGAAACCCGGTTCGTCGCCGTCCGCCGCGCCACCCACGCGCGAGAACTCCTGGAACAGGCGGGCCTGGTCCTCGGCGGCGATGCCTCGTCCCTGGTCCCGCACCGCGATGCACCACAGGTCTTCCCGGCGCACCATGCGGCAATCCACCCGCGTATGCGGCGGGCTGTACTTGATCGCGTTGCCGATCAGGTTGATCAGGGCGCGCGTCAGTTGCGCACGGTCGCCGCGCAGCGGCGCGCCGTCGTCCGGCACGTCGGCATCGAGTTCGATGTGCTTGGCCTGGGCCAGGCTCCAGCATTCGTCGGCGGCGTCCAGGACCACGTCCGTACCCTCGAATACGTCGTCGCGGACCGGCGCCGTCGCCAGCCGTGCCAGCTCGACGAACGATTCCGCCAGGGCCTGCGTGCGCAGCACGTAGCGCCGGATGCGGTCCAGGAGTTCGTCCTGCGGAAGTTCGCCGGGGTCGCTGCGATGCAGGTCCAGCAGGGCCAGGATGGCCCCCTGCGGCGACCGGATGTCGTGCGACAGGAAGCGCAGGGCCTGGTCGCGCTTGCGCTCTGCCTCGCGCAGCGGATTAATGTCGACCAGCGTGGCGATCCAGGCGGTCTCGCCGCCCTCTTCTCCCGCGCACCGCGCATACTCGAACAGGAAGGCCCGCCCGGCGGCATCGCGGCATTCGGCGAAATGTCCCGGCGCCACCGCCGCGGGCCAGCTGAGCGGGCCGCCGCCCACCAGCGTGAAATCCGCCAGCAGGCGGGCCATCTCCTCGCCCTTGGCGGCGGCCGCGCCGAACTGCCGCACGGCTTCGCGATTGGCAAGCAGGACGCGGCCGTCCTCGCCCACCGCCAGCGCCGCCTCGGGCAGGCTTTCTATCACGGACGACATGAAGGCCTGCACGTCCAGCAAGCGCCCCGTGGCGCGGGCCAGGTCGTGGATCCGCCGGTCGATGAGGTCGCCGGCCGGCGCGGCCGCATCCTGCGGCAGCACCGCGCCATGGCGCTTCAACCGGCCCAGTTCGTCCACCAGATAACCGGCCGCGCGTTCCAGGCGCCGCCAGTTCCATCCCAGGTAGAAAGCCGCGATGGCCAGCACCGCCGCGCCGGGCGGCCACCAGACGCCCTCGGCCAGCAGCATGGCGCCGCTCGCTGCCGCCGCCACGCCTATCCCCGCCACCGATGCCGCCAGCGCCCAGCCCTGCGCGAACAGCCAAAGCGCCGGCAGCATCGCCGCCACCAGCAGTACCGTCAGCAGCGCCCCCGCCCACGGGGCGATGACGCGGCGCGCCGTTCCCGACATCAGGTTGTCGATCACGTTGGCGGAAATCTCCACCCCCGGGGTGAAGCTGTGGCGCGCCGACAAGGGCGTGGGATAGACGTCCCCCAGGCCCGCCGCGGTGGATCCGACCAGCACGATGCGTCCGTCCAGCGCGCCGTCGGGCAGCTCGCCCGCCAGCACCTGGGCGGCGGAAACAGTGCGATAGGTTCCGGCCGGCCCGGCATAGTCGATATGTATCCAGAAATCCCGCCACCATGCCTCCGGTGCCGTCTCCGGGCCAGCCGGCGCCCGGTTCCCCGGCAGCGGCCGGGCGACGGCCCTGCCGGCGATCTGCAGCAGCGCCAGCGCGAAGTGGTTCCACTGGCGGTCCCGGGTGCCTTCGCGCAGGAAGACGCTGCGCACCACGCCGTCGGCGTCCGGTTCGACCGAGACATGCCCCAGTGACCGGGCCGCGGCGGCAAGCGGCGGCACCGGCAGCATGGCCTGCACCCTGCCGCCCGTGTTGGCGGTGAAGACCGGAAGCACGACGTTGCCGCTGCGGCGGATGGCTTCGGCCATGCGCAGGTCCACCGACGGATCGGCCGACGGCTCGGACAGCAGCAGGTCCAGGCCCAGCGCGGCCGGCGACTGTTGGGCGATGCGCTCGATCAGGTCGATCTGCTGGTCGCGGCTCCACGGCCAGCGGCCCACCTTCGCCAGGCTGGCCTCGTCGATGGCCACCACCACGATGTCCTGGCTCGGCACGGCGGGATCCAGCCGGCTGAGGAAGTCGTACAGGGCCGCGTCCAGACGGCCCAGGCCGTTCTGCCAGGCCAGCAAGGCAGCCAGCAGCAAGCCCGCGACGACCGCGATGCCGCGGACCGGGGCCCGGGGCCGCCCGGGCCCCGGGCGCAGCGTGGCGGATGCGGCCTGGCGGTCCATGCGCGTGAACAGGCCCTAGGGAAGCTGGATTTCCTGGCCGTCACCCGATCGCAACGCACCGTCCCCGCTGCGGACCGTGCGATTGACGCGGAAGCGCTGCGGACGCGTGAAATCGCGCACATAGCCGTCGCTGTCCGTCGCCTGGATGCGGACGAAATACTCGCCGGCGGGCAAGGACTCGAGCGCCCATTTGCGCTCCGTGATGCGGCGCTCGGCGGCGATGCCGGCAAAGCCGGCGTCGCGCGCGACCTGGACGAGGTAGTTCTGCCCTTCCTCGCCGTCCCAGGTCAGCACGACTTCGTCGCCCTGCTGGCTCATGCCGAGCTTGCCGCCCACGGGCAGGCGCACCATGAAGCGGCGCGGATCGCTGTAGGGTCCGGCATCGGGTCTGCCGTCCTTGCCCTGGACGACACTGCCCACGCGCCAGAAGTAGTTGCCCGAGGCCAGCCCGCGCACGGCGTGGGAATCCGTGGACAGCATGCTTTCGTCGACGAAGGGGTTGGCGAAGGCCTGGTCGCGCGACACCTGCAGGCGGTAGCCGATGGTGCCGTCCGCGCCCGTCCAGCGGAGCACGGCCTCGGTCTGCTCGACCACGCCACCGTCGGGCGGCGCGATGGTGACCGGCGGCTCGGGCCGGGCCTTGAGCTTGATCGGCCAGGTGACCGGGCGGCCCTCGATGCCCTGCGCGTCGACGCCATTGATCCGCACCACGTAGTCGCCGTCGTCGAGGCCGGCGAAGCGCACGCGCGGCGTGGCGGTCACGAGGTTGCTGACCACCTGTTCGGCGGCATGGGCGGGCCAGATGAAGGCGCGGTACGAGGCCGCGCCGGCCAGCGCGGGAAACGCCAGATCGATGATGAGTCGCTGCTGCAATGCCTGGACGCCGGACAGGTCCGGCGCCGCCAGCAACGGCGACAGCGTGGCGGTCGGCGCATCGGTGGCGACCGCGCCCCCCAGGCCCGCCGCGACCCGCGTGGTCGAACCCGAACGCGCCACGCGCAGTTCGACTTCTCCCTCCAGCACGTCGCTGGTGGCCGAGCTGCCCTCGCGCATCGAGACGCCGAACTCGGTACCTCGCACGCCGGCGGCCATCAGCGGCGTGTCGACCTGGAAACGGCTGCCCGTGGGCCGCTGCGGTGAGACGCGCGATTCGACACGGCCCTTGTCCAGCACCAGCGAGGTGTCGGCGCGCTTCTTCGTCAGGCTGTACTTCAGGCGTTCCAGGCGCAGTTCGGAGTCGCCCGCCACGCGCACCACCGAGCCGTCCGCCATCTCCAGCGTGGCAAAGCCGCCGGCATCGGTGCTCAGGCGATCGCCGTCGATCAGCCGCATGTCGCGTTCCAGCGCGCCGGTCGAGCCGCTGCGCGTCGTATAGCGCACGCCTCCCGAGACGTGGACCACGCGCGCGCCGCCGGGCTTCTTGCGCAGCAGCGCGTCGGGCACGACGATGACCGAACCCGGCTTGAGCCTGAGCGGATTGGGATTGCCGTTCTCGCGGGCCAGGGCCTGCCATTGGCCGGGGTCTTCCAGGTAGGCCTGGGCGAGGTCATACAAGGTGTCGCCGTCGCGCACCAGGTGACGCACCGGCTCGGCCTGCTGGGCATGAGCCGGCGCCGTGCCGAACACGCAAGCGGCGGCGATGGCCCACGCGGACAGCCGGATGCCGGCGTCCATGCTGGGTAGGTTCTTCATAGAGGGTCGTCGTTGGATTCGTTCGTTGCCGGCGGGTCGGCCAGTATCTCGAAGCGGTAGCCCAGCCCGTAGACCGGCACCAGCCGCACGCCGTTGTGCGGCCGCAGGTCGAGCTTGCGTCGCAGTTGCGACA
Source organism: Pigmentiphaga daeguensis (assembly GCF_039523035.1). Classification (NCBI taxonomy): domain Bacteria; kingdom Pseudomonadati; phylum Pseudomonadota; class Betaproteobacteria; order Burkholderiales; family Alcaligenaceae; genus Pigmentiphaga; species Pigmentiphaga daeguensis. The sequence goes on along the minus strand of NZ_BAAAEN010000001.1, from coordinate 399,464 downwards.
TGTGCGTGGTGACGGTGCGCGTGTCGATGGCGCTCGTGCCCCACAGCTCCTCGAGCAGGTGCTCGTGCGTCAGCAGCCGCCCCAGGTTGCGGAACAGGTACAGCGCCAGCTCGTATTCCTTGGGCTTGAGTTCGACCGGCTCGCCCTTGATCCGCGCTTCCCGGCGGTGCAGGTCGAAGGTATAGACTCCGAAGCCCGGCTGGCTCGGGCGCGAAGCCTCGGGATAGGCCCGGCGCAGCAGCGCGGCCACCCGGGCCTGCAGTTCGATGGGCCGGATGGGCTTGGCCATGTAGTCGTCGGCACCCGCCTGAAGCCCGTCGACCACGTCCTGCTCTTCGTCGCGGCTGGTGACGAACAGCACCGGCAGCTGCGGCGGCAGGTTGCGGCGGATCCACCCCAGGATCTCGGGGCCTTCGATGTGCGGCACGTGCCAATCCAGCACGAACATGTCGTAGCTCTGGCGATGGAGGTCGCGCAACATCGCCCTGCCGTCCTCGAACAGATGGCAGTCGTGCCCCGCCTGCAGCAGCGTCTTTTCTATGATCCGGGCATGTGCCGGATCGTCTTCCAGTATGGCGATGCGCACCTGGCCCCCCAAAGATCGATGTAAAGCCAGCGCATTTTATAACGGGGCGCGCCGCGACCCCCGGAAAGCGCCACTTTCCGGGGAATTCCGCGGCGGATCAAGGGGAAATGCTTCGGGAGGGTATCAGCGCATGCCCGGGCCGTCGGGCCTTGGCATCGCCGGGCTGGGCGAGCCCGAGGGCATGGCCGGGGAGCCGGGCGCGGGTGTCACCACTTCCCGGTACTCCCGCAGCACGCCTCCGCCTTCCACGCTCCCGCTGACCGTCCCTCTTCCGTCCACCCGCGCCATGCAGGCCGCGCGGTCGGCTTCCGGCAAGGCGTTGCAGCGCTGGTTGCGGTTCTGCTCGTAGGCCGAATCGCTGGCGCCGCGCAGATTGCCGCGCCGCGCTTCCTGCAAGGCAGCGCCGGCCTCCCGCCTGCATGTCGCGCGGTCCTGGCCCGACTGGCCGCTGTTGCAACGAGCCAGTTCCTCCTGGTAGGTGGTGTCGGCGGCGGAAGCGGCGTGCGCCGAGGTGAACAGAACGGTGCCCAGGGCGACCGCAGCCAGTCCCAGGGCGCCACGCTTGGATTTCGTATTCATGCCTGACTCCTTTCGCGCGGAAAGGCCCCGGCGCGCGGGACCTGCGCGTCGATCCAGTGTAGGCTCGGCATGTCTGTCCGCAACGGGCGCGGCGCCTGACTATGTAAGCGTTCCGTACAGCAAAGACCGCAGCCCCCAAGACTGCGGGGCCGCGGCCACGGCTTGTTACGAAGGCTGGCGTGGAAGCAACAGCGCCGCCGCGGGCGCCGGCGCCTGCCCTTCCCAGCCGCCGCCCAGCGCGCGGATCAGGTTGACCGTGGAGCGAGCCAGTTCCCCGTCCAGCCGGGTGGCCACACGGCGCTGCTGGAGCACGCTGCGATCGGCATCGATCACGTCCAGGTAGCTCACCGAGCCTTCGCGGTACTGGATCTGCGACAGCCGGGCCGCGCGCGCGGCGGATGCCACCGCTTCGTCCTGCGCCCGGTACTGGTCGGCCAGGATGCGCAGGTTGGCCAGGTTGTCCTCCACCTCTTTGAAGGCCGCCAGCACCGTCTGGCGGTAACGGGCGGCCTCTTCCTCGTAGGCCGCCCGCGCCGCCTGCAGCCCCGCCTCGCGCCGCCCGCCGTCGAAGATGGGCAGCGTCAGCATCGTGCCCACCAGGGGGCCGAGCAGGAACGTGCGGCTGGACCAGTTGAACAGGTCGCCCAGTTGCGCGGACTCGTAGCCTAGCGCGCCGGTCAGCTCCAGCCTGGGGAAGAATGCCGTGCGCGCGACGCCGACGCGGGCATTGGCGGCCGCCATGGCGCGTTCGGCGGCGGCGATGTCGGGCCGGCGTTCCAGCAGATCGGATGGCAGGCCCGGCGGCACGGACACGGCCAGCCTCGCCAGCGGACTCGGGGGAAGGCTGAAGGAAGCCGGCGCCTCGCCCAGCAGGATCGCCAGCGCATGTTCGGCCGTCGCCCGCTGGCGGGCGATATCCAGGGCCTCGGACCGCGCCGATGCGAGTTCCGTGCGGGCCCGCGCCAGGTCCAGTTCGCTGATGTCCCCTTCGTCGTAGCGGCGCTGGATCAGCGCCAGCGTACGCTCGCGCAGCGCCACGGTGCCGCCGTACAGTTCCTGGCCCGCATCCAGTTCCCGCACCAGGAAATAGGCCTGCGCGACGTCGGCCTGCACGGCCAGTTGCACCGAACGCAGCAGGGCCTCGCCCTGTTCGGCCTGGGCCGACGCCGCCTCGACCCCGGCCGCCACCCGGCCGAACAGATCCACTTCGTAGGCCACGGAAGCCTGGGCTCGCCACAGCGTCGACGGCGACGTGTTCGCCTCGGCGGGCAGGCCCCTTGAAGCCGGCGACGGCCGCTGCCTCGTGGGGCCCGCGCCCGCGTCGACGCGGGGGTACAGGTCGGCCCGGGCCTCGCCCAGCCGCGCCCTGGCCTGCGCCAGGCGCGCCACGGCGGCCTTGAGATCCTGGTTCGCGTCCGCCGCTCGCTCCTGCAACCGGTCCAGTACCGGGTCGCCGAACACCGCCCACCAGCGTCCGCGATGGGCAGCCTCGGCCGGCTGGGCGGCCTTCCAGTTCCCGCCGGCCGCTTCCTTGAACGATGCCGGCACCTCGGGCCGCGGGGGATCGTAGGCCGGCGCCACCGCGCAACCCGCCAGCACGAGCAAGGCCGTCAATGCCGCGCTTCGCAAACCGCTTTTCATCAGATTCTCTTTCACATCAATGCCCCGCGTGATGAGCCGCCACGATGGGCGCCTCGTGCTGCGCGGCCGAGTGCAGCTTGCGCGCACCGCTGGCCAGCCTCAGCAGTACATAGAAGACCGGCGTCAGGAACAAACCGAACAGGGTCACGCCCAGCATGCCGAAGAACACCGCCACGCCCATGGCATGCCGCATCTCGGAACCGGCGCCGGTGGAGGTCACCAGCGGCACCACGCCCATGATGAACGCGATGGACGTCATCAGGATGGGGCGCAGCCGCAGGCGGCTGGCCTCGATGGCCGCCTCGACCACCGACCTGCCCTGCAGTTCCAGTTCGCGCGCGAACTCGACGATCAGGATGGCGTTCTTCGAGGCCAGGCCGACCAGCACCATCAGGCCGATCTGGGTGAAGATGTTGTTGTCGCCCCGTGTCAGCCAGACGCCCGTGAGCGCGGCCAGGATGCTCATCGGCACGATCAGGATCACCGCCAGCGGCAGCGTCAGGCTCTCGTACAGGGCCGCCAGCACCAGGAACACCAGCAGCACGCTGATCGGGAACACCCAGATGCCGGCGTTGCCCGCCAGGATCTGCTGGTAGGTCAGGTCCGTCCACGCCAGCTTCATGCCGCGCGGCAGGACCTGCTCGGCGATGCGTTCGGCGGCGGCCTGGGCCTGGTCCGAGGAATAGCCCGGGGCCGGCCCGCCGTTGATGTCGGCGGCGGTATAGCCGTTGTAGCGCACCACCATTTCCGGTCCGAAGGTCGGACGCACGTCCACCAGCGACGACAGCGGCACCATCTCGCCGGCGGCGTTGCGGGTCTTCAGCGCCAGGATGTCGTCCGGATGCGCACGGAACGGCGCATCGGCCTGCGCGCGAACCTGGTACACCCGCCCGAAACGGTTGAAGTCGTTCACGTACAGCGAACCCAGGTAGATCTGCATGGTGTCGAACACATCCGTGACCGCGACACCCAGCTGCTTGGCCTTGACCCGGTCCAGTTGCACGTCCAGTTGCGGCACGTTGATCTGGTAGCTGCTGAACGTCGGCCCGAGCTCCGGCGCCTTCTGCGCCGCCGCCACGAAGGCCTGCGCCGCCGCGTCCAGCTCGGCGTAGCCCAGCGCGCCCCGGTCCTCGATCTGCAGCTTGAATCCTCCCAGCGTGCCCAGTCCCATGACGGGCGGCGGCGGGAACACCGCGATGAACGACTCCTTGATGGCCGAGAACTGCTGGTTCAGTGCGTTCGAGATCGCCTCGGCCGAGACCTCCTTGCCCTTGCGCTCATGGAAGTCCTTCAGGGACACGAAGACGATGCCGGCGCTCGAGCTGTTGGTGAAGCCATTGATCGACAGCCCGGGAAACGCGATGGCGCTTTCCACGCCGGGTTGCTTGAGCGCGATGTCGGACATGCGCCGGATCACTTCCTCGGTGCGGTCTAGCGAGGCGCCGTTGGGCAACTGCGCAAAGGCCACCAGATATTGCTTGTCCTGCGCGGGCACGAAGCCCCCCGGCACGATGGACGAGACGCCCAGCGTCAGCGCCAGCAGCACGCCGTACACGCCCATGACCATGGCCTTGCGCGAGATGACGCCCGTGACCCCGGCGCCGTAGCGATCGGACGCCCGGCCGAACATGTCGTTGAAGCGGCGAAAGAAGCCGCCGAACAGGCGGTTCATCACGCGCGTCAGGCCATCGGGCCGGGCGTCGTGCGACTTCAGCAGCAGGGCCGCCAGCGCCGGCGACAGCGTAAGCGAGTTGAAGGCCGAGATCACCGTCGAGATGGCGATGGTCATCGCGAACTGCTTGTAGAACTGCCCGCTCAGCCCGGTCATGAAAGCCAGCGGCACGAATACCGCGACCAGCGTCAGCGCGATGGCGATGATGGGACCGCTGACCTCTCGCATGGCGCGGTACGTGGCCTCGCGCGGCGTCAGCCCGGCCGCGATGTTGCGCTCGACGTTCTCCACCACCACGATGGCGTCGTCCACCACGATGCCTATCGCCAGCACCATGCCGAACAGCGACAGCGCGTTGATCGAATAGCCGAAGCCCAGCATCAGCGAGAACGTCCCGATGATGGAGACCGGCACCGCCAGCAGCGGAATGATGGAGGCCCGCCAGGTCTGCAGGAACACGATCACCACCAGCACGACCAGCGCCACCGCCTCCAGCAGCGTGACCACCACCGCCTTGATGCTGGCGCGCACGAACTGCGTCGGGTCGTAGACGATGCGATAGTCCACCGAGGGCGGGAAGTCCTTGGCCATGTCCTTCATGGCCGCCCTCACCTGGTCCGACACCGCCAGCGCGTTGGCGCCCGGCGACTGCATGATGGCCAGCGCCACCGCCGGCTTGTTGTCCAGCAGCGAACGCAGGCCGTACTCGGCCGCCGCCAGTTCGATGCGCGCCACGTCCGACAGGCGCGTCACGCCACCGTCGGGCGAGGTCTTGAGCACGATGTTGGCGAAATCCGATTCGGTCTGCAGGCGGCCTTGCGTGTTCACCGACAATTGCAGCGACACGTCGGACGCGCTGGGCGAGGCGCCGATCACGCCGGCCGCGACCTGCACGTTCTGCTCGCGTATCGCCGCCACCACGTCCGAGGCCGTCAGCCCGCGCTGCGCGACCTTCTGCGGATCCAGCCAGACGCGCATCGAGTAGTTGCCGGCGCCCCACAGCTGCACCTCGCCCACGCCCGGTATGCGCGCCAGGCGGTCCTTGACGTTGATCAGCGCGTAGTTGCGCAGGTAGGTGATGTCGTAGCGGTCATCCGGCGAGATCAGGTGGGTCACCATCGTCAGCGTGGGCGAACTCTTGATGGTCGTGACGCCCAGCCGCTGCACGTCCTCGGGCAGGCGCGGCAAGGCTTGCGACACCCGGTTCTGCACCAGTTGCTGCGCCTTGTCCGGGTTCATGCCCAGGCGGAAGGTGACGGTAACGGCCAGGTTGCCGTCGCTGTTGGCCTGGGACTGCATGTACAGCATGTCCTCGACGCCGTTGATGGATTCCTCCAGCGGCGAAGCCACCGTCTCGGCGATCACCTTGGGGTTGGCGCCGGGATACTGCGCGCGCACCACGACCGAGGGCGGGACGACTTCCGGATACTCCGAGATGGGCAACTGGAACATCGCCAGCGCACCCGCCAGCAGGATCAGGACCGACAGCACGCCCGCGAAGATGGGCCGGTCGATGAAGAACTTGGAAATATTCATGATCGTGTCCGGCCGCCTCAGACCTGCTTGGGCTGGCGCGCGGCAGGCGTGCCGGACGGTCCGCCGTCGGCCGGCGGACCATCGCCCGCGAACCGGCCCGGCTGCCCCGCCATGGGCACTTCGCGCGGCGTCACGGGCTCGCCCGGCCGCACGCGTTGCAAACCGTTCACCACGATGCGCTCGCCCGCCTTCAGGCCGGCGTCGACCACTCGCAGGCCGCCGCTGGCGCTACCCAGCCGCACCTCGCGATAGCGGGCGCGATTGCCCTCGTCCAGCACCAGCACGAAACGCTTGTCCTGGTCGGTGCCCACTGCGCGCTCGTCGATCAGCAGCGCGTCGCGCGGCTTGCCGCCCCCCAGTTGCACGCGCGCATACAGCCCCGGGATCAGTTGTCCGTCCGGGTTATCGAACACCGCGCGCACACGGATGGTGCCCGAAGCCACGTCCAGGCGGTTGTCGATGAAGCTGACCGTGCCCTTGCGGGGATGGCCCTCCTCGTTGGCCAGGCCCAGGTAGACCGGGATGGCGCCCGAGCCGGCGCGGCTGGCCTGCGCCATCTTCAGGTAGGTAGGCTCGTCCACGTCGAAGGCCGCGTACATGCGCGCCGTCGAAACCAGCGTGGTCAGCGGAGCCGACGCCGCGCCGGCGGCGACCACGTTGCCCACCGTCACCTGCGCGCGCGAGATGCGGCCGGTGACCGGCGCCGTGATGCGCGTGTATTCCAGGTTCAGGCGAGCCGCCTCCAGGGCGGCCCGGGCGGCCTGCAGGTTCGCGGCCGCCTCGCGCGCGGCGTTCTGCTTCTCCTCGAAATCGCGTTTGGCGATCGCGTTGTCCGACAACAACCGCTGGCCGCGCGCCAGTTCGGAGGCCGCGTAGGCGTCGCGGGCCTCGGCCGCGGCAAGCTGGCCCTGGACCCGGGCGACCTCGGCCGCATAGGGACGCGGATCGATGGTGAACAGCACGTCGCCTTTCCTGACCAGGGCGCCGTCCTGGAAGTGCACCGCGGTCAGCGTTCCGGACACCAGGGGCCGGATCTCGACGCGGTCGACCGCCTCCAGCCGGCCTGAATAGCCGCGCCAGTCCGTGATGGTGCGGCTGACGACCTCGGCCACGTCCACGGCAGCCGCCGGGGCCGGCGCGGCGGGGGCTTCTTCCTGGCCGGCCAGGGCCGGCATCCTCTGCACGGCGATGCCCCCGGCAACGCCAAGCACGGCAACGCCCAGCGTGACCGCCAGCGCGCGTTTGCGAAAACGAAACATGAAAAACCTCGGGCTCGTATGGGTGAATACAGCGATGCCCGATTCTGAGTGTTATCGTGTTTCCGATAAATCCTGCGTTTTTACAAACACTATTCATCCAGAACGAACAATTGCCGCCCATCAGGCGGCAGGAGCCTCTCGTGGACAAATTCCAGGCCATGCAGGTGTTCACACGCGTGGTGGAAGCCAACAGCTTCACCCTGGCGGCCGACAACCTCGGACTGCCGCGCGCCACCGTCAGCACCACCATCCGTAATCTCGAACGTGCGTTGCAGGTCCGGCTGCTGAACCGTACCACCCGCAAGATCAGTCTCACGCCCGACGGCGCCTCTTACTACGAGCGCTGCGTGCGGCTGCTGGCGGACCTGGAGGAAGCCGAGACTTCCTTCCGCGACGTCGCGCGCCGGCCGCGCGGCCGGCTGCGCATCGACACGCCGGCCTCGATCGGCCGTTCCATCCTGATTCCGTCGCTGTGCGAATTCCATGAGCGCTATCCGGACATCGAGCTGGTGATAGGCATGAGCGACCGTCCGGTCGACCTGGTCCAGGAAGCCGTGGACTGCGCCATCCGCGTCGGCGAATTGCAGGACTCTTCCATGGTGGCCCGGCGCATCGGCACCTTCGAAAGCCTGACCTGCGCGGCGCCCTCCTACCTGGAGGCCTATGGCGAGCCACGCACGCTCAAGGACCTCGAGCGCCATCACGCCGTCCATTATTTCTCCGCCCGCACCGGCCGCACCATCGACTGGGACTTCGTCGTGGACGGCGTGGCTACCGAGGTCAAGGTCAAGGGCATCGTCTCGGTCAACGACTCGGACGCATACGTGGCCTGCGGCCTGCAAGGCTTCGGCCTGATCCAGCCGGCCCGGTACATGGTGCGCCCCCATCTGGAGTCCGGCCTGCTGCGCGAGGTGCTGACCGACTGGAAGCCTTCGCCCATGCCGATCTCGGTGGTCTACCTGCACAACCGGCACCTGTCGCCCAAGGTGCGGGCATTCGTGGACTGGGTAAGCGAACTGTTCGGCCGGTGTCCGCTGCTGGGCGGCGAATGCCACGCGAACGACATGCCGCAGGAATGCGAGTTCGCCTGCCAGCCCAGCGGCCACACGGTCCGGTCGGTCATCGAACAGCACAACCTGGCCGAAAGCGTCTTCTGAGGCCCCAGGGCCTGGCGAGCCTCTTTTTAGCGTGGACAGGCGCTAGCCCCGGGCGCGGCCCTTTCCCGCCCGGGCCTCGAGCGCCGCACGGCACGGCGCGAGCATGTCCAGCTGCTGCCTGTACACGCTCGTCCTTACCTCGAACATTCCCAGGACGGAATGGAACAGGTTGTCGTGGCTGTAGGGCGCGTCGCGACGGGCGGCCAGGCAGGCGGTGTCCACGCCCCAGTCGCGCGCCGCGCCGGGCGACATCCACATCACCATGGGCACGTGGGTCTGGGCCCGCGGCGCGATCGCATACGGCGCGGCGTGCAGGTAGAGACCGTTCTCGCCCAGCGACTCGCCATGGTCGGATACGTAGACCATGGCCGTATCCCGCGTGGCGGCCTGCTTCTGCAGCAGGCCGACGACCTGCGCCAGGAAGTAGTCGGTGTAGAGAATGGAATTGTCGTAGCCGTTGACCAGCGCCTCGTGCGGGCAGTCGCCCAGTTGGTTGGTGCGGCAGACGGGCTTGAATCGCTCGAATTCCGGCGGGTAGCGCCGGTAGTAGGCGGGGCCGTGGCTGCCCATGGTGTGCAGCACGATGAAGGCGTCGCCCGGATGCTCGTCCATGTAGGCGGACAGGCCTTCCAGCAGCGCCTCGTCGCGGCACCCCTCGGCGTCGCAGTGGGGAAGGCGCGGGTTGCCCATGATGCTGTCGTTGGGCACGCGCAGGCAGGTGCCCTTGCAATCGCTGTTGTTCTCGCGCCAGTAGACCGCCACGCCCGCCCGCTGGAGCACGTCCAGCAAGCCCTCGCGCGTCTTGGCGGCGCGGTCCGAATAATCCGCCCGGCCCAGGTCCGAGAACATGCACGGGACCGATACCGCCGTGGACGTGCCGCACGAGGCGACGTTGGAGAAATTGAGCACCCCCAGGCGCGACAGTTCCGGCGTCGTATCGCGCGCATAGCCGTTCAGCCCGAAGTGGTCCGCGCGCGCCGTCTCGCCCACCACGAATACCACCAGGGACTTGCGGGGCCGCGCCGCGGCCGCGGCCGAGCGGACGGCATCCAGGCCGATGGGCGCCACGACCAGGGCGGCCTCCTTGGCCCCCCAGCGCTGCCGCGCATACTTGCCCAGCGCGTACAGGTAGCTCGTCGGATTGATCTTCTGCGTCACCTGCCGGTGTTCGCGGAACAACGGCGCGTACACGGAATAGAAACCGCCCAGCATCGCCAGGCCGGTCACCAGGCAGGCCGAGGCCACCAGCAGGCGAGCCATCACGCCCCGCACGCCAGCCGCGTACTCCACCCGCAGGCGCCACAGGCCCGCCACGGGCAGCACCCCCAGCACCAGCAGGTAGCCCAGCAGCCCCGGGCTCAGCAATGCGCCGGCCTCGCGTACGTCGGTCTCGGCCAGGTTCTGCACCATCACGTTGTCGATTGCGACACCGTAGGTGCCCATGAAGTACGCCGCCAGGGCAGACACCGGCAGCAGCAGCGTCAACAGCGGCTTGAACACCGTCTTGAACGAACACAGCGTCAGCAGCAGCCCGAACGCCGACCACATCAGGATGGCGAACGATAGATAGAAGACGACCGAGCCCGCCCCGTTCCAGGGAACGATGCGCACGATCTCGCGCCAGACCGCGATGTTGTAGAAAAGCACCAACCCGGCGGCGATGGCGAGCGCCAGCCGCGTACTGCCCCGGAGCCCCCAGCCGCGGTTCTGCCCGGCCGCGACCAGGCCCCAAATGAACGTCCCCGAGCGATGCCCGTGTAGTGCGGAAGACAAACTGGCGCTCCCATGAAGCAATGCCGCCACGTTATCGGGCGCGCCATCGAAGAAACGTCGAAGCCTTGTCGAATTTTTGTCGAATCGGCAAATACTTCACAAACAAATAGTTTGCATGCTAATATTTTTCATGGACAAAATTGACAAGCAACTCGCCACCCTGACCATGGCCCTGGGCCGCACGGCTCGCGCCTACAAATCGGCGGCCGACACGTTGACCGCCGATTTCGGCCTGTCCCAGGCCACCGCCTGGCCGGTGGTCATGATCGGCCGCCTGGGCGACGGCGCCCGCCCCGGGGCTGTCGCCGACGCGCTGGGCATCGAGCCCTCGTCGGTGGTGCGCGTCATCGACCGCGTGATCGAGCTGGGCCTGGTCGAACGCCGCGAAGACGCCTCCGACCGCCGCGCCAAGTCCCTGTATCTCACGGCCTCCGGCCGGCAATGCGCCGACCGGGTCGAAGCCGCCCTCATCCCCTTTCGCCGCGCCCTGTTCGCAGGCAGCAGCCAGGACGACATCGAAGCCTGCCTGCGCACGCTCGAAGGCCTGCAGGCCGCGATCGAACAACTCGCCCGGGAATCCGGGCCCGCGTCGTCCTCATGAAGCCCCCCACCCTTTCCGAGGCGCTGTTCTCGCTCAAGAGCTATGCAGCCGCGGTGCTCGCCCTCTATCTTGCGATGCGCATGGGCCTGCCGCGTCCGTTCTGGGCCATGACCACCGCCTACGTGGTCAGCAGCCCGCTGGCCGGCGCGGTTCGCTCGAAGGCGGTCTACCGCGTCACCGGCACCACGCTGGGGTCGGCCATGGCCCTGGCCGCCGTGCCGCTCCTGGCCAACGCGCCGGAGCTGCTTTCGCTCGCCTTCGCGTTGTGGGTAGGGCTGTGCCTGTACATCTCGCTGCTGGATCGCACGCCCCGGTCCTATCTCTTCATGCTGGCGGGCTACACCGCCGCGCTGATCGGCTTTCCCGCCGTCACACAGCCCGAGCAGATCTTCGACACCTCGCTGGCGCGCGTCGAAGAGATCCTGCTGGGCATCACCTGCGCCACGCTGATCCACAGCCTGGTGATGCCGCAGGGCATCGGCCCGGTTCTCGTCGCGCGCGTGCAGCGGGCCTACGACGATGCCCAGCGCTGGATCGCCGACACGCTGGGCGGCAAGTCCGACGTCGGCCAGCTGGATCGGCGCAAGCTCGCCGCCGACGTCACCGACCTGCGGCTGATGGCGACCCACCTGCCCTTCGATACCTCGCACCTGCGCTGGACCACCAACGCCATCCACGCCGTGCAGGACCGCATCTCGCTGATGATGCCGTTGCTGTCCGCCATCGAGGACCGCCTGGCGGTGCTGCGGTCGATGCCCGCCGGCCTGGCCCGCCGCTGGGAAGCCGTGATGCGCGATGTGGCCGCATGGACCGGCGATCCCGGACCGCGTGACCCTGCCCGGCTGGCCGGGCTGGTGCGGGCCATCGACGCCAGCCATCCCGCGGTCTCGCGGGACATGGGGTGGCGCGAGATGGTCGAGCTCAGCCTGGGCTCGCGCCTGAAGGCACTGATCCATGCCTACGCCGACTCCAGCGCGCTGCGCACGCACATCGAGGCGGGCCTGCACGACGCCCGTTCCGAGTCCGTCCGCGAGCAGCCCAGTTCACCGCGCGTGCTGCACACCGACCGCGGGCTGGCCCTGCTGTCGGCCTTCGCGGCCACGGTCGCCATCCTGGCCTGCTGCCTGTTCTGGATCGCCACCGCGTGGCAGGCCGGTTCGGGCGCGGCGCTGATGGCGGCCATCTTCTGCTGCCTGTTCGCCACCATGGACAACCCCGTGCCGGCCATACGGGTGTTCCTGAAGTTCACGCTGCTGTCCATCCCGTGCTCGGCCTTCTACCTGCTGGTCGTGCTGCCGGCCGTGCACAGTTTCGAGATGCTGGTGCTGACCACCGCGCCGCTGTTCCTCCTGCTGGGTGTACTTATCGCCCGGCCGCCCACCACCGGCCGGGCGATGGCCTTCCTGTTCGGCGTGACCTCGGCGCTGGCCATGCACGACACCCAGACCGCCGATCTCGTCTCCTTCGCCAACAGCATGCTGGCGCAGGTGGCGGGCATCGTGGCCGCCGCCGTCTGCACGCGGCTGTTCCGCACCATCAGCGCCGACTACAGCGCGCTCAGGCTGTTGCGCGCGAACTGGCGGGAACTGGCCGAACTGGGACGCGCCGACTCGGCCCGCAACATCGTCGTAACCGAGATCTCGGCCCGCATGCTGGACCGCCTCGCGCTGCTTGCGCCCCGCATGGCGGCTGCCCGCGCCAACGCCGACCTGCAAGGCGCCGACGTACTGGCGGACCTGCGCGTGGGCCTGAACATGACGCAATTGCTGCGCCTGCAGCCCGAGCTGGACCGCAGCCACGTGCGCGTGCGGCCGCTGCTGGCCGCGCTGTCCTCGTTCTTCGCCAGCCGGCGCGTGCCCACCCAGCGCCCCGCCCCCGACTTGCTCGCGCGGATCGACGACCTGCTGCGCGCGGTGTGCGCGCTGCCGGCATCGAACGCGCAGCCCGACGCGGTGGCCGCGCTGTGCGGCATACGCCGCGACCTGTACCCCGATGCCGACGACTACCAGCCGGCGCCTTCCCTGCCGGAGTCCGACCATGTTCGCTGAAATCAACGTCTATGGCCTGTACGTGCCAGCCCTGTTGTTGCTGGCCTTCGCGGCCATCGTCGTGTCCAGGCTGCTTGGGCACGGACTGGCCCGCCTCGGCCTCTACCGCCTGGTCTGGCATCCCCCGCTGTTCGACGCCTGCCTGTTCGTCATAGTCCTGGCCTGCCTGTCGTTTTTCTTTACCCGCGAGTTCTGACGTGATACCCAAGATTTCATTGCCGGCGCTGGGTCGGTTCGCATTGACCCTGCTGGTCCTGGCCATCGCCATCGGCGCCGGCTGGACCCTTTGGCAGCGCTACGAGGTCCGTCCCTGGACGCGCGACGGCCGCGTGAAGGCCTATGTCGTCCAGGTCGCCCCCGATGTCACCGGCCCCGTCACCAGGGTGCTGGTGCGCGACAACCAGGCCGTCCGCGCCGGGCAGGTGCTGTTCGAGATCGACAAGGCCCGCTACGAACTGGCCGTGCGCCAGGCCCAGGCCGCCGTGCAATCGCAGCGCGCCGCCCTGGCCCAGGCCACGCGCGAGATCCGCCGCAACGGCGAACTGGGCGAACTGGTCGCCCAGGAAAGCCGCGAACAGGCCCAGTCGCGCGCCGAGCAACTGCGCGCCGCGCTGGCGCAGGCGCAGGCCAATCTCGACCTGGCCCGGTTGAACCTGACCCGCAGCACGGTGGTGTCCCCCGTCAACGGCTACGTCACCAACCTGGATCTGCAAGGCGGCGCCTACGTCACCGCCGGGCATGCCGTCATGGCGCTGGTCGACCGGGACTCGTTCTATGTCGAAGGCTATTTCGAGGAAAACAAGCTGCCGCGCATCCATGTCGGCGACCAGGCGTCGGTGCTGCTGATGGGCGCGGGCGAACCGCTTGAAGGCCACGTCGAGAGCTTCTCCGAAGGCATCGCCGACCGCGACCGCAGTACCGCCGCCAACCTGCTACCCAACGTCAACCCGACCTTCAACTGGGTGCGGCTGGCCCAGCGCATTCCCGTGCGCGTGGCCATCGACCGCGTTCCGGACTCGGTCAGGCTGGTGGCGGGCCAGACGGCCACGGTCGAAGTCCGCGAACAGGCCAAGGCCCGCGATCCCCAAGGAGCGGCCTCATGAAACCCCTCGTCTTGCGCTGCCTGGCCGCCGCGCTGCTGGGCGCGATGGCTGCGTGTTCTACCGTGGGCCCCGACTACCACGTGCCGGAGCAGGCCGCCGTCAACCTCGACGCCGCCAACGGACCATTGGCCGGACTGGAGGCCTCGTCCGCCCGGGCTGCGCCGCTGCCCGCCCATTGGTGGCGCCTGTACGACGATCCGGTGCTGGACGACCTGGTGGGCCAGGCCTTCGCCGCCAATACCGACCTGCGCGTGGCCGCCGCCAACCTGCGACGCGCCGCCGCGATCGTGGACGAGGCTGGCGCCGGCCGGCGACCGAACGTCTCGGTCAGCGCCGCTCCCGCCTATGGGCGCGCCTCCGGCGCCGCCAAGGGCGTGCCCTACGCGCTGCCCGACGTCGGCACCTACGACGCGGGCGCGGCCGTGTCCTACCAGGTCGACCTGTTCGGCAAGATATCGCGCGGGCTCGAGGCGGCGAACGCCGACGCGGAGGCGGCCCAGGCCGCCTACGACCTGGCTCGAGTCAACGTCGCGGCGGGCACGGTGCGAGCCTACGCCGACGTCTGCGCCGCCGGCCAGCAGCTGGAGACGGTCCGGCACTCCATCGCGCTGCAGGAACGGTTCGCCCAGCTCACTCGCAGGCGTGCCGACATGGGCCGCGGCACCTCACTGGACATCAGCCGCGCCCAGGGGCAGCTCGAGCAGCTGCGGGCGGCCGTGCCGCCGCTGGAGGCGCAACGCACCACCGCGCTCTACCGGCTGGCCGTCCTGGTGGGCAAGGCACCGGGTACGCTGCCCGCGTCCCTGGCCGCCTGCCATGTCCCGCCCACGTTGCGCGATCCCGTCCCGGTGGGCGACGGCGCGGCGCTGCTGCGCCGGCGGCCCGACATCCGCCAGGCCGAGCGCTCGCTGGCGGCCGCCACCGCCCGCATAGGCGTGGCCACGTCCGAACTGTATCCCAGCATCTCGCTGGGCCTGTCGGCCGGCAGCACCGGCACGCTGTCGCGCTTCGGCGCCGACAACAGCTTCCGCTGGAGCCTGGGCCCGCTCATCTCCTGGAGCCTGCCCAACACCGGCCTGGCCCGCAGCCATATCGAACAGGCCGAGGCCGGCAGCGCGGCCGCCCTGGCCCGCTTCGACGCAGCGGTGCTGAACGCGCTGCGCGAGACCTCCAGCGCGCTGACCGTATATGCCCGGGACCTGGACCGGGCCGACGCGCTGCGCGCCGCCCGCGACCGTAACCGCGAGGCCGCCGAACAGGCGCGCACGCTGTACCGCCTGGGGCGTACCGACTTCCTGACGGCGCTGGACGCCGACCGCACCCTGGCCGGTTCGGAAAGCGCGCTGGCCGCCGCCCAGGGACAACTGGCCACCGACCAGGCGGCCTTGTTCCTGGCGTTGGGCGGCGGCTGGGAATAACTTCCGGCTACTTCTTGCCGCCCTTCTTCGCCTTGTCCTTGCCGGCGGCGCGCTTGCCGGCGGGTCCGGGCCGGCCCTTGCGGTAATCGTCGTAGAACTGTTCGGCCATCTGCCGCAAGGCCCGGCCGATCGCGGCATATTCGTATTCGTTCAGGTTGGCCAGCGATACGCGCCCGGCCGGCCGCAGCGTGCCGAAGCCGCTGCCCGGCAGCATCACGATGCCGGTCTCGTCCGCGATGCGGAACAGGAGATCGGTGGGCGCCACGTTCTTCTGCACCCAGGCCGCGAATTCCGGGCCGTGCAGGTCCCTTGCGATGGCGCCCAGGTCGAGCAGCGTGTAGTAGTCCACCGCATTCTCGTCCTGGCTCCTGGCGATGCCGAGTTCGCGGTACAGCGCCGCCTGGCGCCGGCGGATCAACTTCTTGAGTTCGGCCTTGTAGCCGTCGTGCTCGTCCATCAGCGCGAACAGCGAGAACAGGGCCATCTGCACCTGCTGCGGCGTGGACAGTCCCGCCGTGTGGTTCAACGCCACGGATCGGCTGTCGGCCACCAGCCGATCGATGAATTTCAGTCCCGGCACGTCCGGCGTGAGCGAGGCATAGCGCTCGTTCAGGGCCTTCTTCATCGACGACGGCAGGCCGCGCAGGATCTCGTCCATGACGTTGTCCTGGTGCACGGCGATGGCCCCCAGCCGCCAGCCGGTCGCGCCGAAGTACTTCGAGTACGAATAGACCAGGATGGTGTTGCGCGGGCACGTGGCGAACAGCGACTGGAAATCGTCGGCGAAGGTCCCGTAGACATCGTCGGTCAGCACGATCAGGTCGCGCCGCCGGGTCTCGATGATGTTCCGGATGCGCTCCAGCCCATGGGCGTTGATCTTGTAGGACGGCGGATTGCTGGGGTTGATGCAGAAGAAGACTTTCACCGCCGGATCGAGCAGCTTGTCGATCTCGGCGTCCGGATATTGCCAGCCCTGGTCCGGATCGGCATTGACGTAGACCGACTCCAGCTGATAGCCGTTCAGGCGCGGGATCTCCATGTAAGGGGTGAAGGCCGGCATGCCTATCGCCACCTTGTCCCCGGCCTTGATCAACCCGTTTTCCTTCATCGTGTCGAAGACGTAGGTCATCGCGGCGGTACCGCCCTCGGTGGCGAACACGTCGATGTGCTGGTTGCTCAGGAACCCGCCTATCATCTCCTTGACCAGGTAGGTTCGGACGATTTCCTCGGTGATCCGCAGCATGCGCGGCGGCACCGGATAGTTGTCGCCCAGTACGCCCTCCACCATCTCGTGCAGGAACTCGGACGCGGACAGCCCCATCTGGTCGCGCACGTAGCTCAGGGCGCGCCCCAGGAACACCACGCCTTCCTGGTCCCGGTTCTCGGCGATGTAGGCGTTGAAGCGATTCTCGATGCCCTCGATCCGGGGCAGCCCCCCTATGCCGTGCGGCATGTAGGAAAAGGACAGCTCGGATTCCAGCGCGGCGAACAGCCCCAGCCGGAAGAATGCGCGCCGCGGCACGATGGCCAGGAAGTTGGGATTGCCCCGTCCGGCGTTGAGCATGAGCCGGTTCTGCTTGCTCGATGCCAGTTCGATGAGCGCGTCCTTCAGTTCGAAAGGACTCAGTTTGGCGTACCGACTGTAATCCGCTGTCGACATGACGGCCTCCGTGGATGGCTTGCGATGGGACCCTAGGCAAAGGCGACGACCAGCGGGCCGAGCAGGGTCAGGAAGACATTGGCCAGGGCATAGGTCACGGCGAAAGGCACCGTGGGAACCGAATTGCCCGCCTTGTCCAGCACCTCGCCGAAGGCCGGGTTGGCGCTGCGGGACCCGGACAGCGCGCCGGCGAACACGGCCGCGTTGTCGTAGCGCAGCACGTAGCGGCCGAACAGCATGGTGATGAGCAGCGGCACGATGGTGACCGCCACGCCGATCAGGAACAGCGACAGGCCGCTGGTGCGTATGGTGTCGACGGCCTGCAGCCCGGATTGCAGCCCGACCACCGCGACGAACCCCGCCAGGCCCAGGTCCCGCAGCAGCGTCGAGGCGCCGGTGGGCATGTTGCCCACGCTCATCCTGCGCGTGCGGTACCAGCCGAACAGCAGCCCGGACAACAGCGCCCCGCCTCCGCTGCCCAACGTCAGGGGAATGGACCCGATGCGCAGCACGGCCAGCCCGATGACCAGGCCCAGGGCCAGCCCCAGGCCGTGATAGACCCAATCCGTCTTGTCGCTGGGCACGATGACCGTGCCGACGCTGTGGGCCGCGCGCTGGATGTCGTTGCCCGTGCCGAACAGCACCGCGACGTCGCCGGCCCGGATGACCGTGTCCGGCTCCATCGGCAGCGGCCGGCCGTCGCGTTTGAGGCCCAGCACCACGATGCCGTGGCGAATGTCGGCGGCGATGCCCGCCCGTATCTGCGCGACGGTCTTGCCCAGGTAGGCGGGGCCGGTGATCAGCACGTCGCGCGTCAGCATGACCATGTCCATGCCGCTGGACGACAGCACCTCGTCTCCCAGCGCCTGGCGCGCGGCCATCACCGCCGCCCGCCTGCCGGCCAGCAGCACGATGTCGCTGGCGTGCAGCTTCAGGTCGGCCTGCGCGGGAATGATCTGGCCGTCGCGCTTGATGCGTTCGACCGTCACCGCCATGCCGTCGGGCGCCAGCGCCTCGATTTCGCCCACGGTGGTGCCCGCAGCCGGCCCGGCCCGGTAAAGCCGTCCCACCACCTCGGGCGCGGCGAGCTGTTCACCCGCGCCGGGCACGATCATGCCCGCGTTCATCGAAGTCTCGGCCTTCACCGCATCCTCGCGGATGTCGCGGCCCATGAACTTCGGCAGTACGTTGACGCAGATGATGATGGCCCCGAACGAGCCGAAGATGTAGGTCACGGCATAGCCGATGGCCACGTTGGCCTGCAGGCGCTGGAGCTCGTCGGGCGGCAGGCCCAGCTTGGCCAGTGCCGAGCCGGCGGTGCCGATGATGGCCGACTGCGTCAGCCCCCCCGCCGCCACCCCGGCGGCCAGGCCCTTGTCCAGGCCGAACATGCGCGCCAGCACCACCACGGTCACCAGGCCGGTGATGGCCAGCACCGCGGCCATGGCGATTTCCTTCAGGGATTGGCGCCCGAGGGACTTGAAGAACTGGGGGCCGCTCTCGAAACCGACGGCATAGATGAACAGCGCGAAGAGCACCGCCTTGACGCCGTTGTCGATGGAGACGCCGAGCTGGCTGAACAGCACCGCCACGAGCAGCGAACCCGCCACGCCGCCGAGCTGGAACCTGCCGAACTGGAACTTGCCTATCCAGAAGCCGATCGCCAGCGAGAGAAACAGCAGGATTTCCGGCGACTGCCTGATGGCCTCGAGTACCCACGTCATGATCTGCCCCCGTGTGAATGCTGCGGTCCTTCGCCCGCGGCACACCACTCGTGACACCGGGGATCGGACAGGGAAACCAACCGGTAACGCGACAAGGCACTGCATCCAGCCCGGATACTCTATCCGAAGTCATCGCAACGTGCTACCTGTGCACGCCGCTTCATAAGGGGCGTCCGCTTTCAGGGCCGCTTGCGCCGGCCCAACGCGCCCGGCCGCGGGAAGGCGGCGCGCAGCGCCTCCACCTCCTTCCTGCAGACGCAGTCCGGTCCGTGGTCGTTGACCATGCCGACGGCCTGCATCAACGAATACATCGTGGTCGGCCCCACGAAGCGCCAGCCGCGCCGCTTGAGCTCCTTGGACAGGGCCCGGGATTCCGGCGACTCGGCGCGCGGCGGCCCGTCGTAGGTACCGGCGGGTTCGTAGCGCCACAGGAAGGCCGCGAGCGAGCCTTCCTCGGCACGCAGTTCGCGCGCCCGGCGCGCGTTGTTGATCACCGCCTCGATCTTGCCCCGGTGCCGCACGATGCCCGTGTCGGCCAGCAGGCGTTCGACGTCCCGGATGCCGAAGGCAGCGACCTCGTCGACGTCGAATCCTGCGAAAGCCTGCCGGAAGGCCGGCCGCTTGCGCAGGATGGTGAGCCAGCTCAGGCCGGCCTGGAAGCCCTCCAGGCTGATGCGCTCGAACAGCGCCGCCTCGCCGTCCAGGGGGCGGCCCCACTCCTCGTCATGGTAGGACACGTACAGGGCATCGTTGCCGGCCCACGCGCAGCGGCGCGGCGGCTGGTTCGGTTCATTGGCGTGCATGGCTGGGGGACGAAAAAAGGAAATCCGATATATTCTCGCCCATGAACTCCGCGCGGAACCCACCGGCGCCCGCTTTTTTTCCCATGGAACAGATCGACATCGACGACGGCACCGCCGACCGCTTCCTGCTGGATGCCCCCGGCACCTCGCTGCTGGTATTCACCAGCGACACCTGCCCCAACTGCCGGCTGGCGCGCGCCCAGCTTCCCGACATGAGCCTGCCGGTGGCGCGCATCTGCTGGATCGATGCGGGCCGCAACCGCGGGCTGGTCGAACGCTACGAGGTGTTCCACCTGCCCTCGATGTTCGTGGTCAAGAACGGCGTCTACTACGGCGCGGTGCAGGCGACCCTGGCCGATTGGGACATCAGGCGCCAGGTCTCGCTGGCGCTGGACAGCTATCCGGCCGAGCTGCCGTAGGGATCGCGCCCGTCAGGCGTGGGCGGGATTCCAGCGTCGCCACAGCGCCGCCCCGCCGGCCAGCCCGGCATCGTTCGAGCCCACGCTGACATGAGGCGGCAAGCCCGCCTCCACCTCGCGCGCGTTGCCGCCACCCAGGTGGATGCGGTCCGGCTTGAGCAGGACGTCGACCAATGCCAGCGCGCGCCCCAGGCGCCGGTTCCAGCACGGCCTGCCCTCGGCCCGCAGCGCCGCGTCCCCCAGGCATTCCTCGTAGGTCTTGCCATCCTCCATGGGATGGTGCGCCAGTTCCAGGTGCGGCATCAGCTCGCCATCGCGGAACAGCGCCGTGCCCACACCCGTGCCCAGCGTCATGACGAACTCCAGGCCGTCTCCCAGCGCAAGGCCATAGCCCTGCATGTCGGCATCGTTGACCATCCGCGCGGGGCAGCCCAGCCGGTCGCCCAGCGCCTGCGCCAGCGGAAACCCCACCCACGCGGGGGAACCGAGGTTGACCGCGGTCAGCACGCGCTGCCGGCGGATGACGCCCGGAAAACCGATGGAGATCCGATCGTAGCCTTCCAGCATGGCGGCCATGCCGGCGACCTCGTCCAGCAGCCGGTCCGGCGGGCATGGCCTGGGCGTGGATACCCGCAGGTGCCGGCCCAGCAGCCGGCCCGCATCGTCGATGACGGCGGCCTTCAAGCCCGTGCCGCCGATGTCGACCGCCAGGATGCCCGGTCCGGGCGCTGCCTTCATGCGCCGCCCCCCGGCTGCGGCTCCGGTGCCGGCGCGGTACGCGGCAGTGGATCCTGCCGCAGCGTCCGCAGGATGCGCTGGCCCACCCGCCCATCGACGGCCAGGCCGGCCCGCTGCTGTTCGGCGGCCACGGCATCGCGCGTGCGGGTGCCCGGAATGCCGTCCGGCGTGCCGACGTCATGGCCTCGCGCCAGCAGCAACGCCTGCAACTCACGGATCTCGGCGCGCGACAGGCCGGGATCGTCGGTCGGCCAGGGAGTGGCGATGGGCGGCTCACCGTGCAGCCGGTCGATCAGCAGGCTGACGGCCAGCGCGTACTTGTGCGAGCCGTTGTAGCTCAGGATGGCGTCGAAATTGCGCGTGGCCAGGAATACCGGGCCCTCCGCGCCGGTTGGCGCGAACAGATAGGCGGGCGAATCGGGTGCCGGCTCGCCGCCGCGCAGCCGATCCGGCCTGCCGCCGTCCACCCGCGTGACGCCGCGGGCGGCCCATTCGGCCAGCGTGCGGCGCTCCGAGCCCGCGAACTCCTGGCCCGCGGGCACGCCTGCCGCCACGCCGGCCGGCAGCTTGACCTCGATGACCGGCAAGAGCCCCCGCGTCCATCGCGCCCGCCGCTTGCGCAGATGGCTGGCCGTGGACGCCAGCGCGTCGGGCAGCGATCCGTACAGGTCTATCCTTCCGTCGCCGTCGCCGTCGGCCGCGAGCTCGTAGTAGGAGGTCGGAATGAACTGGGTCATGCCGAAGGCGCCGCTCCACGAGCCGACGAAGGTATCCGGCTGCACCAGTCCGTCGCGCAGCATCCGTATCGAGGCATAGACGTTCTTGATCCACAGCGGCTTGTTCTCGGTGCACGCGCGGGTCAGCCATGCATCCAGCACCCGCGTCTTGCCCAGGACCCGGCCGAAGTTGGTCTCGATGCCGAAGATGGCCACCATCACTTCGCCATCCACTTCGTAGCGGGCGGCGATCTCCGATAGCGGCGCCGCCTCGGCCTCCATCAGCTTGCGCCCGTCGACCACCCGTTCCTCGTCCACGGTCTTGGCCAGGTAGTCCCACCAGGTCTCCCTGCCTTCGGGCTGGGCCCGCGCCGAGGCCACCGTGGAAGCCAGCAGCGTCGCGCCCTGGGTGTAGGTATCGAAATCGGCCACCTGGATGCCGTTGGCCGGGGCTGCCGGCCGCAGCCGGGCCAGGCAGGCGCCGGTATCGAGTTGGGCCTGGGCCTGGGAGGCGGCGAGCATGGCCAGGCTTGCGGCCAGCAGCCTGGCGCGGGCGAGAACCTGCGTGGAAATGACGGTCTCCTTGGTCGAATCGTGGATGAAGGTCGCAGCACTCATCGAGCGTCCGCCGATGCCGCCGGCGCGGCGATGCGTTCGAAGAAGCGCCGCATGATGGCATGGGACACCGGCGTCTCGGCCACGCCCGCGCGCAGCGCCTGCACGTCCAGGCCTTCATCGGCCAGCCCGGCCCGCATCACGTCGAAATACGCCCTCATGACGGGCACCGTGAACTCGGGATGGAACTGCACCGAGACCGCATTGGGGCCATAGCGCAGCATCTGGTGGCTGTCATTGCCGTTGCGGGCCAGCACGGCGGCGCCGGCTGGCGGCTCGGCCACGGTCTGTTCGTGGATGAAATGGGCGGCGAAGATCGACGGCATGCCCGCCACCAGTGCATCGCCGGCCGCCGCCGGAGTCAGTTCGACCTGCTGGGTGCCGATCTCCCGCCCGCCCTCGAGGTAGCCGACACGCCCCCCCAGCGCATAGCTCATCAGTTGGTGGCCATAGCAGATGCCGAACAGGGGCAGCGACGCGTCCATGGCATCGCGCACCCAGCCCGCACAGGCTTCGCTCCAGGGCGCGTGGTCGGTCACGTTGGCGCGCGACCCGGTGATCAGCGCGGCCGCGTAGCGCGACGGCGCCTCGGGCGTCTCGCCCTTGTAGGCAGCCACGCGGGCCAGCCGCCCGGGATTCAGGCCGGCCACCTCGCCCACCATGCGATCGAAGCCGCCATAGGCCGCGCCGACCGCCTGCGGCGGGCCGCCGGTCTGAAGGATGAGGATGGGAAGCATCTGGGGCACCTCTGCCATGGACATCCTTCCATGACACCTTATTTCCCGCGTCGCGGCAACCTCAGGCGGGCGTGCCCGCTTCGCCGATCAATCCGCCCAGGAGCAGCACCGCCAGCAGGAACCAGAAGATGGCGCCCAGCACCGAGCGGTTCAGCAGCGAGCGTATGCCGGCGTAGAGCAGCAGCAGGCCCAGGACCAGCAGCGCGAAATTGAACAGGGTCGGGCTCATGCCCAGGGCCTCGGCCAGGCCGGAGGAAAACGCGCCGACGGCTTCGCCGAAACCGCCGAATACCGTTTTCAGCGCGGCGACGATGGTGCGGATGGCCTCGCCCAGCATGGCCCCCAGCCATTCGAAAGTGGATTCGCTTTTCATGTGCGGCGACGTGGTTGGCACGCGGCCATTATGGCCCATGCGCCGCGCCGCCAAGCCCGCCGACATCCTTGGAAACATCGCGCAGGCGGCGGTTGCAAAACCTTACAACCCATATGGGCGCGGACATGTGGCGACGCGCCGAAAGCCACCATACTGGCCGCTGATCCTTCCCATGGACCACGTACCGACTCAAGGAGGCATCATGGTTCGAGCTTTCGTCCACGCCACTTGCGCCGCCGCCCTGCTCGCGGCCGGCTGCTCATCGCTGATGGTGAGCGAGCCCGCCAGGATCAGCGACGGCGCGATGGTGGCCCCCAACGGCATGAGCCTGTACACCTTCGATCGCGACCCCGTCGGCCAGAGCGCCTGCAACGGCGTCTGCGCGCAGAACTGGCCTCCCCTGACCGCCCCGTCGGGCGCCACCCGCAGCGGGGATTGGATGGTCATCACCCGCCAGGACGGCGTCCGGCAATGGGCCTATCGAGGCAAGCCGCTGTATTTCTGGACCAAGGACCGGGCCCCGGGGGACCGCACGGGCGACGGCGTCAACGGACTCTGGCACCTGGCCCGGCCCTGACGCGGCCGGATTCAGGCCGCAGGCGCTCCGCCCGCCGGCCCCGCGTCCGCACGCACGGGCAGGTGCTCGGCCTCGTCGCTGGGGATGGGGGCATAGTCGGGGCCGAACGAGGACCTCGCCCAGTCTCCATCCCGCCGGCCGCCGTACCGCTCCCCAGAAACGCCGGGCGGCCTGCCACTGCTGGCCGACCAGGCCACGGTCGTTGTCGGCATCGACCATGGGATCGCTGACGCCGGTCGGGCGGATCTTCTCGCCGTACAGCGCCGTGCCGAACAGGATGTCCCAGACGGGCAGGACCTGTCCGAAGTTGCAGTTGTGCAGCGAGGGGCGTTCGGGATCCCGTACCATGTGGTGCAGGCGATGGAACTTGGGATCGACCAGCAGGCGTTCGCCGATGCGGCCGAAGCCGAAGCGCACGTTGGTGTGCGACAGGTTCTGCACCAGTTCGCTCAAGAGGCCCAGCAGCGCGAACTCGGAAGGCTCCACGCCCATCGCCAGGCCGACGGTGGCCAGGATGAAGGATTGCAGCACGCCGTCGATATAGCTGCCGCGGTCGTTGGTCCAGCAGCTCATCTGACGCTGGCTGTGGTGCATGCTGTGCAGCGCCCACCACCACGGGATGGCGTGCTGGGCCCGGTGCATCCAGTAATAGACGCAGTCGTAGACCAGGTAATAGACCAGGAACAGCAGATAGGGATGGTCCTCGAACCACGGCACCCAGTGCTTGAGCCCGGAGGACACGGCGGGGCCGGCCTCGGCCTCGCCTCCCAGCCCGCCCAGCATGTTGGCGAACGGCGTCAGGACCAGGTAGCTGAACAGCGGGAACAGCCCCAGCAGCATCAGCAGCGTGTACAGCCGGTCGATGCGGGTGAGCCCTCGTTCCTCCCAGCGCTCGGCCGGTGCGAGGGTCTCCAGCGGGCGGAAGATGAAACCGATGATGAAGAGCTGCAACAGCGCGATCAGCAGCGCCTCGGAGATCTCCAGCGGATTGCCCGCGGTATCGGCGATGTGCAGGAAGACGACGGCCGGTTCGACGAGATGGGTGCTGACCCAGGCGATCAGCTGGGTCCAGAGCGATGCCAGGTAAGACATGGAAATCGGTATCGGATTCGACGCTGCGCATACTGTAGCACCCGGCCGGCCGGGACTGGCCTGGCCGGCTGGGGCAATGATAAGATACATCTCATATATATCTTATTGGGTGATGTCCATGCTCGACCTCAACCTGTGCACCGACGAGGAAATCGCCCGCCTCGTCGCCGCCTTCTACGCCCGGGTCCGGCGGGACGACAAGCTGGGCCCCATCTTCGAAGCCCATGTGGACGACTGGGACGGCCACCTGTCCAAGCTCACCGACTTCTGGTCCTCCATCCTGCGCGGCACGCGGCGCTACGGCGGCACGCCGATGACGCGGCACGCCGCCCTGCCCGACCTGGACGAGACGTTGTTCGCGCGCTGGCTGGCGCTGTTCGACCTGACGGCCGGAGAGCAGGAGAACCAGGCCATGGCCAGGCGGGCCCAGGTCATGGCCCGGCGCATCGCGCAAAGCCTGTGGCTGGGCTATCAGATGCATCGTCATCCCGATCGCCTCGCGCGCGAACTGCCATGCGCCTGACGGTCCAGAGCGACTACGCGCTGCGGCTGCTGATGCATGTCGGCGCACATGCCGACAGGTTGTGCACGATCGCCGAGGTCGCGCAAGTGCACGGCATATCCGCTGCCCACCTGATGAAGGTCACCCACCGGCTGGGCCAGCTGGGCTATCTGGAGACGGTACGCGGCAAGGGCGGCGGCATGCGGCTGGCCCGGCCGCCCGAGCGTATCGGCCTCGCCCAGGTGCTGCGCGACCTGGAACCGGACTTCCACCT
This sequence comes from Pigmentiphaga daeguensis, assembly GCF_039523035.1. NCBI lineage: Bacteria > Pseudomonadati > Pseudomonadota > Betaproteobacteria > Burkholderiales > Alcaligenaceae > Pigmentiphaga > Pigmentiphaga daeguensis. The sequence continues at coordinate 373,861 of NZ_BAAAEN010000001.1, read as the reverse complement.
GGTCGAGTGCCACGCCACCGGCAGTGCCTGTGTGCTGACCGGACATTGCCGGTTGACGGGCATACTGGATGCCGCGCTGCAGCGCTTCCTGCAGCACCTGGATCACTACACGCTGGCCGATCTGCTGCCGGCGGACGGACCTCCCCTCTTTTCCTCGTTTCCCATCAAGGCCGCGTCATGAATCTGCAAGAACTGCTGGGCATCGCCCTTCCCGTCATCCAGGCGCCCATGGCCGGTTCGCAGGCCAGCGCGCTCGCGATCGCCGTATCGAACGCGGGCGGCCTCGGGTCGCTGCCCTGCGCGATGCTGGGGCCCGACGCGCTGCGCGCCGAACTCGACAAGCTGCGCGCCGGCACCGACCGGCCCTACAACGTCAATTTCTTCTGCCATGCGCCGCCCGTTCCCGACGCCGCGCGCGAATCGCAATGGCGCCAGGCCCTCGGCCCGTACTACGCCGAATTCGGCATCGATCCGGCCGGCATACAGCCCGGCCCCGGACGCGCGCCGTTCACGGCCGAGATCGCCGACCTGGTCGAACCCTACCGGCCGCCCGTGGTCAGCTTCCATTTCGGACTGCCCTCGGCCGACCTGCTGGCCCGCGTGAAGTCATGGGGATCCAAGGTGCTGTCGTCCGCCACCACCGTCGGCGAAGCGCGCTGGCTGGAAGACCACGGCGCCGACATCATCATCGCCCAGGGCAACGAGGCCGGCGGCCACCGGGGCATGTTCCTGTCCGACGACCTGGATACCCAATCGGGAACCTTCGCGCTGCTGCCGCAGATCGTGGCGGCGGTGCGCGTGCCCGTGGTCGCGGCCGGCGGCATCGTCGACGCGCGTACGGTCGCGGCGGCGCGGGCGCTGGGCGCGGCCGGGATACAGGCCGGGACGGCCTATCTGCTGTGTCCCGAATCCACCGTCAGCGCCATACACCGCGCAGCGCTGAAACACCCCGCCGCGCACACCGCGCTCACCAACCTGTTTTCCGGCCGTCCGGCGCGCGGCATCGTGAATCGCGTGATGCGCGAACTCGGCCCGATGTCGCCGGCGGCGCCGGCCTTCCCGCTCGCGACCTCGGCCATCGCCCCCCTGCGTGCCAAGGCCGAAGCCCAGGGCTCGGGCGATTTCTCTCCGCTCTGGTGCGGGCAGAACCCCGGCGCCTGCCGCGAACTGCCGGCCGCCCAGGTCACGCGCGAACTGGGCGCCGCCTGGGGCTGACCCGCGCCGCTAGACGCCGAAGGGATAGGTCTCGGGCGCGCCCGCGCCCGGCCCGCCGGCCAGCGGCTGCACGGCGCGCGTCGTGTCCAGCCACAGCCACGCGTCGAACTGCCGGGACAGCGAGGCGTCGGCGTAGTGGCTCATCAATTCCGTTCCCGGCCGGTAGATCACGCCTATGTAGCGCTCCAGGCGCGGCTGCCGCAGCTCCTGCGCCAGCGCCTCGCCGCCCGGCGCCTGGAAGTCCAGCAGGAAGCGGGGAATGCCGCACTCGTGCGCCAGGCGCTCGACGCTGTCCTCGCGCGACGGGCGGACCTCCATGATCTCCATCCGCCCGCCCCAGTCGTGCGCGGCGGCCACCGTACCCGTGTGCGTGTCCATGCCCACCAGCGCGGCCGCCTCGCCCAGGTGTTCGCGGCACAACTGCCCGATGTTCAGCTCCCCGCGCGACTGTCCCATCTCAGTGGCGGCGGCATCGCCGATGTGCGAGTTGTGCGCCCAGACCACCGCCCTGGCCGTCGGCCCATGGGCCTCCAGCAGATGGGCCAGCGTCTCGTACATATGGGTGTCGCGCAGGTTCCACGACTCCGCCGTCCCGTAGTACATGGCCCGGTAGTAGCGCTCGGCCGCGGCCACCAGCCTGGCGTTCTGCGCCGCGTCCAGGAAGGCGCCATCCTGGCCTTGCGCATACTCCATGCGCCGGGCCAGCAGGTCCTTCAGTTGCGCCACCACTTGTTGCTCGCAGCCCCGGTAGCCATCGGTCAGCACGGCGCGGCCGTATACGGCCGGATCCTTCTGCCACGGCGTCAGGCAGCCATAGCGCTCGCGCGCCACACCGGCCGCCTCGGGATCGACCCGGTCCAGGTAGGCCAGGACCGCGCCGATGGAGTCCGACAGGCTGTACAGGTCCAGGCCGAAGAAACCGGTCCGCCGCGACATCGCCCGCCCTTCGTTGTGCGCCCGCAGCCATTCGACGAAGGCGGCGACGTCGGTGTTGCGCCACATCCAGCGCGGAAAGCGCTGGAAGGCCGGCATCGCCACGGCCAGGTGCGGCAAATGCCTGACGTGGCGGTCCACGGCCGCGGCGTCTGGCCAATCCGCTTCCACCGCGACGATGTTGAAGCCATGGTGCTCGATCAGGCGCCGCGTGATGGCCGCCCGCGCCTGGTAGAACTCGGACGTGCCGTGGCTGGCCTCGCCCAGCAGCACGACACGCCGGTCGCCCCAACGGTCGAACAGGCCCCGCGCGGCAGCCTCGTCCAACCCGGCAAACGCCTCGGCCCTGCGCCCCATGCGCGCGGAAAGGCTTTCGGCGCGGGGCGTAGCCGCGTGCTTGCTTGCCGCGCGCGTATCGTCCCACCCCTGTTCCCCCACCAGCGGCACGAAGCGCACCGGCCCCAGGTCCTCCCTGGCCAGGCGGCCATGGTCCCCGCGCACCATGCGCAACAGCCGCTGGCGCTCGCGGCTGGCGCCCACCGGCATGATCAGCCGCCCGCCCGGCGCCAGTTGCCCGACCAGCGCCGGGGGCACCTCCGGACCGCCGGCCGCGGCCAGGATCGCGTCGTACGGGGCGCCCTGCGGCCACCCCAGCGTGCCGTCCCCGACATGCACGTCCACGTTCGGGTAGGCGCGCAGGTTCTCGCGGGCCCTTGCTGCCAGTTCAGGCCTCAGTTCCACCGTTTCCACGCGGGCCGCGAGACCGGCCAGGACCGCCGCCGCGTACCCCGAGCCGGTACCGATCTCCAGCACCCGGTCGCGCGGATCCAGGCGCGCGGCGGCCGCCATCAGCGCGACGATGTAGGGTTGGGAGATCGTCTGCCCTTCCCCTATGGGCAAGGGCGTGTCGTCATACGCGAACTCGCGCATGTCGGCGGGCACGAATGCCTCGCGGGGCACCGCTCCCATCGCGGCCAGCACGCGCGCGTCCTCCACGCCGCGTCCCGCGAGCTGCCGCTCGACCATGCATGCGCGCCTGCGCGCCGATTCGGTCTCTTCCATGCCGGTCCCCTGCCGTGGTGGGCATGGCCCCAGCTTGGCGCCTCCGGCGGCATGGCGCATCTCGCGCGGTTAAAGATGCAACCTTCGCGCGCGCTCATCCGCCCGCGCCCGCGCCGGAACCGCGCGTCCCTGCCGGCGCCGAAACACTTTGTAGGCGATCGCGCCCGCCACGCCACCTATCCCGACATGGCTTCCGGGATATTGTGGACACTGTACACAAAATTCGCTACGCTGCGCGTCTCCCTGCCCGGCGATTCCGCCCGCCGGGTGTCCCGCAGCCAGGAAACTCCAGCATGAGCCGAACGATAGACGTCTCCACTATCCGGCATCTTCCCGTTCCCGCCGAGCACGCCTTCGACGCCTGCCTGGCCGCCATCGCCCAGCGGCGCGCCGTCGGCCAGGAGCGGGACCAGGGCGCGTACCTGATCGTGGACCGGCCGTATTGCGTGGCCTTCGAATGGCATGCGGCCAACGCCGCGCGCGCGGACGTCGTCACCGTCGCGCTGATCGACGCCGATCCCGGCTGCAAGATCAAGGTCACCCAGCAACTGGACGTCGAACACGCCTCGGATGCCGAACGCGTCCGCAAGGACTGGGCACGCATGCTGGACGGCATGTCCCGGGCGCTGCGCGCGCGGGCCTGCGCCTGAGGCCCAGCCGGGCCGCCATACGGCCCGCGTGTTTACACGCCTCGCAGCGTGGCCGACAATCGTCCTTTCCTTCGTCCGCATAGCCAGGGGGTCCGGGTGCAAGAGCCCGCCAGTCGCTCCGTGCCGCAACCGTCCGCCACGGGCAATCGCTACGACCGCATGGAATGGGCGGGCGCCTTCGGCGATCTCGGCACCCTGATTCCCTTCGTCGCCGCCTACATCGGCGTGCTCAAGCTCGATCCCTTCGGCGTGTTGTTCGCCTTCGGCCTGTGCATGCTGGCCTGTGGCCTCCATTACAAGACGCCCATCCCCGTGCAGCCCATGAAAGCCATAGGCGCGGTGGCGGTCACCCAGGCCGCCCAGACCGCGGTGGTCACCCCGGGAGCGGTCTACGGCGCCGCGCTCGCGACCGGCGTTGCCTGGCTGTTCCTGGGGCTGAGCGGCATGGCCGCCCGGGTGACGCGCCTGGTTCCGCCAGCCGTGGTCCTGGGCATCATGCTGGGCCTGGGCTTCGGCTTCATGCTGGAAGGCGTGAAAATGATGCAGACCGACTGGCCCATCGCGGCGCTGGCGGGCGTGGGCACATTGCTGCTGATGGGCAATCGCACGCTGCCCGCGATGTTCGTGCTGCTGATCTTCGGCGCGGCGGTGGGCGCCTGGCGCCAGCCCACGCTGCTGCATGAACTGGCGCAGGTTCCGCTGGGGCTGCCCGCGCCCTCGTTCGCCCTGTCGGACATCAGCTTGCACGAACTGGCGATCGGCGCGGCGCTGCTGGCCCTGCCCCAGCTCCCGCTCACGCTGGGCAATGCCGTCATCGCGGTCAAGGAAGAGAACAACCGCCTGTTCCCCCAGCGCCCCGTGTCCGAGAACGGCCTCGCGACCTCGACCGGCATCATGAACATCTTCAGCTCGGTGGCCGGCGGGGTGCCCATGTGCCACGGCGCCGGCGGCATGGCCGGCCATGTGGCCTTCGGCGCCCGCACGGGGGGCGCACTGGTCATCCTGGGGGTCATCCTGCTGGTGCTCGCGCTGTTCTTCAGCGCGGGGATCTCGCTGCTGTTCAAGCTGTTCCCGCTGTCCATCCTGGGCGTGATCCTGTTCCTGACCGGTGCCCAGTTGGCCCTGGGCAGCAGCGTCCTGCCGGCGGACAGGAACCAGCGCCTGGTGGCGCTGGCCACCGCCGCCCTGTGCATGTGGAACGTCGCCGCCGGCTTCCTGCTGGGCCTGGCGCTGCACGTGATGGTGACGCGCGGCTGGGTCAGGATGTAGCGGCCGCCGGCTCGGCGGCCCGGGCGTGGGCCGCCAGCAGCGCATACAGGTTGCGCGGATCCGCAAGGTCGGGCACCAGTTGCAGGTCCTGTCCGGCTCCGGTGGCGCGGGCCAGGTCCAGCAGGCAGCGCAGGGCCGAGAAGTCCTCCAACGCGAAACCCACCGAATCGAACACGGTTGTCTGCTCCGGCGTTTCCCGTCCCGGCTGGGCGCCGGACAGTACCTGCCACAGCGGCACCACCGGCGCGCCGGCCGGCAGTTGCTGGATCTCGCCCTCGATACGGGTCTGCGCCTCGTACTCCACCACGATGCGGGCCTGGCGCAGGATGGCCGGATGCAGTTCGGTCTTGCCCGGGCTGTCGCCGCCCACCGCGTTCACATGCGTGCCCGGCGCCAGCCATTGCGGCCGCAGCACCGAGGCGCGACGTTTGTCGGCGGTCGCCGTGGTCACGATGTCCGCGCCCCTCGCCGCTTCCTCGGCCGATCCGGCGGCCGTCACGCGCAGCCCCTCGATCCCGGCCAGATTGGCCATGAGCTTGTCGGTGGCGTGGCGGTCGATGTCGTAGGCGCGGATCTCGGTAATCCCGACCAGCGCGTGGAAGGCCAGCGCCTGGAACTCGCTCTGCGCGCCGTTGCCGATCAGCGCCATGGTGCGTGAGCCCGCGCGCGCCATGGCCCCCGCCGCCAGCGCCGAGGTGGCCGCGGTGCGCAGCGCCGTCGCCAGGGTCAGGTCCGCCAGCAGCAAGGGGTACCCGGTCGCGACGTCGGCCAGGACGCCGAAGGCCAGCACGGTGGGCAGGCCGCTCAACGCATTGCCGGGATGGCCGTTGACGTACTTGAACGCATAGCGCCTGCCGTCGGACACCGGCATCAGCTCGATCACCCCCATGCTGGAATGGTGCGCCACCCGGGCGCACTTCTCGAACTCCGGCCAGCGCACGTAATCGTCGCGGATGTCCCGCGCCAGCAATTCGATCATGCGCACCGTCCCGTATCCGGCGATCATGCGGGCCACCGCGGCCGCATCCAGATAGAGAGTCTTCATACGCCCTCCTCAGGCCGCCGCGGCCTCCCTGGCGCGCGCGGGCTCGGCGCCCTCGGCCAGGCTCGCGCGATCCAGGCGCAAGGTCATGCAATAGGCGCCCCCGCCGGACATCATGAAGGGCGCGAGGTCGACCGGCGCCACATGGTAGCCACGCTCGGCCAGCACCGCCCGCAGGCGATCGGAGGGCGTGGCCATGACGATCTCCCGGCCCACGCTGACCGCATTCACGCTGAAGCGTGCCAGGTCGTCTTCCGTGGCCTCGATCAGCAGTTCCGCCGGCACGCGTTCGCGCAGGTTGCGCAAGGCCTGCGCGGTCAGCGCGGGCGGGAAGTACAGGATCTCGCCGCCGGCCAGCGGACAGAAGCACACATCCAGGTGGTAGCAACGATCGGAGACCAGCTCCATCGCCACCGTTTCCTTGCCGAAGAATTCGCGGATGCGCGCCAGCGACTCGCGCGACGACCGCGGTCCGTACGCGGCCCAGAACCAGTGCCGGCGGGCATCCCAGATGGCGTCGCCCGCCCCTTCCTGGAAACAGCCTTCGGGAAACTGCGCGACCTCCGCCAGCAGGCCCTCGTCGCGCAGCGCGCGGAACATCGCCAGGAAAGCGGCTTCCTCGCCCTGGCGCTGCGGATAGCGGAAACGGGCCAACAGGGCACGACCATCGAGCACGATGGCCGCATTGGCGGGAAAGACCATGTCGGGCAGGCCGGGGCTGCCCGCGCGCACGACCACCTCGCAGCCGGCACGTGCCAGCGCGCGGCGCAGGGCTTGCGACGCTTCGTTCGCGGCGGCCGCGCATCCCTTGGGATCGCGCGCCCACGCATCGGGTTGCATCCATGGATTGATGCGATAGCTGACGTCGAAATACCGGGGTTCGACCATCAGGATCCTGGCTTCGGTCTTCACCGCGCACTCCTTTCAACCTGGGGCGGCCGGACTGGCCTTTGCCTTATTCTGCTCGTCCGTGCCGCCAAGAAGGAGTGCAAGAAACTGCGCATTTCTACCGACGGATTGCCATAACGCCAGACTCTGCTATCGTTTTGCCATCCTCACCCGCGCCGGGGGACACCATCATGGACGACGTCGACCATCGCCTGATCGCCCTGCTGCGCGACAACGCGCGCACGCCGGTCTCCACGCTGGCCCAGAAGCTCCGCGTCTCGCGCGGCACGGTCCAGAATCGGCTTGCCCGCCTCGAGGAACAGGGCATCATCGTCGGCTACACCGTGCGCCTGCGGCCTGACGCCGAACCCCGCGGCATACGCGCGTGGATGAGCATAGAAATCGAGGGCAACACGGCCCGCCGGGTCCTGCAGTCGCTGCGGGGCGAACCGGCCATCCAGGCCTTGCACACGACCAACGGCCGGTGGGACATCGTGGCCGAGTTGCGCGCCGGAAACCTCGAGGACTTCGACCGCGCGCTGGAACGCATCCGGTTGATCCCCGGCATCGCCAACACCGAAACCAATATCCTGCTTTCCAGCTACGTTTGACCCCGATCCATGACGACACCGCTCCCCTCTCTCCACGATTTCAGCCAGGTCGACGTGTTCACCGCCGTCCCGCTGCAAGGCAACCCCCTGGCCGTGGTGCACGGCGCCGACGATCTCGATGAAACGCGCATGGCCGCGCTTGCCCGCTGGACCGGGTTGAGCGAGACCACCTTCCTGCTGCGCCCCACCCAGGACGGAGCGGACTACCGGGTACGCATCTTCACGCCGGCCGGCGAACTGCCTTTCGCCGGCCATCCCACGCTGGGCAGTTGCCATGCCTGGCTGCGGGCCGGTGGCCAGCCGCGGGGAGCGGACATCGTGCAGGAATGCGGCGTGGGCCTGGTCCGGATACGGCGCACGCAGGGGCGCCTGGCATTCGCGGCGCCACCGCTGCGCCGCGCGGGCGACGTCGATCCGGCCACGCTCGCGCAGGCCGCGCGAGGCCTGGGCATCGCGCCCGATGTCATACGCGCCGCCAACTGGGTGGACAACGGACCGGCCTGGATGGCGGTCATGCTGGCCACGCGCGCGCAGGTCCTGGCGCTGAAGCCGGACCACGCACCCATGGGCACGCTCAAGATCGGCGTCGTCGCGCCCTGGGATCCCGCTCTGGATGGCACCGAGGCGCAGTTCGAGGTACGCGCCTTCGCCCCCGGCCTGGGCGTGCCCGAGGATCCCGTGACCGGCAGCCTGAACGCCGGCATCGCGCAATGGCTGATCGGCGCCGGGCTCGCCCCGGGCCGCTATGTGGCCAGCCAGGGCACCGCCCTGGGCCGCGCCGGCCGGGTGCACGTCAGCCGGGAAGAAGATGACATCTGGGTGGGCGGCGACGTGGCCGACTGCATCGAAGGCCGGATCCTGCTCTAAGGCCAGTACCTTGCGTGGATCAAGCGAGCCTCTTTTTAGCGGGAACTGGCCCCAGGCAGCAGCTCCAGCACCGTCTCCATCGGCCGGCACAGCCGCGTGCCGAGCGGCGTCACGACGATGGGGCGGTTGATCAGGATGGGATGCTGCATCATGAAGTCGAGCAGTTCGTCGTCGCTCCATTTCGGATCGCCCAGCCCGAGCTCCTCGTAGGGACTGCCCTTGACCCGCATCGCCTCGCGTATCGGCAGGCCCATCGCGGCGATCAGGGATTTGAGCGTGTCGCGGCTGGGCGGCGTCTTCAGGTACTCGATCACGGTGGGCTCCAGGCCGCGCTCTTCCAGCAGAGCCAGGACCTTGCGCGAGGTGCCGCAGGCGGGATTGTGATAGATGGTGATGTCGCTCATGGGGCCTCCGTCGTGATTCCTGCACCGCGGTCCCCGGAAGGAACCGCGTTCGAGCCCCGCATCATAGCCCGCGTCCGGCGGCCATGTTTTTGTGCACTGCAACCTGCACCTGCTAAGCTATCGGACCCGCATTCGCGCCCCCGCGGCCATATCTCCCCTCCATGCACGCCCCCGCCTCCCCGACCGCAGCACTTCCCGATTCCGCCGCCGCTTCCTCCCGGCCGCCCTCCTTCGGCCGCGCCCTGCTCGCGCTCGGATTGGGCGGGTTCGGCATAGGCACCGGCGAATTCGTCATCATGGGGCTGCTTCCCGACGCGGCCCAGGATCTCGGCATCTCCATCCCGACCGCCGGGCACCTGATCAGCGCCTACGCGCTGGGCGTCGTCGTGGGGGCGCCGGTGCTGGCGGTCCTGGGCGCCCGCATGCCGCGCCGCGCGCTGCTCGTGGCGCTGATGGTCTTCTTCGCGCTGGGCAACTTCGCCAGCGCGGCGGCGCCCGGCTACCTGTCGATGATCCTGATGCGCCTGATGACCGGCCTGCCACACGGCACCTACTTTGGCGTAGCCGCCCTGGTGGCCGCGCACCTGGCGCCGGCGGGCCAGCGCGCGCGTGCCGTGGGCTACGTCATGCTGGGCCTGACCGTGGCCACGCTGATCGGCGTGCCGCTGGCCACGGGCCTGGGTCAATGGCTGGGATGGCGCGCCGCTTTCGCGCTAGTGGGCGTCATCGGCGTCCTGGCCTCGCTGCTGGTCTGGCGCTGGATTCCGGACATCCCCGCCAGCGAAGGCGCCAGCCCCTGGCGCGAACTCGGCGCGCTGCGCCGCAAGCAGGTCTGGCTGACGCTGGGCATAGGCGCGATCGGCTTCGGCGGCATGTTCGCCGTGTTCAGCTACATCAAGCCCACGATGATGGAACTGGCCGGCCTGCCGGTGCACGGGATCCCCTTCGTTCTGGCGCTGTTCGGCGTGGGCATGGTCACCGGCAACCTGGCCGGCTCCCGGCTGGCGGACAAGGCGCTGATGCCCACCATAGGCGGGCTGCTGGTCTGGTCGGGGCTGGTGCTGGGGCTGTTCTGCCTGACCGCCTCCAGCATCTGGCTGGGTGCGTTCAACGTCTTCCTGATCGGCACCGTCGTGGCCATCGGCCCGGCCTTGCAGATCCGCCTGATGGACGTCGCAGGCGACGCGCAGACGCTGGCCGCGGCCCTGAACCATTCGGCCTTCAACCTGGCCAACGCGCTCGGCGCGTGGCTGGGCGGCCTGACGATCTCGGCCGGCCTGGGCTGGGCCTCCACCGGCTGGGTCGGCCTGCTGCTGGCCGCGGGCGGCCTGGCCATCTTCGGCCTGGCCTGCGCCGACATGCGCCGCGCTCCCTTGCCCGCCGGCCGGACCGGCCATTCATGAGCGGCGCCGCGCGATCCACCCCGGCCCGCGCGTCGAGCGCCGGCCTGCTGTTGTATCGCCGCGGCGCGCATGACTGGGAAGTCCTGCTCGTCCACCCCGGCGGCCCGTTCTGGCGCAGGCGCGACGCCGGCGCCTGGTCCATCCCCAAGGGCGCGCCCGAACCCGGCGAGGACGACGCGGCCGCCGCGCTGCGCGAATTCCACGAAGAAACGGGCACCCTGCCGGCCGGCACGCCCGTGCCGCTGGGCCGGGTCCGGCAGAAAGCCGGCAAGGAAGTCGTGGCCTTCGCCCTGCAAGGCGATTTCGACCCCGCCACGCTGCGCAGCAATACCTTCGAACTGGAATGGCCCCCGCGCAGCGGCCGCCTCCAGGCCTTCCCCGAGGTGGACCGCGCCGAGTGGTTCGGCCTGGATGCCGCGCGCGAAAAGCTGATCGAGGGGCAGCGCCCCCTGATCGAGCGGTTACAAGATTTGCTGGGCGCCCCCGGCTAGACGCTGGTACCGTACGAGGTGGATACACCGCGTATGGGGACGCGCGGCGTGCCGAACCACGGAGGGAACAGACATGGCAGATGCTCCAAATCCCGCGCCTGTGCCGGGTGGCGTCGACTTGACCGGAACCTTGAAAGCGCTGGGCGCCCGCTGGGGCTGGTTCGTCGCGCTGGGCGTGCTGACGCTGGTCCTCGGCTTCGTGGCCGGGGCCTACGTCCTGGCCGCCACCGTCGCCAGCGTCCTGTTCGTCGGCGCCATGATGCTGGTCGCGGGCATCGGGCAACTGGTGCAGGCCTGGCGCGTGAAGGACTGGCGCGGCTTCCTGTTCTGGACGCTGGGCGGCCTGCTCTACGCCATCGCCGGCGGCGTGGCCCTGTACAACCCGCTGGCAGGCGCGGCGGTGCTGACGCTGCTGCTGGGAGCCTTCCTGATCGCCTCGGGCGCGCTGCGCCTGTGGATCTGGTTCCAGCATCGCGGCCAGCGGGGCTGGGGCTGGCTGGCGCTGTCGGGCGCCGTCACGCTGCTGGCCGGACTCCTGGTGGCCATGGGCTGGCCCGAGAACAGCCTGTGGATACTGGGCCTGCTGCTGTCGCTGGACCTGCTCTTCCAGGGCATCACGCTCATCATGCTGGGCCTGGCGCTGCGCCGGGGCCAGCCGCCCGCCTCCCAGGCCTGAACGCGCGCCGCCTCCCGGCGGCGTCCACTGCTCGTGCGTCATAATGGAGCTTGCCGGCGCGTCCGCCGCCGGCCATCTCCCATCGTATGAGCCGCACAGAAATCTCCTTCCTCCGCACGCTGTCCAGCCTGCGCTGGCTTGCCATAGGCGGCCAGGCCGCCACCATCTTCATCGCCAGTGGCCCCCTGGGCGTGGACCTGCCCCTGGGCATGCTGTGGAGCGGCGTCGCCACCCTCGTGCTGTTCAATCTCTACGCCGGCTGGCGCCTGCGCACCGGCGACGAACCCTCGCACGCGACGGCCTTCCTGCACATGCTGGTCGACATCGTCGTGCTGGCGTGGATGGTGGCCTGGAGCGGCGGCATCAGCAATCCCTTCGGCCTGCTGTTCCTGGTGCTGATCGCCCTGGCGGCGATGGCGCTGCCGAACCGCTGGGCCTACGCCACCGCGGGCGCGGGCGTGGTCGGCTACGCCGCGGCGGCCATCTTCGGCCATCCGCTGCACGCCCCCGGCGACGCCTACGAACTGCTGCTGTGGGGCATCGCAGCCAGCTTCCTGATCTCGGTCAGCGTCATCCTGATCTTCTCGACCCGGCTGGCCGCCGACCTGCGCAACCGTGAACGGGAACTGGCCGACCTGCGCGAACGCTTCGCCCGCAACGAAGGCATCGTGGCACTGGCCACCCACGCCGCCTCGATGGCGCACGAGCTGAACACGCCGCTGGCCACCATGACGCTGCTGGCCGACGAGATCGCCGCCCAGGCCGACACCGACGACCTGCGCGCCGACACCGAGATGCTGACCGAGCTGCTGGCCCTGTGCCGGGAACGCGTGCGCAATCTCGCTGTCCCAACCGAGGTGGAACTGGAACGCGTGGTGGAGCAGTGGAAACTGGTCCGCCCCACGGTCGAACTGCACCGCACCGGCGTCCTGCCGCGCGGCCTGCGCGTCGAGCCCTCGGTCGCCCACCTGCTCCAGGCCCTGCTGAACAATGCCGCCGATGCCGGCGTCCAGGCCGGCGCCCCCTACGTAGACCTGCACCTGGAATGCAAGGGGGGCATGGTGCGCGGCGTGGTGCGCGACTATGGACGCGGCCTCAATCCCGACCAGCCGCTCCTGCCCGCCACGCTGTTCCGCAGCGGCAAGCCCGGCGGCCTGGGCGTGGGCCTGGCGCTGTCGCACGCCACGGTCGAACGCCTGGGCGGCGAGATGACCATGACCGCCGCCGAGGGCGGCGGCGTGCGCATCCAGTTCCAATTGCCCGTGGAAACCACTGTGACCTCATGATGACTGACCTGGATATCGGCCTGCTGGTCGACGACGACGAACTCTACCTGCGCACGCTGCAGCGCAGCCTGGCACGGCGCGGGCTCGAAACCCGCACCGCCACCACCATCGCCGAGGCCCTGCGCATCGCCGACGAGATCCGCCCCGGCTTCGCCCTGGTCGACCTCAAGCTCAGCAGCGACGACTCCGGGCTCACGCTGATCAAGCCGCTGCGCGCCCTGCGCGCCGACATGCGCATCCTGCTCGTGACCGGCTACGCCAGCGTGGCGACCGCCGTCGACGCCATCAAGCGCGGCGCCGACGACTACCTGCCCAAGCCGGCCACGGCCGACATGATCCTGCGCGCGCTGGGCCTGGAGAAGGCCGAGGCCGTCACGGTGGAATCGACCATGATCCCCCTGCACCGCCTGGAGTGGGAGCACATCCAGCAGGCGCTGCACGAAACCGGCGGCAACGTCTCGGCGGCCGCCCGCCTGCTCAACATGCACCGGCGCTCGCTGCAGCGCAAACTGGCCAAGCGGCCCGGGCCGGAGCGGGGTCCGGAACCCGAATAAGCGCCCGCCAGGCGAACACCGGTGCGACATATTGTCGCAGGGCTATTCCCTAGGCCCCACGGTCACAATTCGCCACAAATGGTGCGATGCAAGGCGCGCCCGGCCGCGCCGTTCCGGGGGACCGCTGCCAACCCCCGCCGCGCGCGACTATTTGTCGCAGGCCCCCTCTAGGCACGTTCAGTAGGATGCGGAACTGGCGGATTTCGCCAACGTTTCTACACACCAAGGCTGGACGTGAGTAAATCCTTCTTCGCGAACGCGGGACGCACATTGTGTGTCGGCGCCATGATGTTGCTGCTGGCTGGCTGCAACATGGACATCCTGAATCCCAAGGGCGACATCGGCGCCCAGGAAAAAACCCTGCTCCTGACCGCGACCGGGTTGATGCTGCTGGTGGTCGTGCCGGTCATCATCCTGACCCTGTGGTTCGCCTGGAAGTACCGCGCCTCGAACACCCAGGCCAAGTACGACCCCAAGTGGTCGCACTCCACCGCCATCGAAGTGGTGGTCTGGACCATTCCCTGCATCATCGTCGGCATCCTGGCGGTGCTGACCTGGAAGAGCTCGCACGAGCTGGATCCCTACCGTCCCCTGCAGTCCGAGGTCAAGCCGATCGAGATCGACGTCGTATCGCTGGACTGGAAGTGGCTGTTCATCTACCCCGAGTACAAGATCGCCACCGTCAACGAGATCCAGTTCCCGGTGGACACGCCGGTCAACTTCCGCATCACGTCCGCCTCGGTCATGAACTCCTTCTTCATCCCGCAGCTGGGCAGCCAGATCTATTCCATGGCGGGCATGGAAACGAAGCTTCACCTGATCGCGCGCGAAGCCGGCACCTACGCGGGCATCTCGGCCAACTACAGCGGCTCGGGCTTCTCGGGCATGCGCTTCAAGGCCATCGCCAGCAGCCAGGCGGACTTCGAGCAGTGGGTCCGCAACGCGCAGGCGTCGCCCAGCAAGATGACGCCCGAGGCCTACCAGGCGCTGGTCTCGCCCAGCGAGCACGAGCCCGTGGCCTACTACTCGGGCGCCGAGCCCAACATGTTCGACGGCATCATTTACCAGTACATGGCCTCCGCAGGCATGGATACCGGAATGTGCACGCCTGCCAACACCCCCAAGATTGCCTTGTCGGAGTAAATCGATGTTCGGGAAACTGACCCTGGATGCCATTCCGTACCATGAACCCATCGTCATGGTCACGCTGGCCGCGGTCGTCATTCTGGGCGCCGCCATGCTTGGCGCCGTCACCTATTACGGCAAGTGGACCTACCTGTGGAAGGAATGGCTGACCACGGTGGACCACAAGCGCATCGGCATCATGTACATCATCGTGGCGCTGATCATGCTGCTGCGCGGATTCGCCGATGCCATCATGATGCGCACGCAGCTGGCCATCGCCTCGAGCGACGCGGCCGGCTACCTGCCTCCCCACCACTACGACCAGATCTTCACCGCCCACGGCGTGATCATGATCTTCTTCATGGCCATGCCGTTCATCACGGGCCTGATGAACATCGTCGTGCCGCTGCAGATCGGCGCCCGCGACGTGGCCTACCCGTTCCTGAACTCGCTCAGCTTCTGGCTGTTCGGCGGCGGTGTCGTGCTGATCATGATGTCGCTGTTCGTGGGCGAGTTCGCCGCCACCGGCTGGCTGGCCTATCCGCCGCTGTCCGGCCTGGACTACAGCCCGGGCGTGGGGGTCGACTACTACATCTGGGCCTTGCAGCTGTCAGGGCTGGGGACCACGCTCAGCGGCATCAACTTCATCGTCACCATCCTGCGCATGCGCGCACCCGGCATGACGATGATGAAGATGCCGGTGTTCACCTGGACCGCGCTGGTCACCAACATCCTGATCGTCGCCGCCTTCCCGGTGCTGACGGCCACGCTGGCGTTGCTGACCGTCGACCGCTACCTGGGCATGCACTTCTTCACGAATGACCTGGGCGGCAACGTGATGATGTACGTGAACCTGATCTGGATCTGGGGCCACCCCGAGGTCTACATCCTGATCCTGCCCTGCTTCGGCGCGTTCTCGGAAATCATCGCCACCTTCTCGCGCAAGTCGCTGTTCGGCTACAAGTCCATGGTCTACGCCACGGCCGCGATCGGCGTGCTGTCGTTCCTGGTCTGGCTGCACCATTTCTTCACCATGGGCTCGGGGGCCAACGTCAATGCCTTCTTCGGCATCGCGACGATGATCATCTCGGTGCCCACGGGCGTGAAGATCTTCAACTGGCTGTTTACGATGTATCGCGGCCGGGTCGAGATCACCACGCCCGTGCTGTGGACGCTGGGCTTCATGATCACCTTCGTGATCGGCGGCATGACCGGCGTGCTGATGGCGATCCCCGCGGTGTCGTTCGTGCTGCACAACAGCCTGTTCCTGATCGCCCACTTCCACAACACCATCATCGGCGGTGTCGTGTTCGGGTGTATCGCCGCCATGGTGTACTGGTTCCCCAAGGCCTTCGGCTTCAAGCTGAACGAACGCCTGGGCAAGTACTCGTTTTGGTGCTGGTTCATCGGCTTCTTCATGGCCTTCATGCCGCTGTACATCCTCGGCTTCATGGGCATGACGCGCCGCCTGAACCACTACGACAATCCGGCCTGGCAGCCGTACCTGATCGTCGCCTGGGTGGGCGCGGTCATCATCGCGCTGGGCATCTTCTTCCTGCTGCTGCAGATCTTCGTCAGCATCCGCGACCGCAAGAAGAACGTCGACTTCGACGGCGACCCGTGGGGTGGCCGTACGTTGGAATGGTCCATTCCCTCTCCTCCGCCGTTCTACAACTTCGCAAAGGTGCCCCAAGTGTCCCACCTCGATCAGTTCTGGCATGACAAGGAAACCGGCGTCGCCTACCAGCGTCCCGCCCACTACGAAGACATCCACATGCCGCGCAACACCGGCGCCGGCGTCTACATCGGCGTGGCGGGCACCCTGCTCGGCTTCGCCCTGGTCTGGCACATCTGGTGGCTGGCGGGCCTGGGCCTGGCCGGCATGATCGGCGCCTTCATCGCCCGCGCCTACGACCGCGACGTGGACTACTACGTCAAGGCCGACGAAGTGGCGCGTATCGAGAACGCCCACTACGAGTCGCTGAAGCAGGCGGCGTAGAGCCCCCCCCCTACGCGCTTACGCGCGCCCCCCAGGGGGCGATGCGGGTGGACCGGCAAAGCCGGATCCACCGCATCCTGGGTCGTGTAGCAGTGTGTCGGTGCGAAGCGCCGGTTTTATAAAGATCAATATGAGTAGCGCAGCAATTCTTCATACGCATCGCCAGGATGGTGGCGATCATCATGCCCATGGGGGGCATGAGCATCACGACGATGGGTCCAAGACCGTACTGGGGTTCTGGATCTATCTGATGAGCGACTTGCTCATCTTCTCGGTGCTGTTCGCGACGTTCGCCGTGCTGTCGGGCGCGACCGCGGGCGGGCCGCATGGCAGCGAGCTGTTCGACCTGTCGTTCGTGCTGACCGAAACCATGCTGCTGCTGGTCAGCAGCGTGACCTTCGGCATGGCGATGCTGGCCATGCATGCCGGGCAGCGCGGCAAGGTGCTGGCCTGGATGGCGGTGACCTTCCTGTTCGGCGCCGGCTTCATCGGCATGGAAATCTATGAGTTCCATCACCTGATCGCCGAGGGCGCGGGTCCGCAGCGCAGCGCCTACCTGTCGGCCTTCTTCACCCTGGTCGGCACCCACGGCCTGCACGTGACTTCGGGCCTGATCTGGATGGCCGTGATGATGCACATGATCAGCCGCCATGGCCTGGACGCCATCGTGCGCCGGCGCATGGCCTGCCTGAGCCTGTTCTGGCACTTCCTGGACCTGGTCTGGATCTGCGTGTTCACCTTCGTCTACCTGATGGGAGCCCTGTAATGGCGCAACACTCCTCCACCGCCGAAGGCCACGATTCCCACGCCAGCCACGGCTCGGTCAAGTCCTATCTGGTCGGCTTCGTCCTCTGCATCGTGCTGACCGCGCTGTCCTTCGGCGTGGTAATGACCGGCGCACTGACCGGCTTTGCCGCCGTCTCGGCCATCGTCGTGCTGTGCGTGCTGCAACTGCTGGTCCAGCTGGTGTTCTTCCTGCACATGGGCACCTCGCCCGAGCAGCGCGAGAATCTGTCGTCCTTCGTCTTCACCGTGCTGATCATCGCGATCATCGTCGGCGGCTCCGCATGGGTGCTGCACAACATGAACGCGAACATGATGCCGATGTAGGTCCCCCCCTACGCGCTTACGCGCGCCCAGAATGGTGGGCCCCCAGCCGCTACGCGGCAGCCCCCCAAAACAGGCTGGCGGGGGTTACTGCCAGCCGTAGCGACGCACGTAGATGCCCTTCATGGCCTGGGTCAGTCCCATGTAGGCCAGCAAGATCGCCGGCAGGAAGGCGAAGTACAGCGGCGGCAGCGCCTGCAGCTTGAAGTAGTGCGCCAGCGGCCCCATGGGCAGGAAGATGCCGATCGCCATGATGGCGGCCGTCATCGCCATCAGCGGCACGGCGGCGCGGCTCTGGATGAAGGGGATCCTGGGCGTGCGGATCATGTGCACGATCAGGGTCTGGGTCAGCAGCCCCACCACGAACCAGCCCGACTGGAACAGCGTCTGGTGCGCGGGCGAGTTGGCGCCGAACACGAACCACATCATCGCGTAGGTCGTGATGTCGAACACCGAGCTGATCGGCCCGAAGAACACCATGAAACGACCGATATCCCCGGGCTGCCAGCGCTGCGGCTTCTGCAGCAGTTCGTCGTCCACGTTGTCGAACGGGATGGCGATCTGCGAGATGTCGTACAGCAGGTTCTGCACCAGCAGGTGCATGGGCAGCATGGGCAGGAACGGGATGAAGGCCGAGGCCACCAGCACCGAGAACACGTTGCCGAAATTCGAGCTGGCCGTCATCTTGATGTACTTCAGCATGTTGGCGAAGGTGCGGCGCCCTTCCTGCACGCCCTCCTCCAGCACCATCAGGCTCTTTTCGAGCAGAATGATGTCGGCGGCTTCCTTGGCGATGTCCACCGCCGTGTCCACCGAGATGCCAATGTCCGCGGCGCGCAGCGCCGGTGCGTCGTTGATGCCGTCGCCCAGGAATCCCACCACGTGGCCGTTGGCCTTGAGCAGACGCACGATGCGCTCCTTGTGCGCGGGGGTCAGGCGGGCGAAAACGTTGTAGCGCTCGACGGCCTGCGCCAGCTCGCGATCGCCCATGCCTTCGATGTCGCCGCCCAACAGCATGCCCTGCTGCGCCAGCCCCACCTCGCGGCAGATCTTGGCCGTGACCAGTTCGTTGTCGCCGGTCAGCACCTTGACCGCCACGCCGTGCCGCGCCAGCGCCTCCAACGCCGGCGCGGTGGACTCCTTGGGCGGATCCAGGAACGCCACGTAGCCGATCAGGGTCAGGTCCCGCTCGTCGGCCACGCCGAAGGTTTCCTGCGCCGGCGGCTGTTCCCGGGCCGCCACCGCGACCACCCGCAGCCCTTCCCCGTTGAACCCGGCCGTCACCCTGCGGATGTCCGCCAGCACGGCGGGCGTCAGAGCCTCGGTGCCCTCGCCGTGGCGCACCCGGGTGCAGACCGACAGGATTTCCTCGACCGCGCCCTTGGTGATGATCAGGTGATGGTCGTCATGCTCGGCCACCACCACCGACATCCGGCGCCGCTCGAAGTCGAACGGAATCTCATCCACCTTGCGGAAATTCGCGGCGGGTTCCAGTTCGCGCTGCATCTCGGCGTGTTCCAGCACGGCCACGTCCAGCAGGTTCTTCAGCCCCGTCTGGTAGTAGCTGTTCAGGTAGGCCAGCTCCAGTACGGCATCGGAATCCTCGCCCCAGGCATCGACGTGCCGGGCCAGGAAAATGCGGTCCTGCGTCAGCGTCCCGGTCTTGTCGGTGCACAGCACGTCCATCGCGCCGAAGTTCTGGATGGCATCGAGCCGCTTGACGATGACCTTCTTGCGCGACAGGAACACCGCGCCCTTGGCCAGCGTGGAAGTCACGATCATCGGCAGCATCTCGGGCGTCAGGCCGACCGCGATGGACAGCGCGAACAGCAGCGCCTCCATCCAGTCGCCCTTGGTGAAGCCGTTGATCAGCAGCACCAGCGGCGCCATCACGAACATGAAGCGGATCAGCAGCCAGCTCACCTTGTTGACGCCGGCCTGGAACGAAGTTTGGCCCCGGTCGACGGCGGTGACGCGGCCGGCCAGCATGCCGAAATAGGTCTGGTTGCCGGTGCCCACCACTACCGCCGTGGCCGCGCCCGAGACCACGTTGGTCCCCATGAACAGGATGTTCTCCAGCTCCAGCGGGTTCACCGTTCCGGCGTCGCGATGCAGCGCGAACTTCTCGACCGGCATGGCCTCGCCCGTCATCGCCGCCTGCGATACGAACAGGTCCTTGGCCGACAGGATGCGGCAATCGGCCGGAATCATGTCGCCCGCCGCCAACGCGATCACGTCGCCCGGCACCAGCAGCCGGATCGGCAGTTCCACCCGCCGGGCCGCGCGGGCACGCAGGTGGACGCCGTAGTACTGCTCGAAAAGCCGTGCGGCGTCCTCGGTAGCGTCGCGCCGCACCACCGTGGCGGTATTGCCGACCATGGCCTTGAGCGCATCGGCGGCGCGGTTGGACTTGCCTTCCTGCCAGAAGCGCAGCAGCGTCGACAGCACGATCATCGTGCCGATGACGAGCGCGGCCTTGGTGTCCTCGGTCAGATAGGAGATCGCCGCCAGCAGGGTCAACAGGAGGTTGAACGGATTTCTGTAGCAATGCCACAGATGCCTCCACCAGGGCAGCGGCTTCTCGTGTTCGACCTCGTTCGGGCCCACGCGCTCGCGTATGGCCGCGGCCTGGCTCTCCGACAAGCCGTCCTCGTGACTGTCCAGGTGCTTCAGCAGTTCGCCGGCGTCGGCCTTGGCCGCGGCAACCAGGATTTTCGTCAGGCCCGGCGGCAGCTCGCGGCTGACGCCGGTGCGGGCCAGCGTGTCCAGCAGCGCCAGCCGGCGGAAGTGGCGGGAAATGTGGCGGGTGCGAAGAAAACCCGCGAAAAAGGCCTTGAGCAGCATGAAGTTCATTTTTCTTCTCCGGTTCGGCCTGCCTGCTTCACGCTGCGTCGCGCGGTCAGGCAGGCGTAGGATGTTCTGGGTCGGGCATGGTTCTCGTGTGTCGATGAAAAGTCCGTCAGGGCAGGAAGGCCGGCGACAACAGGCGCAGGCCCAGGGAGATCCATCGTTCTTCCCTGCCCATGCCCATGCGGTTGCCGTATGTCACGTCGATCTGCACGCGGTCCGGCACCAGCCAGTGGCGCAGGCCGAACTGGTAGGACGGCCGGCGCCGGTCGTGCCCGAAGGTTTCGGCAATCAGCCAGGTACGTTGGGCCAGGCGGGCCTCGAACCCCAGGCCCCAGGTCGCGTGGCGGCTGCCCGTATCGGCGGCGTCCATCCATCCCAGGTTGCCGTGCACGACCAGCCGGTCGGCGGCAAAGGAAACGCTGGCCGGCACGTAGGCATACCAATCGCGCGACGTCCCCGCCGCATGGGGATGGCGGACCGTCCCGGCCGCCACGCCCAGGCCCCAGCTGTCCGTCTCCAGGGGCTTGAGCAGCGTCTTGACCTGGAACTGCACGTCCGTCGTGCGCACGTGCCCGTCCACCGGTCCGCGGGCGCCGCCCAGCGTCAGTTCCAGGTTGCCGGTAGGATTGCAGGCGGGCATCGCCCAGTATTCGTTGCCGTCGCCACCGCGACGGATCCAGCTTTCCACCTGGCACGCCTTGGCGTCGACGATGCGGGCGTCGTCGGTGATCATGGGGCGCGCCGCCTGGGCGGGGCCGCTCGCGCAGCAGGCGGCAAGAGCCAACGCCAGCCTCCAGGGGGGCGGGCCGGCGGCGCGGTGGCCATGGAATGGAAAATGGTCGATGCGCACGGTTCCTCCTCGGGAATCGAGGTGGAGACACGACACGGGCGTGACGGAGCCGCCGCGCCTGGCGGCAGACAGTATCAGGAAGGGGATGGCCGCGCGCGAACGCCGCGGCCGGAGCCGCCTCCCGCCTTGCGGCGAGACGGCGGCGAAGGAAACCCGCGCGCTATCTCGCCGAGAGTTCGCCGATCACCAGGACCGGCCGACTACTGCCACTCGAACAAGTACCCACGTCAGGGTCTCCACAGTTGATGAACGGCGCGATTCTATCCGCGGGACGGTGACACGTCCATGACCATTTGGCCATGTACGCCTGCCTGCATGCGGGCGCCGCTCCCGGGCCGCATGCTGCTTCGACCGGGAGCCGCCGTCTCCGGTTCCCGGCCGGCGTGCCGGCGTCACCGGCTGGGCATGTCCTTGTCCGTATAGACCAGCTCGCTGCGGGCATCGGCGGGAATCGCGCCGAACACGGCATCCCACTCGTCGCAGCGGCCACGCATCCGCGCCAGGCGCTCGGGCTGGCGGCGCGCCAGGTTGGCCCGCTCGCGCTCGTCCACCGACAGGTCGAACAGATACTCGTTGCCCTCGATGGCCAGGTACTTCCACGGCCCATCGCGCAAGGCGCGCTGGCTGCGATAATTCATGCGCCAGAACAGCTCGCGCGGAAACTCGTGCGTCGGGTCCCGCAGCACCGGCAACATGGACACGCCGTCGAACGGATAATCGGGATGGGCGGGCACGCCGGCGATGTCCAGCATGGTCGCGGTCCAGTCCATCGTCATGCAGTGCTGCGCCGATACCGAGCCGGACGCGATCCGGTCGCCCCACTGCACGATGTAGGGAACGCGGATGCCCCCTTCGGTCAGGTCCATCTTGCCTCCCACCAGCGGCCAGGTGTCCGAGAAACGCTCGCCGCCGTTGTCGCTGGTGAAGATGACCACCGTGTCGTCGGCCAGGCCCAGGTCGTCCAGCGCCTTCAGCACGCGTCCGCAGCCCTCGTCCAGCGCCTTGATCATCTCGCCGTAGACGTGGATGGAACCGCCGTCCAGGTGGCGGATGTCCTGATCGGTCTCCGGATTGGAACGCCCCTGCTCGCGCGCCTCCCACGGCCAGTGCGGCGCGGTGTAGTGCAGGCTCAGCAGGAACGGCTGGCGATCGCCCGCGCGCGCGCGCAGATAGCTCTCGGCTTCGTCGGTCAAGAGATCCGTCAGGTAGTGGCCGTCGTAGTTGACGGGTTCGCCGTCGCGCACGAGGTCGTGCTTGCCCATGCGATCCACGTGGCTGAAATAGCTCACGCCGCCCGACAGGGGGCCGATGTGGTATTCGTATCCGCTCTTCTGCGGACCGAAATGCGGCGGATAGCCCAGGTGCCACTTGCCGATCAGGGCGGTGCGGTATCCCCGCTCGCGCAGCAGCGACGGCAGGGTGGGATGCGCCGGCGGCAGGCCGATCTCCGTGCTGCCCCGGAACCTGCCGGTCATGGGCTCCTCGGCCGCGCCGCGCAGGCGGTACTGGTAGCGGCCGGTGATCAGGCCGAAGCGCGTGGGCGAGCACACGGGCGAATTGGAATAGCCCTGCGTGAAGCGGATCCCGCGCGCGGCCATGCGGTCCAGGTTGGGCGACACGGGCTTGCGTCCGCCATAGCAGCCCAGGTCGGCGTAGCCGAGATCGTCGGCCAGGATGAAGATGAAATTGGTCATGCGAACTGTACCGGTTCCGTTGTCAGTCGACCTTCATGCCGGCCGACTTGATGATCTTCGCATAGCGTTCCCGCACGCCCTCCAGTTCCTTGGCGGCGGCCTCGCCGTCCAGGGTCCCCAGCGTGAAGTCCATCGCGCGCAGGCGCTGCTGCACGTCGGGTTGCGCCAACACCTGCTCCATCGCCTTGCGCAGGGTCTGGACGACGGCGTCCGGCGTCTGCGCCGGCACCATCGCAAGATACAACACATCCTGGCGAACCTCGGGGTAGTCCAGTTCGGCCGTGGTCGGCACCGACGGCAGGAGCGGCGAACGCTGGCTGCCGGTCACGGCCAATGCCTTCAGGGTACCGGCGTTGACGTGCTGCAAGAGGCCAGGCGTGGCCAGCGCGGCGGCCTGAACCTCGCCCGACACCAGCGCCAGCACGGCCGGCGCGTTGCCGCGATACGGGATATGGTTGATCTTCATGCCGGTGGCCTGCTGCAGCATGCTCAGGCTCAGGTGGCCGGGCGAACCGTTGCCCGCCGAGCTGAACGTGACCGGATCCTTGTGGCCACGCTCGACCAGGCCCTTCAGCGTGTCGGCCTTGGCGGACGGGTGGGCGGCGATCAGCATCCCCGAGGATGCCAGGCGCATCACCGGCTTGAGCTGATCCAGCCTGAAGCCCAGCGAGGAATACAGGCTGGGATTGACGGTGAAGGTCGAATCCAGGCCGATCAGCACCGTGTAGCCGTCGGGCGCGGCATTGGCCACCGCGGCGGCGCCTATGTTGCCGCCGCTGCCGGTCTTGTTCTCGACCACGAAGGGCTGCTTGAAGATCGCGTTGAGCCGCTCGCCCATCATGCGCGCCATGATGTCCAGGGGCCCTCCGGCGGTGAAGTTCACGACGAACCTGACGGGCTGGTCCGGATAGCTGCCCTGCGCCGCCGCGCCCGCCGAGGCCGACAATGCAAGCGCCAGTCCCAGCGCGCGAACCATGGATTTCGACATTTCCCACTCCTCCTGATTATGCGGATGCCCCCTCCGGGGCACCGGCCTGTCGGCGCCATCATAGAAGCGCAGGAGCTAATATTGGTTGATCTTTTTGGAAATTGATTGAGCAAAAGGAAATCATGCTGCGCACCCTCGACCCACGCCTGCGCCTGCGCCACTTGCAATGCCTGGTCGCCCTGGCCAGCCACCGCAGTGTCCTGAAGGCCGCCGACGCCCTGGCCCAGACGCCCTCGGCGGTCTCCAAGAGCCTGGCCGAGCTGGAGGCGATCACCGGCGAGACGCTGGCGCTACGACATCGCAAAGGGCTGGAGCTGACGCCGGCCGGCCACATCCTGCTGCGCCATGCCGCGCAGGCCATCGGCGCGCTGCGCGATGGCTTCGAGTTGCTAGGGACGGGCGAAAAGGCGCCCGAGCACGTGCGCATAGGCATCCTGCCCACCGCCGCCGCCACCCTGGTGCCGAACGCGATCCGCCAGATGCAGGCGCGCTATTCCCATCTCGTGGTCACCGCGCACGGCGGTACCAACGCGGACCTGCTGGTGCGCCTGAAGCTGCGGGAGCTGGACCTGGTGATCGGCCGCATCAGCCATCCATCGGAGATGGTGGGCATTTCCTTCGAGCATCTGTACATGGAGCCGCTGGTCATGGCGGTGCGTCCCGGCCACCCGCTGCTGGACGCCCCCGCGCTGCAGCCGGCCGACGTCCGGGCCTATCCCATGGTGCTGCCCATGAAGGGGACCTACATCCGGCCCGCGGCCGAGACCTTCCTCCAATCGAGCGGCATAGGCATGCCTCAGCAACTGGTGGAGACATTGTCCTCGACCATGGCGCGCAGCCTGATGCGGACCGGCGATGCGATCTGGTTCGTACCCTACGGCGTGATCGAACTCGACCTGGACGACGGCCTGGCCCGCACCCTGCCCGTGGACACCAGCCCCACGTCGGCGGCGGTTGGCCTGACCACTCTCGGCACGGGCGAACTGCCCGAAGGGGCGCGGCTCTTCATCGACGTCATGCGAGAGGTGGCCAGCGAGATGCGCAATCGCAACCGGCGCTCGCTGATGCAGGAAGGGTGAAGTTCGCCGTCTCAGTCGCCCTTGAACCCCGTGGCCGCGACGATCTTCTTCCATCGTTCGGTCTCGGCCTCGATCATCCGGCGCGTCTCCTGCGCGCTCGTGCCGGAAATGCTGAAGCCGGCCTCTTCCAGCCTCTGGCGCGCCTCGGGCGATTGCACCGCGGCCACTGCCTTGGCATTGAGCGTGGCGATGACCGGCTCGGGCGTGCCCGCCGGCACGAACAGGGCGAACCAGGCCGAGAAATCGGCCTTGGGATATCCGGCCTCGATGAATGTCGGCACTTCCGGCAGCAAGGGCGAACGCCGGGGCGCGGTGGTCGCCAGGGCCCGCATCTTGCCTCCCTTGACCTGGGCCGTGGCCAGCGCCGTGGACATGAACACGCCGTTGACGTCGCCGCTCACGACCGCCGATACGGCGTCGCCCGTGGCGCGGTAGTGGATGGGTTCGATGCGGAACCGGCCCAGCTCCGCGAACATCTCGGCGCCGAAATGGCCGGGGGTTCCGGCGCCGAAAGTACCGAAGTTGACCTTGTCACGGCTCTGGCCGAACTTGACGAAGTCTTCCACCGAACGCGCGGCGGACGTGTTGGGCACGACCAGGATGAAATCGGTCTTGACCACTTCCGACACCGGAGCCAGTTCGCGGACGGGATCGTAGCCGAGCTTGGAGAACGCCGCCGGCGCGATACTGATGGCGCTGACGTCGGCGATCAGCACGGTATAGCCGTCCGGCGGAGCCTTGGCGACGAACTGGGCCGCGATCTGCCCGCCCGCGCCGGCGCGGTTCTCGACCACCACCGGTTGCCCCATCAACTCGCCCAGCTTCTGGCCCAGCGTGCGCGCCAGGATATCGGGCCCGGTGCCCGGCGCGAATCCCACGGCCAGCCGTATCGGACGCGAAGGATAGGCATCGGTGGCGGTGGCCGGCGCGGCGGCCGCGACGCAGGCCGCCGCCCAGGCGATCGGCAACAGACGGAATGGCTTGACGGTTTTCATGATGTCTCCATGGTTGTCGTTCCTGGTCCGGCCGCCCTCAAGGAAAGGGGGGCAGCCCCACGCTTTCCAGCCGGTTTCCCAGCGTGGCCGGCCACGCCCGCGCGATCGCCTCGGCACTCCAGCCGCCGCTGCGGAAGGCGCTGTGTATTTCCTGCGGGTGGGACCACAGGCTGAGCTTGTCTCCCCCCAATCCTATGCACTGGCCGCTGATTCCAGCGGCCTGGTCCGAGGCGAGGAACACCACCAGCGGTGCCACGTCCTCGGGCATCCCCAGCCCGGCGCCCTGGCGCAGCGTGTCGGGCAACGGCTCGCCGCGCGAGATCGATTCGGCAATCGGTGCGAACGCGGGCATCGTGGCGACCATGCGGGTCAGCGCGACCGGCACGATGGCGTTGACCGTGATGTCCGACTTCGCGCACTCCATCGACCACGTCCGTGCGAACGACGCGATGCCGGCCTTGGCCGCGGCGTATGCGGTCTGGCCAGGATTGCCGCGCTGCCCCGCCGGCGAAGCCACCAGGATGAGCCGCCCCGGGCTTTCCTGCGCGCGCATGCGTCTCACGGCCGCGCGGGCACAGGTGAAGGTGCCCCGCAGATGGGTCGCGATGACGGAATCGAAATCCTCGTCGCTCAGATTCCACATCATGCGATCGCGCAGGTTGCCGGCGTTGGCGCACATCACGTCCAGGCGGCCGAAGCTTTCCACCGCCCGGGCCACGAGCCGCTCGGCCGCCTCGGCCTGGCCCACGGGCACCACCTCGGCCACGGCCTGGCCCCCCTGGCCGCGGATAGACGCGACGGCCTCGGCCGCCGCGTCGGCATCCACATCGTTGACCACGACCGCCGCGCCCGCATCCGCGAGCGCCCGCGCGAACGCCAGGCCCAGTCCGCGGCCGCTGCCGGTCACGATGGCGACCTTGCCGTCCAGCCTGATGGCTGCATCCTGATTCATTTCATCTTCCCGTATAGACCGGACTGCGTTTCTCCATGAACGCCCGCGGGCCTTCGCGCGCGTCCTCGCTGGCCAGGACCCGCTCGCGCGCGTGATCCTCCAGGCGATAGGCCAGCTCCAGCGGCACGCCGCTGGCCTCGATCACCGTCCGCTTGACGGCCTGGACCGCCAGCGGCCCGTTGCGGGCGACTCCTTCGGCCACCTCCATCGCGGCATCCGGCAAGTCGGCCAGCGGCACGATCCGGTTGATCAAACCCCATTGCAGTGCCTGCGTCGCCGTCAGCGGTTCGCCTGTCAGCAGCATATGCATCGCGACCGCCTGCGGGATCTGCCTGGGCAGTCGGGCCATGGACCCGGCAAAGGGGATGAGGCCGCGCCGCACCTCCGGCAAGCCGAAGGTCGCATGTTCGGCGGCCAGGCGTATGTCGGTCCCCAGCATCAACTCCATGCCCGCTGCCAGGCATGCGCCGTTGATGGCGGCCACCACCGGTTTGTGCAACGGAAATCCGCGCAGCGACGAGGCCGCCATCACTGTCGGATCTTCCAGCAGGCGGCGGTCGTAGGGATTCTCCGGCTGCCGCGCGCCGGTCAGCAACGGCAGGGTCGTACCCAGGTCTCCCCCCGCGCAGAACGCCGCGTCGCCGGTTGCAGCCAGTACCGCCACCCGTATCGCGTCGTCCCGCGCCACGTCGACGAACGCATCGGCCAGCTCGCACAGCATCCGTGGCGTCAACGCGTTGCGGGCGGCCGGCCGGTCCAGGCGGACCAGAGCAACGGGCCCCCGCTTCTCGTATTCGACATGCACGCTCATGCGCCCTCTTCCCCGGCCCCGGGGCCGTCGATCCGATAGGCCAGGGCGAACGGCGCCATCAGCGCACGCACGCGCGCCGCATCGTCGCCGTCCGCGCGGAAATGCGCCACGCATCCCTTGGCCTGGGCGCTGACGTCCACCGTCACGCGCGCCGCCAATCCGCCGCGCGCCAGGCGCTCCTGCAACGTCCAGCGCACGGCCCGCGCCCGCAACTCGGGCTTGTAGAGCTTGCCGATCGCGGTCATCGGCAGCGCATCCACGACGAAGATGGCCTTGGGCACCGCGGGCCGCTCGGGAATGCGGTCGCGCACGAAATCAGCGAGATCGGCGGCGGTCAGCCGGGAGCCCTGGCGCAGCGCCACGTAGGCCACGGGTATCTCTCCCGCATATTCGTCGGGCGCGCCCACGGCGGCGGCCATCTGCACCTCGGGATGCCCGAGCAGCGCATCCTCGATCACCACCGGATCGATATTGTGGCTGCTGCGGATGATCAGGTCCTTGGCCCGGCCGGTCACGAAGACCCTGCCCGCCTCGTCGATGTGTCCCACGTCGCCGGTCACCAGCCAGCCGTCCTCGCCGAAGACTCCGGCGTCGTTGCGGGCGTCGGTGTAGCCCGGCCCGACGTTGGGCCCCCTGACCCGCAGGATGCCTTCGCGTCCGTCCGGCGACGCGCCGTCGGGATCGATGCCGACCTCCGTGAAGGGCAGCGGCAGCCCCACGGCTCCGGCGGTGCGCGGCATGCCGACCGGCTCGATGGCGATGACGCCCGCGCACTCGGTCATGCCCAGGATGTTGCGGACGCCCACCCCCGTGCGCTGCTCGAAGGCATCGGCCAGCTCGGTGGGCAGCGGCGAGCCGCCCGTCAACAGGCAGCGCACGCGCGACAGGTCCGCCTCGCCAATGGGTACGTCCAGCAGGCTGGCCATGACCGTGGGCACGGCGGCCAGCAGCGTCGCCCGCTCGCGCTGGACGAACTGCCAATAGCGCCGCACGAAGGCCGTGTTGCGCATGCCCAGCAGCGTGGGCAAGACCACCTCGCCGCCCGCCAGCAAGCTCGAGAGCCCGTAGACCAGGGAACCGGCCACATGGAACAGAGGGAAACCGTTCAGCGTCACGTCGGCTTCGCTGGCGCCATACATGCAGGCCGCCCCCCACGCCGCATGAAGCTGGTTGCGGTGAGTGTGGCGCGCGAGCTTGGGCCGCCCGGTGGTCCCGCCGGTATGAAACAGCGCGGCGATGTCGTCGGGCCCGCGCCGATAGCTCTCGTCCAGCGGGCCTCTCTCTTCGCCGG
Organism: Pigmentiphaga daeguensis; assembly: GCF_039523035.1. NCBI lineage: Bacteria > Pseudomonadati > Pseudomonadota > Betaproteobacteria > Burkholderiales > Alcaligenaceae > Pigmentiphaga > Pigmentiphaga daeguensis. The sequence continues at coordinate 344,769 of NZ_BAAAEN010000001.1, read as the reverse complement.
CCAGCAGTTCGTCGAGGTCGGGCGCGCCTTGCGCCCTGCCCACGGACACGACGTGCGCAAGGCCGGGACAGCGGCGCCTGACGCCCGCCACCTTGGACCAGATGTCCAGTTCAGGGTGCGGCCCGAGCGCGACCAGCACGTTCACCCGGGCATGCTGCAGCAGATCGGCGATGTGTTCTTCGCCGAGCAGGTAGTTGACCGGACAGGCGATGCCCGCGGCTTCGGCGCCCCAGAGCGTCACGTATGCGGCGGGGATGGCCGGCAGCAGGAACGCCACGCGCGGCTGGGTGTCGCCCGCCAGCCGCCGGAAGGCCCGGGCCGCCCGCCTTACCCTCGCCAGCAGCTCGGCATAGGTCCAGCTGCCGGCGGGCACCGCGGGATCGGCCGACTCGATGAAGGTCAGCGCCCGCCGTTGCGCATGCGTCGCGGCGGCGTGTTCCAGCGCCTCGTGGACGCTGTAGTGCGGCATGAATGCAGCATAGGGCTGCGACTCGATCGCCCGGATGTCCTCCAGGCACCTGATGGCAGGCGTCTTCAAGCGGTCTCCTTCCTGTCATGGGCCGCTCGCGCAGGAACGGCAGGAAGAAGCCTAAAGAGAAGACGCGGACGCGGCTGTCCCCTGCGTTGGGGACCGGGACAACCCTAGGCCTGGGACGGAGGCGCCAGGCCGTCCAGCGCGAGCGCGAACAGTTCGTTGCGATGGTGGATGCCCAGCCGCTCGAATGCCCGGTCGCGATAGGTCTTGACCGTGCCCGCCGAAATGCCCAGATCGGCGCCGATGCCTTCGTGCGTCCAGCCGCGCAGCAGCCGCTCGCATACCTCGCGCTCGCGGCGCGGCAGGGCCGCGAGCGGGGCCGGCTGGCACGCCGGCGGGCGGGCCGCGGCCCGGCGGCTGCGCAGGTGGCTTTCTATGCAGGCGATGAGCGGCGGCGCGAGGCCGCATATCAGGTCCAGCTCCGCGTCGCTGAACGCGGGCTGTTCGTCGCGGCGGTAGAGATTGATGGCGATCAGGTCGTCCTCTTCCCAGGCCGTGACCAGCGACACCCGCTCCCGCAGCGCATGGCGCGTGTAGATGCCGTCGCGATGCTCGCTCGGCAGCTCGGCCGCGTGCCAGTGCGTGACCACCGCGCCGCCGTGCAGCACCCGCTCCCTGGCCGCCTCGAACGTCTGGTCGTAACGGTACACGCCTTGCCGGTAGAACCGGAACGCGTCCCGGGTGTGGTCGGGAGCCTGGAAGCTGCCGGTGGCATGCAGCTCCGGCGGGCGGTGCTTGTGCAGGCTGTAGGTCGACCACCAGCACAGCGCGATCGCCGCATTGAGCTGCCGCAGCGCGGCGGTGTCGAAATCCTCGTGGCCCAGGCAGCCGATGACTCCCGCCATCGCGAAGGACGCGAGTTCCCGGGCATGGCGCCACGAGCCGTCTTCCGCACGGGGTTCATGGAGATGCACCAGCTGCATGATGTCCTCGTCTCGCTCCGCTCTTGTCGTTTGCCCGATAGCGTACCGTAAAACCGCGCGTTCGCCGCCCGCCCCCGCCAGGCCCCGCGCCGCATGGCACGGGGAGATAAATGGAAACAAAAACGCGCAAAATGAACACCCTCCCTGCGACACCCTTCCCTACCATTCCATCTGTGACTGTTGTCAAAACGATACGCCGATGACGCGTCAACGAACGATGACCGGATCGGAAGCAGGCAGACCTCCCCCGCTGGACCTGGCGCGATGCGCCTTGTTCCTCGACCTGGACGGCACGCTGGCCCCCATCGCCCCCAGCCCGGATGCGGCGCGGATTCCCGGCGCCACCCTGGCCCTGCTGCGGCGCCTGGCGCTGGCCACCGGCGGCGCGCTGGCCGTGGTGTCGGGCCGCTCGATAGAGGTGGTCGACCGCCTGCTGCATCCGTTGCGCCTGCCGGTCGCAGGCCTGCACGGCATCCAGTGGCGCGGCCCCGACGGCCAGGTATGGGAGCTGCCCGTGGACCGGGAGCGGGCGGCCCGCTTGCAGGCGCGCCTGCTTGACATCGCCGCCGGGCTGGCGGGCGTACACATGGAGGGCAAGGGCATTTCGTTCGCCGTCCACTACCGGCATGCGCCGCACCAGGAAGCCCGGATCCGCCGGGACGTCGCGCAGGCCGCCTCGGCCTTCGCGCCGGACTACGTGCTGCAGTTCGGCAAGATGGTCGCCGAGGTCAAGCCGCGCGGCGCGGACAAGGGAAGCGCCGTCGAGCGATTCATGGCCGTCGCTCCCTTCGCGTCCCGGCTGCCCGTCATGGCGGGAGACGACCTGACCGACGAGGCGGCGTTCGCCGTCGTGGCGCGCCTGGGCGGCGTCTCGATCAAGATCGGCGATGGCGACACGTCGGCATCGTGGCGGCTGCCCGATCCCCCTTCCCTGGCCCGCTGGCTGGACGGCCTGTCCACGCGCGGGCCGGACGATGCTTCGCGCCACGAATAAAGGACCAGGACATGAGCAGACTCGTGATCGTTTCCAATCGTGTAGCGTCCGCGGCCGAAGGAAAGAGCAGCGCCGGCGGACTGGCCGTCGGCGTGCTCGATGCCCTCAAGCGGCAGGACGGGCTCTGGTTCGGATGGAACGGCAAGATCGAGGACAGCGCCGACGCGGAGGTCTCCTTCCATCGCATCGGCCGTATCGACTGCGCGACCACCGCCCTGTCGCGTAGCGAGTACGACCTCTACTATCGCGGGTTCGCCAACGGCACGCTCTGGCCGACTTTCCATTACCGCATCGACCTCAGCCGCTACGATGCCCGCGAATACGAGGGCTACCTGGCCGTCAACGAGCGGCTGGCCGGCATGCTCAGGGAACTGGTCGGCGAGGACGACCGGCTCTGGATACACGACTATCACCTGATACCCTTCGCCCGCGCATGCCGGCGCCTGGGCATGCGCAACCGTATCGGCTTCTTCCTTCATACGCCCTTTCCGTCTGAGGGCATCCTGCGCACCGTCCCGCCCCACCGCGACCTGATCGAGGCCATGTGCGAGTACGACCTGGTGGGCTTCCAGACACGCGGCGATGCGCAGGCCTTCCTGGATTACGCACACAGGCGTCTCGGGCTGCCCATGCAAGGCGACACGCTGCGCGCGCCGTCAGGACCGGTGCGCGTCGGCCACTATCCCATCGGCATCCTGCCCGACGACATCCAGAGCAAATCCAAGGCGCGCAGCCGCTCCAAGCTGGTCGCCACGCTCAAGCAGGGGCTGCAGGAGCGCAAGCTCATCATCAGCGTGGACCGGCTGGACTATAGCAAGGGCATGGTCGAACGCTTCAACGCATTCGAAAGGCTGCTGGAGTCCCGGCCCGCCTATCGCGGCCAGGTCAGCTTCCTGCAGATCGCGCCGCCCTCGCGCTCGGACGTCGAGGGCTATCGCCACATCCGCAGGCAGCTCGAAAGCACGGCCGGCCACATCAACGGCCGCTGGACGGAACTGTCGTGGACGCCCATCCGCTACATGAACCGCGCCTACGAACGCGCCGCGCTGCTGTCCTTCTTCCGTGCCTCGCAGGTCGGCTTCGTCACGCCGCTGCGCGACGGCATGAACCTCGTGGCCAAGGAATACGTGGCGGCCCAGGAGCCCGAGGATCCCGGCGTGCTGGTCCTGTCCGAATTCGCGGGTGCCGCCGACGAACTTGCCGACGGCGCGATCATCGTCAATCCCTACGATATCGACGCCATGGCCCGCGCCCTGGACCGCGCCCTGGACATGCCGCTGGAGGAGCGGCGCGAGCGCCACGAACACATGATGCAACTGCTCAAGGACAACAGCATCAAGCAGTGGCGCGATCACTTCCTGGCGGACCTGGAGCCCCCCGCGGTCGCCGCCTGAGGCCGCCGTTCAGCGCTGGCGCGCTTCTTCCAACAGCCGCTCCGCGATCTCGATCGCGATGTCCACCATCCGGCGCATGTGCTGGCGGGCGAAATGCTCGGCCGCGACCGGGTCGCCGTGCAGCACCGCGCGGGCGATGTCGACGTGGTCCGACAGGTTCAGCAGCCAGTTCTCGCGGCTCAGGTCCCTGAAGTAGATCGTGTGCAGGATCGGGTAGTTGTACTGGTCCAGCAGTTCGCCCACGTCCGGGATACCCGACATGTTGTTGATGGCCCGATGGAAGCGGCCGTTCTCGGCGCGATGGTTGCGCGGGTCGTCGGCGCGCCTCTGGGTCTCGATGTCGTCCAGCAGCGCCAGGACGATCTCGCGATTGCCCGGTTCGTCCGCGTGCTCGGCCGCGGCACGCGCGCCCAGGCCGGAGATGACCTCGCGGATGCGGAACTGGGCGACGATGTCCTCGCGTCCGGGCGTGGCCACCGTCGCGCCCCGATTGGGCTCGATGCGCACGAAGCGATTGGTCTCCAGGCGCCGGAAGGCCTCCCTGACCGAACTGCGGCTTACGCCCAGGTCCCGGGTGACGTCGGTCTCGACGATGCGCTGTCCCGGCTTGTAGACCCCATCGACGATACGGCGGGCGATCTCGTTCAGCACGAAATCCGACACGCTGCCGGAACGGGCCGGCTCGGCCTGCGGCGGCTGGTAGAAGGGCACGAAGGAGCTCGGATCTTTCGCCATGGTCGGGGGGACGAGCCGTTGCGGACATAGGAACCGTGGCGCTCGGCCTCCAGGACCTGGGCCAGGTATTGCGCGCGCTGGCGGGCTGCCGCGCCGATTTCGGCCCCATGCTGACCTCGTTCGAAGTCATGTGGCGGGATTTCGTGGACTTCGTCGCGCGGGGACTGGGCGTGGGCCGCGATCCCTTCGACGGTGCCTGCGGCTATGTCGTGCTGCTCGAACTCTCCTGCTACGACCGCCAGCCGGCGCGCGACGAGGCACGCATCATGGACGCGCTGGAAGCCTTGTCCGACAGCCTGGGCACCCCCCACGTCGTCGTCGCCAAGTCCTTGTCCGAGGCGGCCGAGCTCTGGCGCATGCGCGACGCATCCGGCGAAGCGGCACGCCACCTCGGCGCCTACCTGTCCTTCGACGTCAGCATTCCGACCGGCGAGCTCCAGGCCTGCCTGCCGCGCATCTACGCGGGCCTGGACGCCATCGATCCCGCCCTGCGGCGCCTGACCTACGGCCACCTGGGCGACGGCAACGTGCACCTGCTGGTCGGCTGCGAAGGCCCTGCCGCCGAACACGTCGAGCATCTGGTCTACCACGAGGTGATGCGCTGCGGCGGCTCGATCTCGGCCGAACACGGCATCGGGCTCGAAAAGAACCGGGTCTTCCAGTCGCTCTACCCGGCCGCGGAGCTCGACGCCATGCGCCGCATCAAACTCGCCTTCGATCCCGGCGCCATGCTCGGCCGGGACCGCGTCTTCGGCCTGTCCCGCCCACCCTCCTCCACCCGTCCTGCCCCGGAGCTGCCATGAAGCCTGTCCTGATCCTCCAAGCCGCGCGACTCGCCGCCTGCGTGTCGCTGGCCTGTGCCGCATCGATCGCCCACGCCCAGCAGACCTACAAGGTCGCCATCGCGCAGTTCGGTCCCGACCATACGCTGGACACGCTGGTGTCGAGCTTCAAGAAGGAACTGGCCAGGCAGGGACTGAAGGTGGTCTACGACGAAGGCCACGTGAACTTCGACCGCTCGCTCGCCCCCCAGTTGCTGAACCGCGAAGCCGCGGGCAAGCCCGACCTCATGCTGACCATCACCACGCCGCTCACCCAGACCGCCAAGCAGGTGCTCGCCAGCCGCAGCTTCCCCATCGTGTTCGGCGCCGTCGCCAACCCCGTCGCCGCCAAGCTGGTGCCATCCTGGGACCGGGGCGACACGCTGATGACCGGCGGTTCCAACCTGCCCAACATGGAGGCGTCGGTCGGTTTCATCAAGCAGCTCACGCCCGGGGTCAAGCGGCTGGGCTTCATCTACAACCCCGGCGACGATGCCGATCTCGGCTTCCTGAACGCGCTCGAGAAGGTCGTCGGCAAGTACGACCTCACCCTGGTGAAGGTGGGCGTGGACAACGCCAACGACATACCTACCCGCGTCTCGTCGCTGCAAGGGCGCGCCGACGCGTTGATGGTGCCGGCCTCGAGCATGCTGATTCCGGCCGCCGCCGCCATCGCCTCGGTCACCAACCGCATCAAGCTGCCCACCTACAGCCCCAATGTCGATAACGTGGCCCAGCACCATTTCCTGGCCGCGATGACGGTCGAGTACAGCAGCCTGGGAACCAGCGTGGGCCGCATCGCCGCCGACATCCTGCGCGGCAAGAAGCCTTCGGACATTCCCGTATCGGTCCCTGCCGTGGAAGACCATGCGGTCAAGATCAGCGGGCGCCGGCTGAAGGACCTCGGCATCGCGCTGCCGGAGTCGCTGAAGAACTGCAACTGCGTCGTCGACTGACGCGCCGGAGTTCCTCATGATCGAGCTTGCAGCCGTCGACGTCGTGTTCTATCCGGGCACTCCGGATGAACGCATCGCGCTCGACCGACTGGACCTGGCCCTGGAGAACGGCAGCTTCTGTGTCGTGGTGGGCACCAACGGCGCCGGCAAGAGCACCTTGCTGAACGTGCTGGCCGGCGCGGTGCGGCCGCGCGCCGGCCGTACCGTCATCGACGGTACCGATGTCTCGTCCTGGCCCGTGCATCGGCGCGCGCAATGGGTCTCGCGCGTATTCCAGGACCCCATGGTCGGCACGGCGCCCGCGCTGTCCATCGAGGAGAACCTGGCCTTCGCCGCCATGCGCGGCCGCCGGCGCGGACTGCGCATGGCGCTCAATCCGCGCAACCGGGCCCATTTCCGCGACGAACTCGCGCGCTTCGGCCTGGGCCTGGAAAACCGCATGGGCGCGCCCGCCGGGCTGCTCTCGGGCGGCCAGCGGCAGGTGCTCGCGCTGCTGATGGCGGCGCTGAACCGTCCGCGCATCCTGTTGCTGGACGAGCACACCGCCGCGCTCGATCCGCGCACGGCGCAACTCGTCATGCAGGCGACCCGCCGCATCGTGGCCGAGCAGCGGCTGACGACCCTGATGATCACGCACAACATGGCGCATGCGCTGGACTATGGCGACCGCCTGCTGATGATGGAGTGCGGACGCATCAAGCTGGACATCGGCCGCGACGAGAAGCCGCGCCTGACCATCAACGACCTGGTCCAGCGTTTCGGCCAGGCCGACGACCAGATCCTGCTGCAGGCCAGCGCATGAACGCGTCCTCCCGCATGCCCGCCGCCCTACGGAGCTGAACGTGGAAGTCCTGAACACCTTCTATCACCTCGTCCCCATCACGGCCGTCCAGGGATTGCTGTATGCCTTCGTCGCCATGGGCGTGATGATCCCCTTCCGGCTGCTGAACGTGCCCGACCTGACCGCCGAGGGCGCCTTTCCGCTGGGCGGCTGCCTGGTCGCGGCGTTGATCACGGCGGGACTGCACCCGCTCCTCGGCACCCTGGCGGCGGCCGGCGCGGGCTTCCTGGCCGGCGCCGTCACCGCGCTGATCCACCTGAAATTCCGCGTCCATTCGCTGTTGGCCGGCATCCTGACCATCACCATGCTGTGGAGCGTCGACCTGCGTGTCATGGGCAAGCCCAACACCCCCCTGTTCGGGCTGCCGAACCTGTACGACTGGATAGACCCGGCCATCATGCAAAGCCTGGCGCTGCAGGGCGGACTGCTGCTGGCGGCGCTGGTCGTGCTGGTGCTGCTGCTGTGGTGGGGCCTGCACACCGACGTCGGCCTGGCCCTGCGCGGCGTCGGCGCCAACAGCCAGCTCGCGCCGGCGCTCGCGGTCGACTCCACGCGCTACATCGTGTTCGGCCTGGGGCTGGCCAACGCCATCACCGCCGCGGCGGGCGCGCTGCTGGCCCAGAGCCAGGGCTACGGCGACGTCAACATGGGCTTCGGCATGCTGATCAACGGCCTGGCCGCGCTCATCATCGGCGAGGCCATCATCGGCCGCCGCACGCTGCTGCGCCAGCTGTGCGCGCCGGTGGTCGGCTCGCTGCTGTACTACCAGCTCAGTTCGCTGGTGCTGTCCTTCGGACTGATGCCGTCCGACCTCAAGCTGGTCACCGGCCTCTTCGTCCTCGCCACCATAGGCTGGCCCATCCTCAGGGGCCGCGCCCGCGCCGGCTCCATCGCCGGATGAGCCCTCCGTCCACCCCACACAGGAGCCACCCATGACGGAAATGCTGCAACAGCCCTATACCGGCCCCAGCGCCTGGACCCGCCCCCAGATGGAGGCCGACAAGAGCTGGATCTACACGCTGTCGCCGGCCGAGGTCGACGAGATCCGCGGCGCGGTCGCCGCCGCCCGGGCCACGGGCAAGCCGCTGGAATCCATCTCGCGCGCGGACTTCCCGCTGGCCGGCCTGTCGGACCGGCTGGCGGCGCTGGGCGAGGAACTGGAGAACGGTCGCGGCTTCGAGATGTGGCGCGGCCTGCCGGTGGAAGACTGGAGCCTGGAGGAGCGCAGCATCGCCTACTGGGGGTTGGGACAATACCTGGGCGACGCGGTGGTGCAGAACGCGCGCGGCGAGCTGTTCGGCCACGTGCGCGACACCACGGCCGGCGCCGACCCGCAGACCAATGCCAACACGCGCTTCTACCACACCAACCGCGCGGCCCCGTTCCACGTGGACGGCGCCGACATCGTCGGCCTGATGTGCGTGCGCACCGCCAAGGCCGGCGGCGCCAGCCTGGTGGTCAGTTCCACCAGCATCTACAACGCGCTGCTGCGCGACCACCCCGACATGATTCCGCTGCTGTACGAGCCACTGTGGTTCGACCACCGGGGCGAGCGCAACCGGTCACCGGCCAGCCCTACTGGGTCACGTCCATCTGCGGCTGGACCAACGGCAAGCTGTCCATGATGTACCTGCGCAACTTCATCGAATCGGCGCAGCGCTACGAGGGCGCGCCGCCGCTGACCGAGCGCCACCGCAAGCTGCTGGAGCTGATCGATCACTACGCGGAATCACCCGAACTGTGCCTGTCCATGGAGTTCCTGCCCGGCGACATACAGTGGCTGAACAATCACATGACGCTGCACTCGCGCACCGAATTCCTGGACTGGGAAGAGGACGAACGCAAGCGCTGGCTGATGCGCCTGTGGCTGAACCGGCGCGAGCGCAACCGCTACACCGACACCTACGGCTACTACGGCATCGCGCCCGACGCGAAATGAGCGCCGGGGTGCCCGAGCCTCAGCGCTCGCGCCCCGCCGGCTCCAGCGCGGCGCCGCAGTGCTTGCAATAGTTCGCATCATGGTCGAGGCCCGGCGTCAGGCATGCCTGGCAGGTACGGGCCGCCGCCCGGCGCCGCGCGCTTTCGGCCAGCGTCATCTCCATGGTCACGATACCGGTCGGCACGGCCAGGATGCCCCAGCCCAGCAGCATCATGACCGAGGCGATGAACCGCCCCAGCGCCGTATGCGGCGTGATGTCGCCGAACCCCACCGTGGCGATGGTGGAGATCGCCCAGTAGACGCCCACGGGAATGCTGGTGAAGCCGTACCGCGGACCTTCCACCACGTACATGATCGTACCCATGACCAGCACGATCAGCAGCACCACCGACAGGAAGACCATGATCTTGCGGGACGAGGCGCGCAGCGCCCGGCCCATCATCAGGTACTCCTCGGTGAAGAGGCGCAGCTTGAACACCCGGAAGATGCGCAATAGGCGCAGCACGCGTATGCCGATCAGGAAAGCCAGGTTGGGGGCCAGCAGCGCCGCGTAGGTGGGCAGGAAGGCCAGCAGGTCCACCACGCCGTAGAAGCTGGTCGCATAGCGCAAGGGGCGCCGCACGCACAGCAGCCGCAGCACGTACTCGATCGTGAACAGGACGGTGAAGGCCCATTCGAGGGGGCCGAACAGCCCGCCCAGGCGCTGCGACAGGAAGGCCACGCTGTCGGCCATGATCACGGCCAGGCTGGCCAGGATGGCCACGAACAGCAACTGGTCGAATCGCTTGCCGGCGGCCGTGCCGGTTTCGAACATCACCGCATACAGCGACCGCCTCCATCCCTTGTCCGGCCTGCCGAAGGCTTCGGCGATGTCGTGCTCGCGCTTCGTCGATGGAGTGTCCTGGACCACGCCCGCTCCCGCGCCAGGCGCGGTCCGGCGGCCCGCACGCTCTGGCATGGGGAATCATAGGATAAGCGCCGGGCACCCGCCAAGGCGCCCGGGGCCGCCGGCTCAGGCCGCCATGCGCTCGCAGGCATCGGCGCAGCTACGGCAGTCGGCCGCGCACTGGTCCATGCCGTCCAGGCCGTCGCAGCTGTCGGCGCACTGCCGGCAGATCGAGGCGCAGTCGGCGCACACGTGGCGATGCTGCGGAACGCCGATCAACATGAAATGAGCGGCGATGCGGCATATCTCGGCGCACGCCATCATCAGGCGGAAATGGGGCGGCGCGACGTGCGCCCCGCCCCGCTCCAGGCAATGGTTCATGGCGGAACCCAGGCAGGACTGGTAGCAGCGCAGGCAGGCGTCCACGCACACCTGCATTTCCTTGGGTACGGCATTCATCGTTCACCTCCGGATAACGTCCATGGGCAGCCCTGCCCGGCAGCACGTTCCGTTCCCGGAGCCGATCTCAGCCCCTGCGCGACTCCAGCAGCTTCACCAGGCTGTGGAGCATGCGGTTGGCCGGCGTGGGCACCCGCAGCTGGCCGCCCTTGCGGACGATGTAGCCGTTCAGGTGATCGATCTCGCTCGGCTTGCCGCGCGCGAGGTCCTGCGCGGTGGACGACAGTTGCGTAGGCATCGTGCGGCTGATGCGCAGCACCGCCTCCCAGGTATCCCCCGGCACCGCCACGCCGGCGGCGGCCGCCACCGCCAGGCACTCGTCCACCACGTCGCGCATGGCGTCCAGCACCCCTTCGCCCTCCACCAGCCGGCCATAGGGCAATTGCGTCGCGGCCGACAAGGCGTTGTAGGCGCAGTTCAGGATGAGCTTGGCCCAGAGCTCGCCCATGGCATTGCCTGACACCGTGGCCGGGATGCCGGCGGCGCTCAGGACACCGGCCGCCTCGTCGCTGCGGGGCGACGGCCCCAACACGAGTTCGCCGCGCCCGTGATGGCGCACGTGCCCCGCGCCCGCCATCTCCACCGCCACGTAGACCACGGCCGGAACCACCGGCTGCGGCAGCAGGGCCTGCAGGCGCTCGGCGTTGTCGACCCCGTTCTGCAGGCTGAGCACGACGGCGTCGGCATCCAGGTGCGGGGCGACCTGCCGGCCCGCGTCCTCGGTGTCGGTGGACTTCACGCAGAACAGCAAGAGTTTCGCGCCGGCGACGTCCGCGGGATCTTCGCTGGCCCGCGCCGGCACGTGCCCTTGAAAGGACTTCGTCTCCAGCAAGAGGCCTTGCCGCCGGACCGCCTCCACGTGCGCGGCGCGGCCCACCAGCACCACGTCGTGGCCGGCGCGGGCCAGTATCGCGCCGTAGTAGCTGCCGACCGCGCCGGCTCCCATCACTGCTATCTTCATGTCCACCTCTGCAACTGGAGTCATTCGTTCCGGCAGGCCATGCCGCAGCACAAGTGTATGCCGGCGGCCACATTCGCCCGCCTGCGCCATTGCCCCGCCCGGGCACGGGCTGCTAGACTTTATGTTCGGCTTTTTGCCATCACTTTCACAACCCATCCAGGAGACGCAAAATGATCAATACGCGCATCGTCGTCTCCGGACCGGCTCCCCGGCACCTCTAGGTTGCCCCCGCGGGCGGTTTTCCTGCCTGCAATCACTCCCGGACGGTTTCCTGCCCTGCGCACGCCACAAGCGCGCGATGGCCCGTCCGTTTCCTGTTCCGACTTTGGAGACCCCGCTCCACCGCGAGCCGGGGCTGTCGCAAATGGCATCGAAGAAACTCGACTTCCGCGGACAGTCCTACAAGGACGTCCTTGGCTTCACTTTTCGCCACTGGGCCGAACAGCCCTGGCGCATCCTGACCATCATCGTCGCGGTCCTGCTGTCCACGCTGGCCAGTGTCGTGACGCCGCTGTACGCCGGCCGCCTGGTCGATGCCGTGGCCTCCGGCGCAGCCAGCGACACGGCGGCCTGGCAGGCCGCCATCACCGCATTCTGGATACTGGCCGCGCTGGGCGTGGGCGCCACGCTGCTGCGCCAGGTGGTATTCCTGAGCCTGACCTTCCTCACGCTCAAGATGATGAGCAAGATCGCGGGCAACGCCTTCCATCGCGTGCAGCGCTTCTCGACCGACTGGCATGCCAACAGCTTCGCCGGCTCCACCGTGCGCAAGATCACGCGCGGCATGTGGGCGCTCGACCTCCTGAACGACACGCTGCTGGTCGCCCTGCTGCCGTCCCTGGTCATGCTGGCGGGAGCGACCGTCCTGCTGGGCGCCACCTGGCCGCTGATGGGCGCGGTCATCGGCCTGGGATCGCTGCTGTACGTGGCATTGACGGTCATGTTGTCGCTCGGCTTCGTCGCGCCCGCCGCGCGCCTGGCCAACGCCTGGGACACACGCATGGGCGGCGCGCTGGCCGACTCCATCACCTGCAACGCGGTGGTCAAGGCCTTCGGCGCCGAGGACCGCGAGGAAACCCGCCTGGCGCGGGTGATCCGCAAGTGGCGCATGCGTACCCGGCGCACCTGGGTGCGCGGCACGATCAACGGCGGCGTCCAGGGCGCGATGCTCGTGCTGATGCAGGCCGCCATCCTGGGCACGGCGCTGCTGCTGTGGTCGCGCGGGCAGGCCAGCGTGGGCGACATCACCTTCGCGCTGACGACCTTCTTCATGTTGCAAGGCTACCTGCGCGACGTGGGCATGGACATCCGCAACCTCCAACGCTCCATCAACGACATGGAAGAGCTGGTCGCGCTGGAACGCCAGCCGCTGGGCATCGAGGACCGCCCGGGGGCGCCGGACATCGCCATCGGCCCCGGAGAGATCCGCTTCGAGCACGTGGACTTCCGCTACGGCACCCACGACACGCCGCTCTACCGCGACTTCTCGATACGGATCGCGCCGGGCCAGCGGGTTGGCCTGGTCGGCCACTCCGGTTCGGGCAAGACGACGTTCATCAAGCTGATCCAGCGCCTGTACGACGTCAGCGGCGGCCGCATCACCATCGACGGCCAGGATATCTCCGCCGTGCGCCAGGCCTCGCTGCGCCAGCAGATCGCCATCGTGCAGCAGGAACCCATCCTGTTCCACCGCTCGCTGGCCGAGAACATCGCCTATGCCCGGCCTGACGCCACGCGCGCTCAAATCGAGCGCGCCGCGCGACTGGCCAGCGCCCATGACTTCATCATGGCCCTGCCCCACGGCTACGAGACCCTGGTGGGCGAGCGCGGCGTCAAGCTGTCCGGCGGCGAGCGCCAGCGCGTCGCGCTGGCTCGCGCCTTCCTGGCCGATGCGCCCATCCTGATCCTGGACGAGGCCACCTCCAGCCTGGACAGCGAAAGCGAGGTGCTGATCCAGCAGGCCATGGAACGCCTGATGGAAGGCCGCACCACGCTGGTCGTGGCGCACCGGCTGTCCACCGTCCGCGCGCTCGACCGCCTGCTGGTGATGGACAAGGGCCGCGTCGTCGAGGAAGGCACGCACGAGGCGCTGATCCGCATCGAGGACGGCGTCTATCGCCGGCTGTTCGAGAAGCAGGCCCTGGAACTGACCAAGGGCCTCTTGCTGGACGGCAATGCGTTGCGCCGCGCCGACGACGAGGACTGGCTGGCCGATCCGGACTCGCTGGTCGAGGATCCGGCCGATGCGCCGATGCCTCCGGGCAGGTAGTCCTTCCGCCGGGGCTGCCCGCTAGCGGCGTGCCTCGGTGGCCATGCGCACGGCCAGCCCCGCCAGCACCGTGCCCATCAGCCACCGTTGCACCACCAGCCACAGCGGGCGGCGCGCCAGGAAGGTGGCGATCGAGCCAGCCATGATGGCCACCGTGGCGTTGATGCTGATGCTGATCGCGATCTGCGTGGCGCCGAAGGCGAAGGACTGCGCCAGCACGCTGCCCTGCTCGGGCCGGATGAACTGTGGCAGCAGCGACAGATACATCACCGCGATCTTCGGGTTCAGCAGATTGGTCAGGAAACCCATCGCGAACAGCTTGCCGGGGCCGTCGCGTGGCAGCTCGCGCACCTGGAACGGCGAACGCCCGCCCGGCCTGACCGCCTGCCATGCCAGGTAGAGCAGGTAGATCGCGCCGCCCGCGCGCAACGTATCGTAGGCATAGGGCACCGCCATGACCAGGGCGGTGATGCCCAGTGCCGCGCACAGCATGTAGAACACGAAGCCCAGGGCCACGCCGCCCAGCGAAACCAGCCCGGCGCGCGGCCCCTGCGAGAGCGAACCCCGGCGCGCCGCAAAACTCAACGCCGCCTGAAAAAATCTCGCTGGCCGGCGCCGGGCACCGCGGGCCAGAATGCGCAACGGGGATCCGTCCCGCGATCCCGGCACGAAGAAGCACGATGGAGAACAGCCTTTTGCTCGGCCTGGTCAGCTACGTCTGCGTGATGTCCATCACGCCGGGGCCCAACAACGTGATGCTGATGTCCTCGGGCCTCCTGTTCGGCTTTCGCCGCACCTGTCCGCACATGCTGGGTATCCCGCTGGGCATGATCGCGCAACTGTGGCTGGTGGCAGCCGGGCTGGGCGTGCTGTTCGCAATGGAGCCCGGGTTGCAGCTGGCGCTGAAGGCAGCAGGCAGCCTTTACCTGCTGTGGCTGGCCGCCAGATTGTGGCGCGCCGCCGAAATGGAGGAGGCCCGCGCGAGCCGGCCCATCACGCTGCTCCAGGCCGTGGTCTTCCAGTTCGTCAATCCCAAGGCCTGGCTGGCCGCGGCCACCGCCATAGCGGCATTCACGCCGCCGGGCGGCGGCTACCTGTCCCACCTGCTGGTGATCTGCCTCGTGTTCGTCGCGGTCGGCCTGCCCTGCATCGCGATCTGGGTCGGCTTCGGCGCCGCGCTCAAACCCTGGCTGCGCCGCCCCGGCGTGGCGCTGCGGATCAACCGCGCCATGGCCGCCCTGACCGGGCTCACCATCATCCTGTTCTGGATATAGCAGACATGACCACCTTGTCCCGCAGCCAATTGCAAGCCCACGCGCACGCCTGGATCTCGGCCTGGAACCGGGCCGACGTGGATGCCGTCCTGGCCACCTTCGCCGAGGATGCGGAGTTCACCAGCGCCCTCGCCCTGCCTTACGCCGGCACGAGCCGGGTGCGAGGCAAGGCCGCGCTGCGCCGCTACTGGGAAGCGGCCTTGGCCGACCGCCCCGGGTTGAGGTTCGAACTCGTGGCCGCCATCTGCGACGAGACGGCCCAGGTCCTGGTGGTGCACTACGTGGCGCTCCAGGGCGGCAGGCGGACGCGCGCCTGCGAAATCATGCAGTTCCAGGACGGCGTCCAGGTGCGCGGCGAGGCCCTGTACGGCGCTCCCGATTCCACCTGACTCATCTGCCCGCGCAGGCCAGGCTGTCGTCCGTCTCGCCTTCCCCCGACGGCTCTGCCCGCATGGCCGCCGCCTGGGCGTGCAGCCACCGACTCAGGTTCCCCAATCTGCGGTCTTCCCGCAGTGCCGGCGGATAGACCAGATGGAAGCCCATGCCCACGGGCATGCGGTGCCCGAACACCGATTCCAGCCGCCCCGCGCGCACGCCGGCATCGGCCAGTTCCGCCACCGCGATCGCCACGCCCGCGCCATCGGCCGCCGCCTGCAGGGTCAATCCGCCCGAGTCCACCAGCGTGACGCATGCGGGTTCGAAGCGGCCGGCCGGCAAGCTGTCCGTCCAGTCCCGCCAGCCAGGGCAATGCCGCGACACGAACAGATTGGATGCGCGCAGCGCCCGCAGCCTTTCGCGCGGCGTTCCCCCGACATGGCCGGGCCGGGCGTACAAATCCACCGATGCCTGGAACAACCGCTCGGCCACCAGCCCCGGCCACTGCCCCGCCCCCAGCCAGATACCGGCGTCGGCCTCCCCGGCGGCAAGGTCCACGCCTTCCTGGGTGGTCGATATCTGCAAGGAAAAGCCATGGCGCTCGAAGGGATAGCGCGCCAGGCGGGGCGACAGCCATTGCGTGGCGAACGAGGGCAGCATGTCCACTCGCAACGGTCCTTCCCGCCGCTCGCTGCGTACCGCGGCGACCGCTTGCGCGATGTGATCGAACCCCTGGCTCAGCCCTGGCCCCAGCCTGCGGCCGGCCTCGGTCGGCTCCAGCCGCGCACCGATCCGCTTCAACAGTTGCACCCCCAGCAGTTCCTCCAGCGCCCGAAGCTGGTGGCTGACGGCCGACGGCGTCACGCCCAGCTCCGCCGCGGCCTCCTTGATCGAGCGGTGGCGGACCGCGGCCTCGAAGGCTCGCAAGGCGTTGAGCGGAACGGGGATTCTCATGGGCGATGCTCCTTGGCGCGGCCGGCGCAAGCGGCCCCCATGCCGCGACGGAAGTTGTGCTAAGACAACAACCCCGCCTGATCCTCGGGCGCGAAGTCAGGTCCCGTGGCGCGGCGCGGGCGTTTCCGGCTATCTTAAACCGCGTGTCCGACCCCGACCGGCTGGCCTCCCGCACCGGCCGTCCCGCCCCGCCATGTCATCCGCTCCCCATCGCCATCCTCTCCTGCGCCACCGCGACGGGCACCATGCCCGCGTCACCTTCGAAGAATTGTTCTTCGACCTGATCTACGTCTTCGCCGTCACGCAGATCAGCCATCAACTCCTGCACCACCTGACGCTCACCGGCGTGATCGAGTCGCTGATCCTCTGGCTGGCCGTGTGGCTGGGCTGGCAGTACACCTGCTGGGTGACGAACTGGTTCGACCCGGAAACGCCGCGCATCCGCGGCCTGCTCTTCGCCACGATGCTGCTGGCGCTGTGCATGGCGGCCAGCCTGCCCGAGGCCTTCGGCGACCGGGCGCTGCTGTTCGCCGGGTCCTATGCCGCGATGCAGGTGGGCCGGACCGCGTTCATCGTCTGCCAGTTGCCCGCCGGCCATCCGCTGGCCGCCAACTACCGGCGCATGCTGGGGTGGCTGGTCATCGCCGCAGTCTTCTGGATCGCCGGGGCGATGGCCGAAGGGCATGAGCTGCGCGCGCTGCTGTGGCTGGTCGCGGTGCTGTGCGAATACGGCTCGCCCATGTTCGGCTTCGCCCTGCCGGGCATGGGCCGCTCCCATACCCGCGACTGGACCATCGAGGGCGGCCACCTGGCCGAACGCTGCCAGTTGTTCGTGATCGTGGCGCTGGGCGAGACGCTGCTCGCCACCGGCGTCATGCTGGCGAACACCGAAGCCTGGAACGCGGCCATCGTCTCCGGCGTCCTGGCCACCTTCCTCGGCACCCTGGCGATGTGGTGGCTGTATTTCGGCACCTCCAGCAAGGATGCCACCGAGGCCATCACGAGCTCGGACGACCCCGGCCGCATCGGCGCCTATTTCCACTACATCCACGCCATCCTCGTGGCCGGCATCATCGTCACCGCCGTCGGCAACGATCTCGTCATGGCCCATCCGCATGAAGCCCTCGGGACGGCACAGGTCGTCGTGCTGGTGGCCGGTCCGGCCATCTACCTGCTGGGCAGCGCCATCTACAAGAAAGTCGTCTACGGTTCCATCCCGGGGTCGCACCTGGCCGGCGCGGTGGCGCTGCTCGTGCTGGTGCCCGTGGGCTATGCCGCGACGTTGCTGGCCATGGGCTGGCTGACCACCGCGGTCCTGACGGCCGTGGGCCTGTGGGAGACGCGCAGGCTCAAGCAGAGGCGCGCCCGGCAACCCGCGCCGCAGGCCCACTGAGCAGGCCGAGCCACTCCACCCAAGGAATCACGTGTCCGAAGAGAGCTTGACCGCCAGGCTGGAGCAACCGGTGGACGACAGCCGGGACCACGTCCTCGGCCCTGCCGATGCCGCCATCACCCTGGTCGAATATGGCAGCTACGCCTGCCCGTACTGCCGGGCCGCCAACGAACGCATCGCCGAAATCCGGCACCAGTTGGGCGACCGGCTGCGCTACGTATTCCGCCACTATCCGCTGCCGGGCAGCGACATCGCGCGCCGCGCCGCGGAACTGGCCGAACACGCGCGCGACGCCCGCCAGTTCTGGGACGCCCACGTCACGCTGATGACGCATTCGCGCACGCTCTCCGAGGAAGACCTGTCCCTGGTCGCGGGCCAGCTCGGCATTCCGCCCGCCGGCGCGCGGCAAACGGCCGACGACGAGGCGGCCCGGGCCCGGGTCGATGCCGACGTCGCCGGCGCCCGGGCCAGCCGGGTCATGGTCACGCCCACCTTCTTCATCAACGGCCGCCGCTACGACGGCCCCTGGGACGAAAGCTCGTTCACCGACGCCATGCTGCGCACGCCGGGCCATCGCCTGCGCAGCGTGGCGCAGGACTTCGCCGGCTGGGCGCCCTCGGCCGGCGTGCTGCTCCTGCTGGCGGCCGCGCTGGCGGTCCTGCTGACGAATTCCGGCCTGGGCGAGTCCTTCGCCGCGCTGTGGGAAACTCCCCTGGCGATCTCGTTCGGGCAGGCCGGCTTCGGCATGTCGCTGCTGCACTGGATCAACGACGGCCTGCTGACGATCTTCTTCCTGGTCGTGGGGCTGGAGATCAAGCGCGAGTTCACCGTCGGCCACCTGGCCAACCTGCACTCGGCCGCGCTGCCGGTGGCGGCGGCCCTGGGCGGCATGCTCGTGCCGGCGCTGGTCTACAGCCTGATCGTTCCCGCCGGGCCGTGGTCGCACGGCTGGGGCGTGCCCATGGCCACCGACACGGCCTTCGCCATCGCCCTGATCGCGATGATGGGCAGCCGCGTCCCCACCGCGCTGCGGGTGTTCCTGACCGCAGCGGCCATCGTCGACGACATCGGCTCCATCGTCGTGGTCGCGCTGTTCTATTCCGGTTCGCTGAACCTGGGCTACCTGGCCGCCGCCGCGGCCCTGGTGGGCGTGCTGGCCCTGCTCAACAAGGCCCACATCTACCGCGTCGCGCCCTATGCGCTGACCGGCATCCTGCTGTGGGCCTGCGTCCATGCCAGCGGCCTGCACGCCACCATGGCCGGGGTGCTGCTGGCCATGTTCATCCCGACGCGGCCGCCTCCCAACCTGCCCACGCTGGTGGCGCAGGCCGATGCCATCCTGACGGCCGAGGCACGCCGCAGCGGAGAAGTTCTGCGGCAGGGACCGTCGCTGCCCGCGCTGGCCGCGTTCGATGCCATCCATGACCGCCTGGAATCGCCCGCCGACCGGCTGCTGCGCACGACCGGCGCGCGCTCCAGCTATGTCGTGCTGCCGCTGTTCGCCCTGGCCAATGCCGGCGTGGCGCTGGCGCCCGACGTGCTGTCCAGCCATGGCCAGCTGTCGCTGGCCATCATTGCCGGGCTGGTCCTCGGCAAGCCGCTGGGGCTGGTGTCGGCCTCGGTCATCGCCGTCCGGCTGGGCATCGCGCGCAAGCCCGCCGATTATTCCTGGCGCCAGTTGGTGGGCGCCGGGGCGCTGGCCGGCATAGGCTTCACCATGTCCCTGTTCATTTCCGGGCAGGCCTTCCCGGTGGAAACCGACTTCGCCGCGGCCAAGGTCGCGGTCTTCATCGGCTCCATCCTGTCCTCGCTGATCGGCGTGGCCGTTCTATGGGGCGCCGGCCGATCGTCGTCCGAAGGCTGACGCGCGGCTAACGCAGCGCGGGCAGGTGCCGCGGCCGCATATCGGCCGGCGGCGTGTAGGCGGCGCGCGTCGAACGCCGGGCGCCGTCCGCCGGCGCGGCCCGCAGGATGCCCTGCAGATCGTTGGCATGGTGCAGCGTCGCCGCCGCCACCGCCCGGCTGTTCAACGCCAGCGCGGCCGGGTCCAGGTTCGACAGGTCATCGCAGGCGGCGTGGTAGCAGGGATCGAACGTGATGCCGGCGGTGCCGCCCCACAGCGCCACATCCGCCTCGGTCTTGATCTCGTCCACGCCCGAGGAAACGCCGCCCGCGGGGATGCCCAGCGCGATGAACGGGCCGTAGTCCGAACGGCCGTCGAACGGCGTTCCCTTGAAGGGCGTGTTCTGCATCGCGTAGAAGCGCTCGAAGGTCCGCTCGATCACCTCGGAGCCGGCCGGTCCCGGCCCGTCGCTGCGGCCATCGGAGTTGTCGCCGTCATAGATGAAATACCCCGGGTTGGGCGATCCGATCATGTCGAAATTCAGGTACATGGCGATCTTCGCCAGCGCCTCGGGCGCCAGCTTGCCGACGTAGTCGGCCGAACCCAGCACGCCGTCCTCTTCGGCGCCCCACAGGGCGAAGCGCAACCGGTACCGGGTCGGCGTGCGCGCAGTTGTACCGCGGTCTCGAGCACGGCCGCCGATCCGCTGCCGTTGTCGTTGATGCCCGGGCCTGTCGATACCGAATCCAGGTGCGCGCCCACCATGACCACGTGGTTCTCGTCGCCGCCGCGGCCCTCGGCGATCAGGTTGAAGGTGGTCCCGGGCTCGCGCCGGGTCGAGGCCGCCACCCGCAGCACCAGGCCGGGCGTGGCGATCAGTTGCCGGCCCAGCGCCTGGGTCGTCTCAAGCACCGGGACCTCGATGCCCAGGCTCTGTCCCAACGCGCCGTGGACCATGCCTTCGGCATTGTTGTAGACCACGACGCCCGCGGCCCCCGCCGCCACGGCAAGGCCGATCTTCTGGTCGAAGCTGCAATCGCCCCGTTCGATCAGGGCGATACCGCCCGCCGGGAATCCGGCATAGTCCCGGGCGGCACAGCCACGGCTGCCCACGGCGTGCGCGCCGGCCGAGACGTCGCCCGATCCGGAATAGGTCATGACCCCGTGCTCGATATCCATCGCCGGTAGCGGCCCCACCTGGCGCAGCAGGCTCCCGCCGAGGTCCCCGTACCGGACGAAATCGAAGGGCTCGCGCGTGACCGCATAGCCGGCGCCGCGCAGCACTTGCTCGGCATAGGCCGCCGAGGCATCGTACCCGGGCGATCCCGAGGCGCGGTGTCCCGCGTTCGCCTCTGCGATGCGCGCGAACTCCCGCAGATGGGCCATGACGCCGTCGAGCGTCATGCAGGCCAGCAGCTTGTCTTCCGTGTCGTTGACCTGGCGCGCACAGGCGGTCTCGGGCGCGACGGCGCCGTCGCCGCCGCAGCTGGCAAGCGCCAGCACCGCGGTCGCCAGCGCCGCCAGCCGGGCCAGGCGCGGTTTCATGATCAGCAAAGCCAATGGAGCGTCCTTGAAGAAACGACGGCGATCGTAACAGAAGGTATCCGGACGACATAACGGCCGTGAATTACGATGTCTGCTTCCGGAAGAAGACGAGACGCCCGCTGATGGAACAAGTCGATTGCATCGTCATCGGGGCCGGCGTGGTGGGCCTTGCCATCGCCCGCGCGCTGGCCGCCCGGGGCCTGGAAACCATCGTCCTGGAGAAGGAGCTGGGGATAGGCACCGGCACCAGCTCACGCAACAGCGAGGTCATCCATGCCGGCATCTACTACCCCCCGGGCTCGCTCAAGGCCGGGTGGTGCGTGCGCGGCAAGCACCTGCTCTACGAATACTGTGCCCGGCGAAGCATCCCGCACCGGCGCTGCGGCAAGTTCATCGTGGCCACCTCGGCCGGCCAGGTCGAGGTGTTGGAGCAGTTGCGCGCGACCGGTCGCGCCAACGGCGTCGCCGAACTCGAGATGATGGCCGCCGGCGCGGCGCGCCGGGCCGAGCCCCAGCTGCACTGCGTGGCCGCGCTGGACAGCCGCAGCACGGGCATCGTCGATAGCCATGCCCTCATGCTGTCATTCCAGGCCGACTGCGAAGCGGCCGGCGGCATGCTGGCCTTCGGCTCGCCCGTGGCCGGCGGGCAGTGCGGCGCCGACGGCATCAC
Organism: Pigmentiphaga daeguensis; assembly: GCF_039523035.1. Taxonomy (NCBI): domain Bacteria; kingdom Pseudomonadati; phylum Pseudomonadota; class Betaproteobacteria; order Burkholderiales; family Alcaligenaceae; genus Pigmentiphaga; species Pigmentiphaga daeguensis. The sequence continues at coordinate 323,002 of NZ_BAAAEN010000001.1, read as the reverse complement.
GCTGCAGGTCGGCGGCCCGCAGCCCATGGAAGTGCGCGCTGGCATCGTGGTGAACGCCGCCGGCCTGCATGCCCAGGAAATCGCCGCGGCCCTGCATGGACCCCACGCTTCGCGCATCCCGTCCGCGCATCTGGCCAAGGGCAACTACTACAGCCTGGCCGGACGCTCCCCTTTTTCGCGCCTGATCTATCCCGTGCCCGAACCGGGCGGGCTGGGCGTGCACCTGACCCTGGACCTGGGTGGGCAGGCCCGTTTCGGCCCCGACGTCGAATGGGTGGACCGGGTGGACTACCGGGTCGATCCGCGCCGCGCCGATGCGTTCTATGCCTCGATCCGCCAATATTGGCCGGCCTTGCCCGACGGCGCGCTGCAACCAGGCTACGCCGGCATACGGCCCAAGCTGTCGGGCCCCGGCTCGCCCGCGGCGGACTTCATGGTCCAGGGACCGGCCGACCATGGCGTGCCCGGCCTGGTCAATCTGTACGGCATCGAATCGCCGGGATTGACCGCGTCGCTGGCCATCGCCGAGGCAGTCCTGGCGCGCCTCTGATCGCGGACCGCGGATTGACGCGATCGGATTTCCTGCCCATACTCCCGGCGTTTCGCAGGCCATCCGGCCTGTCCGCCCGGGCGTCGGGCACCAGCCTTCACTCAAGCATGCATCGGCCATCCCTCCGATTCTCCAGGCAGGACCGCCATCGCGGCATCGCGATGCTGGTGCTGCTCGCGCTGCTCTGGGGAATGCTGGCGCCGGCCATCGCCAAGACGCTGGCTCGTCCCGCCGATACCTGGGTCGAGCTTTGCAGCGTCTACGGCCCGAAACTGGTCAAGCTGTCGGACGACGGCTCCAGTCCGTCGCGGGACGATTCGGCCACGACGTCCGCCGACTGCCCCTATTGCCGGCTCCATGCCGCCGTCGCGCTGCCGACCCCCAGCGGGGGGCCCGTCCTGGCAGGCCTCGTCGTCGCGGCCGAGGCACCGGCGCTTCCCCCCGCTCCGCTCCTGGGCACGGCGCCGATCTCGCGCCCGCCTCCCTCTCGCGCTCCACCCTTCACGTCCGCTTCCTGAACCCGCCCGGCCTGCCCGCGTGGCAGTGCCGTTTCGTCCTGCCGCGTCCCGCGCGGCCGACCAGGAGTCGTTCGTGTTCCCTCCCGTTTCCCCGATGCGCCCGGATGCGCATCGCGCCGCCACGCGTCCATCCCTGCCCGGTTCCTTGTGCGCCGGCCTGCTCGCCACCTGGCAGACGTTTGCCGTCCCCGTCCACGCCCAGGCGGTTCCTGAACATGCCCTGCCCACGATCGAAGTCAGCGACGACGCCGACACGCCCAACGGCAAGCTCAACCTCGACACGCCGGCCGCGGCCGCCAGCAATCTCGGCCTGACCGCCCGCGAGACCCCCGCCTCGATCACCGTGGTCGATCGTGCCACGATCGAGGCGCGCGGCGCGCAGAACACCCAGGAGATCCTGCGCGCCATCCCCGGCGTGACCGCCCACGACGCCCCCGGCAACGTGGGCGTGAGCTACCGCGGCTTCGGCACCGGTTCCATCAGCCAGTTGTTCAACGGCATCAACGTCCAGTACTCGATCGCCGCCCGCCCGGTGGACAGCTGGATCTATGAACGCGTCGAAGCCATCGGCGGACCATCCAGCTTCCTGTTCGGCGCAGGCGCGGTGGGCGGATCGATCAACTATGTGACCAAGCTCGCCAGGCGCGAAGACATCACGCAAGGCCAGTTGCGGCTGGGCGGCAACGGGCTCAAGGAAGCCTCGGCCGGACTGAACCGGCGCATCGCCGGCGACGCCGACGGCCCCGGGCACTACCTGCGCCTGGACCTCAACCATCGCGGCGGCGACAGCTGGGTGGACGGCACGGGCACGCGCGCCACGCAGCTCGCGGCATCGGTGCTGTCCGACTTCGGCAACGGCTTCACCCACACCCTGGCCTACGAGTACCAGCACGAACACGTCGACCGCCCCTACTGGGGCACGCCCCTGCTGAACCCGATCGCCGGCACCGCGCGCATCGACGACGGCACCCGCTTCAAGAACTACAACAGCGCCGACGGGGTATACATCCAGCGCGTGCAGTGGCTGCGCTCCATCGCCGAGTGGCGGGCCAGCGACAAACTGCAATGGCGGAACACCTTCTACGTGTACGACGCCCTGCGCGACTATCGCAACGTCGAGAACTATCGCTTCAACGCCGACAACTCGCAGGTGATACGGTCGAGCGCGCTGCTGCAGCGCCACGACCAGCACCTGGTGGGCAACCGCGTCGACGGCATCTACCGCGGCGGGATCGCCGGCCTGAAAAGCGACTGGGCCTTCGGGATGGATGTCAGCGTGAATCGCCAGACGCGTTTCCCGAACAGCCTGTCCGGCACCATCGGCACGGTCGACCCATACGGCTTCGGCACCGAGCGTTTCTTCGACATACCCGGCATGTCGCCGGGCTTCCGGCCCGACCGCGACAACAAGGTCCGCACTCTGGCCATCTATGCCGAAAACCGAACCGCTCTGCGTCCCGGCCTGCACCTGGTCACGGCGCTGCGCCACGAACGCATCGAGCTCGACCTGACCAACCGGCGAGAGGTCAACGCCGCCAATCCGGCCGGGTTCCGCCGCAGCTATCACCCGACCACGGGCCGCGTCGGTCTGGTCTGGGACGTCACGCAGGACGCGGCGCTCTACGTCCAGTACGCCACGGCGGCGGATCCGCCCTCGGGCGTGCTGTCCACCGCATCGTTCGCGGACGTCCGCAACAACAGCGAACTGACCTCCGGCCGCCAGGCCGAGGTCGGCGGCAAGCTGGACTTCTGGGAAGGCAAGGGAACCGCCACGCTGGCCGCCTATCGCATCTCGCGCCGAAACATCGCCAGCCAGGACCCGAACGACAGCAGCCTGACCGTGCTCGTGGGCGAGCAGTCTTCCCGGGGGCTGGAACTGGCCGTGGGACTGCAGCCCGACCGGCGCTGGTCCATCCAGGGCAACGTCGCCTACGTCGACGCGCGCTACGATGACTACACCCAGGGCGGCGTGTCGCTGGCGGGCAAGCGTCCGACCAACACACCGGCCACGGTCGCCAACCTGTGGGTGTCCTACGCCGTCACGCCCGCGCTGAAGGCCACCGTCGGGCTGCGCCGTGTCGGCCGCGTGTACGCCGATGCGGCCAATACGGTGTCCTGGCCAGCCTATCTGCTGGTGGACCTTGGGATGAGCTACCGCATCGATCGCCGCACCGCGATCGTGGCGCGCATCCGCAACCTGACCGACAAGGTCTATGCCGCCAGCATGACGCCGACCATGGCCTACCTGGGCGCCCCGCGCACCGCAGACGTCAGCCTGCGGATCGCGTTCTAGGAGACGGCCATGCGTTCACGCCTCAAGCGCTGGCTCTATCTGCTGCACCGGTGGCTGGGCATCCTGGTGTGCGCGTTCTTCGTGATGTGGTTCGCCTCGGGCGTGGTCATGATGTATGTCGGCTACCCCAAGCTCACCGCGGCCGAGCGCCTGCGCCACCTACCCGCGCTGGATCCCGCGGCGCCCTTGCTCGGTCCCGCCCAGGCCCTCGCGGCGGCGGGCATCGCCTCGATGCCGAAAGACTTGCGGTTGTCGGCGGCCAGCGCTGGCCGGCCGGTCTACCTGGCCACGCTGTCGGATGGCTCCCGGGCCGGCACGCCCGTGGCCATCGACGCCGCGACCGGGACGATGCTGCGGCCAATCGATGCGGCGCATGCCGTGGCCAGCGCCGCCGCCTACGCCGGCGGTACCGTCCAGGCCCACTATGCCGGCCAGGTGGACGAGGATGCGCATACGCACTCGCGCGCCCTGGACCCGCACCGGCCGCTTCACCGTGTGCAACTGGACGACGACGCGGGCACGCTGTTGTACGTGTCCAGCCGCACCGGCGAAGTGGTGCGCGACGCGACGCGCACCGAGCGCGTCTGGAACTACGCGGGCGCGTGGATCCATTGGCTCTATCCTTTCCGCGGCAATCTTTTCGACCGCCACTGGGCCGCCATCGTCGACGGCCTGTCCATCGCGGGCATCGCCGTCGCGCTCACCGGCACCGCCGTCGGACTGCTGCGCTGGCGCTTCTCGCGCCCCTACCGCAGCGGTTCGCGTTCCCCTTACCGGGCCGGCATGATGCGCTGGCACCACCTGGCGGGACTGGCGTTCGCGCTGACCACGCTTACCTGGATCTTCAGCGGCTTGATGTCCATGAATCCATGGGGCCTGTTCAGCAGCGGCCGCGGCGGCCCCTCCGTGGCCGCGGTATACGGCGACACGGGTACGATGCCCGCCGGCACGGCCTCCGTGCAGGCGCTGCTGGCCGGCGGCGACATCCGCGAGTTGCGCTGGGTCCACCGCCTGGGGCGCGAAGTCGTCCTGGCCTATGGCCCGGCCGGCTGCCCCGCGCTGCTCGACCCCCGGACCGCGCAGGCCGTGCGCCTGGACGCCGCGGAACTGCGCCATGCGGCGGCGGGACTCATGGCAGCTCCCCTGGCCCGCATCCAGGTGCTCGACCGCTACGACCTCCACTACTACGACCGCGCCCCGCACACCATGACGGGCGGCGGTGACAAGCCGCTGCCGGTCTGGCGCATCGAGTTCGACGATCCCGAGGCGACCTGGGTGCACCTGGACCCGTACACGGGCTCCGTCCTGAACAGCACCGACCGCTCGCGCCGCGCCTCGCGCTGGCTGTTCGCCATGCTGCACAGCTGGGACTGGCTACCCCTGCTCGAGCGCCGCCCGCTATGGGACGCGATGATGATCCTGTTCAGCCTGGGCGGTCTCGCGTTGAGCGCCACGGGCCTCGTCATCGGCTGGCGCCGGCTGCGCGTGTCCTGGCATAGCTCGAAAGCTTGACAACAAGGCCCGACCGCCCGATCGTTCTTCTACAACCCGAACATCAGCGAGCGGTGGGCCGCGGCGCCCGCCATCGCGCCATCGCCCACCGCCGCCGCCACCGAGCCGGCGGGCCTGCCCGTGTCGCCGCACGCGAACACGCCGGGCACGCTGGTGGCCTTGGTGCCATCGGTCTTGATCGTGCTGCCCCACGGCCCCTCTTCCATCACGCAGCCCAGTTGCTCGGCCAGCTCCGACGACCGGACCCGGGCCGCGATGAACAGGCCGTTCAGCGCATGGACCACGCCGTCCTCCATGGCCACCGCCACGCCTTCGCCTTCCAGCCGCGCCACCCGTCCCCGCACGATGGCCACGCCGCGCCCGGCCAGCAGCGCCAGCTGCTGCGCATCGGGCTCGAAGGCCTCGTTCAGGAACAGCGTGGTCGCGCCCCAATCCGGCAGCATCATCGCCTGGTGCATCGACATCTCGGACAAGGCCAGCACGCCGACGCGGCCCTGCTGCAGTTCGTAGCCATGGCAGTACGGACAATGGAAAACATGGGTACCCCAACGCTGCGCGAGGCCCGGCAGGTCCGGCAGTTCGTCCTTCACGCCCGTCGCCAGCACGAGGCGCTGCGCCGTGCGTACCCGCTTCCCCACCGACACCTCGAACCCCGCGCCCGCCTGCGCCACCGCGTCCACGCGGGCATCCAGCCACTCCACGGTCTCGTACCTGAGCAACTGGTCCCTGGCGATGGCGGCGATGTCGGCGCCCGCCTCGCCGTCGCGCGTCAGGAAACCATGGGACAGCGGCGCATACCGGTTGCGGCGCTCGCCGGCATCGATCACGAGCACGCGGCGCCGGGCGCGGGCCAGTTGCAGGCCCGCCGAAAGCCCGGCGTAGCTTCCGCCGATGATGATCACGTCGTAGTCCATACCGCTCTCCTTGCTTCGTCCAATTCATGTACCTTTAAATGATACATAACAATTCGCCGCAAGGCCCCGATACCCCTTTGGCACTCGAGGCCATTCCCTACCGCTGCATGTTCAAGGCTGGAGGTGGTCCGCCAGGCCCCACGACGCCGTGCGGCAGATCTGCTCGAACTCCCTGGCCAGGTCCGCCAGCGTCACCGCTCCCAGGCGCCGGACGAGCAAGGCTTGCGCCTCGTCCAGTGCGTCGCCCAGCGCGGCGTTGACCACGCGCTCGACCGCGCAGTCGGGATGGGCATGGTCGGCGCCGATCGCAAAAATCCTGGGCCCGCCCACCGCGCGATGGATGTCCAGCAGCGTGACCTCGGCCAGGTCGCAATCCAGCCGCCAACCGCCATGGTGGCCCTTCTCGGACTGCACATAGCCCGCCTTGCGCAGGCCCGCCATGGTCCGGCGGACCACGGCGGCATTGGTGCCCAGCATCCGGGCGATCTGGGCGGACGTCACGGGCTGGTCGTCCCTGGCCATGTGCAGCAGCACGTGCAGCATTCGGGAAAGGCGGCTATCGGTTCTCACGCGGGGGCTTGTCGGGGCATGAATGGATCCACCCCGACGATAACGCATCTTCGCCGCCGCGCCCGCACGGCTAGGGCTTGGCCTGGCCCTCCGCGGCGATGCGGTCCAGCTCGGCGATCGCGTCGGCGGGCAGCGCCAGCGCGGCCGCCGCCAGGTTCTCGCGCAGATGCGCCAGCGACGACGTTCCCGGAATCAGCAACAGGTTGGGTGCGCGTGCCAGCAGCCAGGCCAGCGCCACCTGCATGGGGGTCGCCGCCAGCCGCGTCGCCACGCGGGTCAGGATCTCCGACTGCAGCGGCGAGAAGCCGCCCAGCGGAAAGAACGGCACGTAGGCGATGCCCTGGGCGCCCAGTTGCTCGATCAGCGCGTCATCGGCACGGTGCGCCAGGTTGTAGTGGTTCTGCACGCACACGATGGGGGCGATGCGCTGGGCCTGGACCACCTGCGCGGGCGTGGCGTTGCTCAGGCCGAGATGGCGGATGAGCCCCTGCCGCTGCAATTGCGCCAGCGCGGTGAACGGCGCCTCGATCGATCCCTCGGACGGCGCATGCACGTCACCCATGATGCGCAGGTTCACCACGTCCAGCACGTCCAGCCCCAGATTGCGCAGATTGTCGTGCACGGCCTGCGTCAGTTGTCCGGGACTCTGCGCCGGATTCCATGAGGCGTCCGGCCCGCGCACGGCTCCGACCTTGGTCACGATGGTCAGGCCCCGATAGGGATGCAGGGCCTCGCGGATCAACTGGTTGGTGACGTGGGGCCCGTAGAAATCGCTGGTATCGAGATGGTCGACGCCCGCCTCGACCGCGGCGCGCAGCACGGCAATCGCCGCGGCGCGATCCTTGGGCGGCCCGAACACGCCCGGCCCCGCCAGTTGCATCGCGCCGTAGCCCATGCGGCGCACGGTACGGTCTCCCAGGGCGAAAGTGCCCGCTGGCTGTAGATCGATCACGGTATTTCTCCGGAAAAACATGGATGGATCACACTATAGACATGGCCACTTCGATCAATAATCTGGTGTAATCGGCACAGGCTGTACGAAATTCTGCACAATGCAAGCACCGCTCCAAGACCTGTTCGCCTTTCTGGCCGTGGTTCGCGCCGGCGGTTTTCGCGAAGGCGCGCGCGCCAGCGGCACGTCGGCTTCCAGCCTGAGCGAGGCGGTACGCAGACTGGAGGGCCGGCTGGGCGTCCGGCTGCTCCATCGCACCACTCGCAGCGTGACACCGACCGAGGCCGGCGCGCGCCTGGTCGAACGGCTGGTGCCCGCGCTGGGCGAAGTGGAAACCGCACTCGACGTCGTCAACGGATTCCGCGATCGGCCCGCCGGCACCCTGCGGCTGAACGTTCCGCTCAGCGCCGCCCGGCTGGTGCTCGCGCCCCTGGTCACGCCCTTCCTGCAAGCCTATCCCGACATCAAGCTCGAAATCGTGGTCGAGGACGGCTTCGTCGATCTCCTGGCCGCCGGCTGCGACGCCGGCATCCGCTACGACGAACGGCTCGAACAGGACATGATCGCGATTCCCATCGGCCCGCGCTGGCAGCGCTTCGCCACCGCCGCCTCGCCTGCCTATCTTGCCGCGCACGGCCGCCCCGCGCATCCGCGTGACCTGCTCGGCCACGTCTGCCTGCGTGGCCAGTTCGCCAGCGGCGCCATGCCCGCCTGGGAATACGAGCGCAAGGGGGAAGTCCTGCGCGTGGACCCCGCCGGGCCGCTGCTGGTCAGCCTGGGCAGCGGCATCGAACTCGCGGTCCAGGCCGCCCGTGACGGACTGGGCATCATCCACCTGTTCGAGGACTGGCTGCAGCCCGACCTGGACAGCGGCGCGCTGGAACCCGTGCTCAAGTCCTGGTGGCGCCCATTCTCCGGCCCGTTCCTTTATTATTCCGGCCGCCGGCACCTGCCCTCGCCCCTGCGGGCCTTCATCGACTTCGTTCGCGCGCACGAAGGCGCCGCCAAGCCCTCCCGGAAACCCTTCTCACGTTGACCACCATGCCCACCGACGCGCCTCCGGCAGGACACGACGATACGCGCGAGGGCGCATGGCGGGTATTCCTGGTCTTCCTGCGGCTGGGACTGACGTCCTTCGGCGGGCCGATCGCGCACCTGGGCTACTTCCGTGCCGAGTTCGTGGAGCGCCGCCGCTGGCTGGACGATCGCAGCTACTCGGACCTCGTGGCCCTGTGCCAATTCCTGCCCGGGCCCGCCAGCAGCCAGGTCGGCATGGCGGTGGGATTGCGGCGCGCCGGCTGGCCCGGCCTGCTGGCCGCGTGGCTGGGCTTCACGTTGCCGTCGGCCCTGGTCCTGATCCTGTTCGCCTATGGCATGGCCGGATACCGCGACATGGCCGCCTCCGGCTGGGTACACGGCCTGAAGGTCGTGGCCGTGGCGGTGGTCGCGCAGGCGGTCTGGGGCATGGCCAGGTCGCTGTGTCCCGACCGGACACGCGCGGGACTGGCCATGCTGGCCGCGCTGGCGACACTGGCCGTCCCCTCGGCCTCGGGACAGGTCGCCGCGATCGTGGCCTGCGGACTGCTTGGCCGATGGCTGTTGGACCTGCCCGCCCCCGCTCCGGCACGCCCCCATCCCTACCCCATCTCCCGCCGGGCCGGCATCACGGCCCTGGCGCTGTTCGCCCTGCCGCTGGCGGCGCTGCCGGCCTGGGCCGCGGCCAGCGGCTCCTCGCTCGTTGCGTTCTTCGAGGGTATCTATCGCGCCGGCGCGCTGGTCTTCGGCGGCGGACACGTGGTGCTGCCACTCCTGCAGGCCACGGTCGTGCCCACGGGCCTCGTCGACAACGCGGACTTCCTGGCTGGCTATGGCGCGGCGCAGGCCGTGCCCGGGCCGCTGTTCACTTTCGCCGCCTACCTGGGCGCGGTGGCCCGCGGTCCGCTGCACGGCTGGGCCGGCGGCCTGGCCGCGCTGGCCATGATCTTCCTGCCCGCGCTGCTGGTATTGGCGGGCGCCTTGCCCTTCTGGGAACAATTGCGCCAGCGTCGCGGCATCCAGACCGCGCTGGCCGGCGTCAACGCCGGCGTGGTCGGCATCCTGCTGGCGGCGCTGTACGACCCGGTATGGACCAGCGCCATCCACGGCCGCGCCGACTTCGCGCTGGCGCTGGCCGCCTTCGGGTTGCTGGTCCTGGGCCGCGTGCCGCCCGTCATGGTCGTGGCGCTGGCGGCGCTGGGGGGCTGGCTGCTGGCGGGTTGAAGGCCGGGATCAGCCGGCCACGGCCCGCCCCTCTTCCATGGCCACTCGCACCGGCGGCGCCTCGCCCTGCTTGTCCTGCCCGAAATAGACCACCATGTGCGGGTAAGGCAACTCGATGCCGGCGGCGTTGAAGTGCTGCTTCACCAAGCGGTTGTAGGCGCGCTGCACCGCCCACTGCATGCCCGGCCGGGTCTTGATCAGCACGCGTATGGTCACGCCCTTCTCGTTGACGGCGGTGACGCCCGGGATGCTGATGTCCTCCAGGATCTCCGGCGCCAGCGCCTCGTCGGTCATCAGTTCCGCGAAGGCATTGCGCAGGTGTTGCATGGCATCGTCGACGCTTTCCCGGTGGGCGACCGTGTACTCGCCCAGATGGTAGGAAAAGTCCCGCATGTGGTTGGACACCACGTCCACCGACGAGAACGGCACCAGGTGGTAGCCGCCGTCCAGGGTCCGTATGCCCACCGAGCGGATGGTCATCTTCTCGACCGTGCCGAAAACGCCGGCCACCTGCACGACGTCGTTTTCGTTCATGCCGTTCTCGAGCTGGATGAAGACGCCGGTGATGATGTCCTGCACCAGCTTCTGCGCGCCGAAGCCCACGGCCAGGCCCACCACGCCCGCGCCCGCGATCAGGGGCGCCACGTCTATGCCTATCTGCGACAGCACCACCATGACCGTCATTGTCACGATCACGATCAGCGCCGCATTGCGGAACAGCGACAACAGGGTCTTCTCGCGCGCGGTGGGCATGCGTCCGCCCTCGCGCAGGTTCAGCCGGTGTTCGATGACGCTGGCCACCACCGTCCACGCCAACGCCGCCGCCAGCAGCACGATGGCCACGTTCACCGCCACGCCTATGGCCGCCGCGCCGGCGTCCGAGGCGATCCAGCGCGACAGGTTGAAAGCGCGCCACGCATCCAGCACCAGCAGCACCACGACGATGCGGACCGCCCATCCCACGAAACGGATGGTCGCGGGCACATAGGAGTTCAGTCGGCTCTCCAGCATGGGCAGGCGCGCGCGCAATTCGTCGGAGACGCGTATGGGCTTGGCCAGCAACGCGTTCAGCAACACGATGGCCAGGCTGCCCACGCCGGTCGCCAGCAGGGTCTGGAGCGTGGCGCCCACCATGAAAGGCAGCGCATTGGCCGGATCGATCTGGCTGACCACCAGCAGCACGGTGAAGTACCCGATGCCCAGCCAGTGCCAGACGCGCGCCAGCAGACGCGGCGAGGTGCCCAGGAAAGTCGTCCGGCGCGAACCGCTGTGCTCCAGCCGTTCGCGCACACGCAGGCGGTTGCGCCAGATCACGCCCACCGCGTACACGTAGACACCCAGCATGATCACCAGGGTGGCCAGCCGGCCCAGCGCGGGCGACAGCGCGGCCGCCAGAACCGGATCGACCAGCATCGTGCCGTAGCCCGCCGCCATGACCAGCACGATCAGCCACCGGTTCCAGTAGCGGGCCATCTCATTCGACATCGGCAGCAGGCGCAGGTGCGGATAGCGCGTCGAGAACACGGTGCGAACGAGCACCTTGGTGATCTCGACCGCCAGGAAGGCCTTCAGGAACACCGCCACCAGCGGGTCGACCGCCACACCGTCCGGTCCGCCGCGGACCCCGGCCGCGTATGCCGCGGCGGCGGCCAGCACCACCACCAGCGCATCGATGATGACCGCGCCGACGATCGCGCCCGCGCGCCGGTACAGGACCGGCATGCCGATGGGCGCATCGGCCGGCCACGACGCCGTGGCGTCCCAACCCAGCCTCGCCACCCAATCATCGATCCGCCGGTAGATCCACAGCGCCACCAGCCGCAACAGCACGAAGGCGACGATGGCCGTCGCGACCGAGATGGCCAGCGGTTGCAATGCCCGCGCCTCGTCGCTGTCCATGGAAGGACCGTCGCCTTCGGCCATCGCCCGCAGGTCCGCGGCGCCCTGCCCCAGGTCGGCCACCAGGCCGGACAGGAAACGCTGCGTGCCGTCTGCCAGCCGCTCACGCAGCGTGGGGGACGCCTGGTCGGGCGCAGCAGCCGAGGCAGCCGCCCCGGCTTGCTTCGCGCCGGTCCCCGGTTCATGCGCCCGCAACTGGTCGATCAGCGCCTGGCGGCTGTCGGGGTTCTCGAGCAGGTCCGCCAGCGCGGCTGGCGTGGGCGCCACGGCGGCTTGCGCAGCCATCGCGATACGGGCGGACCCCAGTGTCGCCAACAGCAGCAGGATCAGGAACGCGAAGTGGGCCAACCAGGGCTTGGACAGCCTGCGGCGACTCAACGAGACGTCGCGGAGGGATTGCAGGGGAAGTGTGCATGCTGTCGTCGCGAGTCGAACCACTAGGGGGTCTCCTGGAGGAAAAGGAAGGTGAAAGGCGGGGCCTGCGCCCGCTCATGACGCCACAGGGTAAAACACACGCGTGCCGCAGACAAATCGTGGCGTACGGTGCCGGCGACTACAATTGCCTGCACCAGGATCTCTACGGCGAACGGGGTGACGCGGTGGTGTTCGCCGTCAACCAGCGCCCCGCGCCGGGCCGGCGCGGCGGCGTGCGCAAGGTGGCGATGCGCCACGGCGTCAGCCGCGTCCACAGCGGCAGGCGGTACACCGTGGGCCTGATCTTCCACGACGCGCGCTAGCGCAGGACCATGCAGACATTCGATCTTTTCTCCGACGCCACCCCGGGCCAGCCCGAACCCATGGGACCGCGCGCCTTCCTGCTGCGCGGCTTCGCGCTGCCCCGCGTGGACGAGTTGCTGCCCGCCATCGCCCGCGTCACGGACGCCGCGCCGTTTCGCCACATGGTGACGCCCGGCGGCTTCACCATGTCGGTCGCGCTGACCAACTGCGGCACGCTGGGCTGGACGACCGACCGCCACGGCTACCGGTACTCGCGCACCGACCCCGCCACCGGCCTGCCCTGGCCCGCCATGCCGGAGGCCTTCGCCGCGCTTGCGCGGGAGGCGGCCGAGGCGGCCGGCTTTCCCCGCTTCGAACCCGATGCCTGCCTGATCAACCGCTACCTGCCCGGCGCGCGGATGTCGCTGCACCAGGACAAGAACGAACGCGACCTCGACGCCCCCATCGTGTCGGTATCCCTGGGCATGCCGGCGATCTTCCTGTTCGGCGGCCACCGTCGTTCGGACAAGCCGGCGCGGATCGGGCTCCACCACGGCGACATCGCCGTCTGGGGCGGCCCGGATCGCCTGCGCTACCACGGCGTGATGCCGCTGTCCGACGTCCCGCATCCGGTCCTGGGCAGCCAGCGCATCAACTTCACGTTCAGGAAGGCGGGATGATCCTGGCCTGGCTTCGCAAGAGAAGGATGCGTCCTGGTGGCGGGTTCCACGGCCAAGGGGCGGCGCGCGGCACGGATTCGAGCGCAAGAAACGGAGCGCTTGCGGCCGGACCATTCGCTATCCTGATGCCATGACCACGAACTCCCGGACATCCGCCATGGGTACCCGCCCACCGTCCGACTACGCCACCGATGACGCCCGCTGGCGGGCGGTGCAGGCGCGCGACGCCGATGCCGATGGCCATTTCGTCTACGCCGTGCGCACCACCGGCGTGTATTGCCGCCCCAGTTCGCCGACACGGCTGCCCCGGCGCGCCAACGTCGAATTCTTCGACTCGCCGCGCGAGGCCGAGGCGGCTGGCTATCGCGCCAGCCGGCGGCAGCAGGACGGGCCCGATGCCGCCCGGGAACGCACCGCGCTGATCGCCCGCGCCTGCCGCTTGATCGAAAGCGCCGAGACACCGCCCAGTCTTGCGGACCTGGCCATGCAGGCAGGCATGAGCCCCTTCCACTTCCATAGGGTATTCAAGGCCGAGACCGGCCTGACGCCCAAGGCCTATGCCTCGGCCCGGCGCGCCCGCCGGCTGCGCGAGGAATTGGGAACACCCGACGCCTCGGTCACCGATGCCATCTACGAGGCCGGATTCAACTCCAACAGCCGGTTCTACGAAGCCTCCGACCAGTTGCTGGGCATGCGTGCGCGCGACTACCGCGCGGGGGGCGCCGGCGCGGTCATCCGCTTCGCCGTGGGCCAGTGCTCGCTGGGCGCCATCCTGGTCGCGCAAAGCCAGCGCGGCATCTGCGCCATCCTGCTGGGCGACGATCCGGACGCGCTGGTGCGCGACCTGCAGGACCAGTTTCCCAGGGCCAGGCTGATCGGCGGCGACACCGGCTTCGAACGGCTGGTGGCCCAGGTGGTGGGCTTCGTCGAGGCCCCCTCGGTCGGGCTGAACTTGCCGCTGGACGTGCGCGGCACGGCCTTCCAGGAGCGCGTCTGGCAGGCCCTGCGCGAGATCCCGCCCGGCCGGACCGCCAGCTACGCCGAAATCGCGCAGCGCATAGGCGCGCCCCGGGCCGTGCGCGCCGTGGCCCAGGCCTGCGGCGCCAATCACATCGCCGTGGCCATCCCCTGCCATCGGGTCATCCGGCGCGACGGCGATCTGTCGGGCTATCGCTGGGGCGTCGAGCGCAAGCGCGCGCTGCTCGGGCGCGAGGCAGGCGGCTCTCGCGACCGCAAATGACGGCTCTAGCGCACCGGGAGGAAGGAAAACAGCATCAGGTTCTGCGCGTAGTTGATCCCCAGCCGGCGGGAGTTCTCGCCCAGCAGATTGGCGATCAGGTCCAGGCGCCCGATGATGGCGCCGAACTCGCGCTCGAAACTCAGGTTCACCTGCTTGTCCGTCCATTCGTTGGCCAGCAGCAGCGGCTCGCCGCGGGCATCGCGCCGGCTGCCCAGCAGCCAGGCGGCGGCCTCGACGTTGCGGGCCGCGTTGTAGACCCGGTCGCCGTCCAGCAGATCGAAGGCATAGAAACGCGTCTTGCCGTCGTGCGCCGCGACGATGGTATCGGCCATGCCGTAGATGAAGGCTGCGACGCGGTCGCCCTGGTAGGCGGGATCGAGCGACACGGCCAGGATCTCGACGTCGTGCAGGCCCTGGAGCCCGGCGGGCGGCGTACGGGCGTCGATGGACAGCCTGACCGTCTCGGCGGCGGCATCCATGGAGGGCTTGCCGGACTTGCGCCACTCGCGCGGATTGCGCTTGTAGAGCTTGGTCATCAGCGACATCAGGCTCGACAGGTTGTCGCGCATGGCGATGGTCAGGGTCCGATTGAAATCGGTCTGCATCATCTGGTCCGAGGACATGTCCTCGGTCCCCCGCGACTCGTAGCCTGGGCGCGGCAGCGCGGTGTACTGGGCGCAGCCGGCCAGGATGGAGCAAACCAGGGCCGCCGCGCCCGCCGTCCTCAACCTGATCATGCGGGATCCGTTCTTCGCGTTGCCGCGAGGATAACCCAATGCACGGCGATTTCCGCGCCGCCGTGAAACAGGTTTTCACAACAATGGTGAACGGATCTTGCAAGGCGGCCGGCTAGCGGGAACAGGCCCTAGGTAGCCGCCACCAGCAGTTCCTCCGCATTGGCCGGCGGCCGCAGGCCGTCCGCGCGGTCCGCGAAATACCGCCGCGCGAGCTCGTCGGCCGAGACATGCCGCGCTTGCTTGAATCCCTGCTCGCGCGCCAGCTGAAGGATCTGCGATGGCAGGAAGAAGCTCACGAACGGCGTCCCGCTGGCGCGCGCGCCCTTCTCGGCCATCTCCATGCCGGGACGCACCTCGGGATCCGCCATCTCCAGCGGCAGCAGGAACGACATCGCGAACGTGGATCCTGGCGCCAGCGTCGCCATCTGGCGCAGCGTGGCGGCGTTCGCCTCCTTGGTCAGGTACATGCTGACGCCGGTGGACACCACGACCGCCGGCTTGCGGCCATCGAACCCCGCTGCCAGCAGGCGGTCCCACCAGGACTCCCCGGCCTCGAAGTCGACCGGCACGAAACGCAGCCAATCGGGCATCCCCAAGCCCAGTTCGAGCAGCCGCCGCCGCTTCCACTCCTGCGGCCCCGGCCGATCGATTTCGAACACCCTCAGCCGCGACGCCACATCGGGCCGACGCTGCGCGAAGCTGTCCAGCCCGGCGCCCAGGATGACGTACTGCTCCAGGCCACGGCCGGCCTGCTCCACGACCAGGTCCTCGATGAAACGGGCCCGGCCCACGATGGACGCGCGAAACGGCCGGGTGAACCCCTGGTCCATGTCCCCGCGGCGCTGCCAGCCCGGCTCCGGCGCCAGCAGGCGCAGGCCGATCTCGTCCTCCAGCACGTGCGGCGGCGCATCGACCTCGACATGCAAGGCGCGCCACAAGGCCACCCGCGCCGCCGTGCTGTCGGGTGCCACATCCTGTTCATCAACCATGACCGTCGCTCACTTTCCAGCCTGGGCCGGCGCCTGCAACCGCCAGATGCGGCCATCGGGATCGCGGACCGTCATGTCCCGCGTGCCCCAGTGCGTGTCCTCGAACGGCGTGACCACCTCGACGATGGGCTCGGGCTGGAACGCGTCCGCATCGGGCAGCTTCAGCACGATCTGCGACTCGGGTTTCTCGCTTTCAGGGACCTCGGCGATGAACAGGTAAGGGCCGTCGCCATTGCGCAACTGGCCAGAGTTGTGGTCGGTCTCGAACTCCAGCGTGAAACCCAGTGCCTGGAAGAACCTGGCCGCCTTGCCCCAGTTGTGGGTAGTCAGGAACACGGCTTCGATCCGCTCGGACTTCATGTCACTTCTCCTTCTTGGTAGATCGGCGCCCGGGCCGCTGTGCGTCGAGATAGGCGCGCAGCGCCTCGGCCACCAGGGCCGAGAGCGAGGACTCCGATTCGATGGCGTGATGCTTGACCTGCCGGATCAGGCCGACCGGCAGATAGACGTTGAACTGCTTGACCTCTTCCTCGGCCATGGCGACCCTGATTGCTAGATTGCTAGCATTCTAGGAAAGCCGCCCGGGTGCGTCAACCCCGGCAATGGCTGGCAGACGATCCGGCATCGCGCAGCCTGGCGGTGATCGCCGCCCCCAGGGCCGCCGCCAAGCCGCCGACCAGGAAGACCTGGGCATGGCCGAAATGGTCGGCGATCCAACCAGCCAACGGGCCGGTCACGCCATAGGCAAGATCCTGGAAGGCGGCGAAACCGCCTATCGCGGTCCCGCGCAGGTGCGCCGGCACGCGCCGGACCGCCTCGAGCCCCATCGCCGGGAACACCATCGAGCATCCCATGCCCGTCAGCAGCGCGCCTGCCATGGCCACCTCCGGTCCGGGGGCCAGCCACAGCAGCGCCTGCCCCACGGCCTCCACCAGCAGCGACACCAGCGCCACCGGCACGCCGCCGACGCGATCGGGCAAGGAGCCGAACAGCACCCGCACCGCGACGAAACTCAGGCCGAAGCACGTCAGCCCATAACCTGCGCCGTCCCAGCCCCTGGCCAGGAAATACAGCGGGAAGAACGCGCCCAGCGCGGCGAAGCCTATGCCTTGCAGGCCGACCACGACCCCGGGCCCCCAGATGCGCCCCAGCACCTGCGCGAACGGTGGACGCCGGCCCGCCTGCGCCGGCACGGCGGGCGCGAGCGGCCACAGCATCAGCGCGCCCAGCAGCGGCAGCGCGACGCAGATCGCCATCAGGCCGGCGAACCCCAGGTCCTGCAACAGCCACAGGCCCAGTGGACCGCCCGCCGCGAACGCGCCGTACATGCCCATGCCGAACACGGCCATGACCAGGCCGGAGCGCGCCGGCCCCATCATTGCCATGCTCCACGCCAGCATGCCGACCAGGGCCAGGCTCTCGCCCAACCCCAGCATCAGCCGGCCCGCCAGCAGGACCGCATAGGACACGATGCCATGTCCCAGCACCGGCAGCGACGAGGCCAGGCACAGCAGCGAGGCCAGCCCGTACAGGGCCAGGCCACGGAACATGCCGGACTTGCCGCCTCGTTCGTCGGCCAGCCGGCCGGCCCAGCCGCGGCTCAGGATGGTGGAAAGAAACGCGATGCCCACGGCCAGGCCGGAGGCGACATTGCCCATGCCCAGCGTGCGCGAGACATGCACGGCCACGGCCGGCATCGCCATGGCCACCGCGAGATAGCTCAGGAACAGCGCCACGGTCATCCAGACCAGGCGGCGCAAGGGGGAATACTGCAGGACGTTCGACATCGACCGCCGCTCCTTGGGAGTCAGGGCGGCACGGTGCGGAGGGATGGAGGAGAACGATGGACCACGCGGCGCCAACGCACACCGCCAGCCGGCCACGGGTGCCGCTGGTGATGCGTTGGTTGACGTAAACGCTTACGGCCGCGTCCGGGAGAACACTGCGGGGAGAATTCTAGCACCCGAGGAAACGCGCGCTCATTATTGACTTTAATTCAAATGTATTTGGCTTATACCGCGCTTCATCCGCAAAGGTAAAGCCGGCAGAATGCCAGCCATACCCTCGCTATCCAGGAGACCTTCCATGAGCATTCCTTCTTTCGGCGCCGGCACCTTCCGCCTGACCGGCCAGACCGTCATCGACTCGGTCCGCAACGCCCTGGACGTGGGTTACCGCGCCATCGACACCGCGCAGATCTACGGCAACGAAGCCGAGGTCGGCCAGGCCGTGGCCCAGAGCGGCATCCAGCGCGGCGATCTCTTCCTGACCACCAAGATCTGGACGGACAACTACGCCAAGGACAAGCTGGTGCCCAGCCTGCGCGCCAGCCTGGACAAGCTGCGCACGGACTACGTCGACCTGACCCTGATCCACTGGCCGGCGCCGGGCAACGGCATCGCGTTGAGCGAGACGCTGGCGGCGCTGGCCGAGGCCAAGGCACTGGGCCTGACCCGCCAGATCGGCATCTCCAACTTCAACATCGCGCTGACCAGGCAAGCCATCGAGCTGCTCGGCAAGGGCGAGATCGCCACCAACCAGATCGAGCTCAGCCCCTACCTGCAGAACCGCAAGCTGGCCGCGTTCCTGAAGGAGCAAGGCATCACCGTGACCTCGTACATGACGCTGGCCTACGGCAAGGTGCTGAAGGATCCGGTGCTGGCCGCGATCGCCGCCAGGCACCAGGCCACCGTGGCGCAGGTCGCGCTGGCCTGGGCGCTGCAACTCGGCTATGCGGTGATCCCCTCTTCCACCAAGCGCGAGAACCTAGCCAGCAATCTGCTTGCCCGCGACCTGAAGCTCGATGCCGGCGACATGGCGCAGATCGCCGCGTTGGAGCGCAATGGCCGCGAGGTCGATCCGCAGGGCCTCGCGCCCGAGTGGGACTGACCGCAAGGCCCGCATGCGGGGGGCTTGCCGGCGCGATTGCGCGAACGTTCACATATACAATTGAGGCCATTTTCTTTCCCAGCCTCATGCAGAACGTCGCCACCCCGTCATCTCGACAACCGGGCACCCGGGACGTCCGCGTCCTGGCCCGCGGACTCACGATACTCTCCGCCTTCGAGCCGGAGAACGGCTGGTTGACCAATTCCGAACTGGCCGCGCTTACCGGCCTGCCCAAGCCCACCGTCTCGCGGCTGACCTCCAACCTGCTGGACGCAGGCTACCTGGAGTATTCGGCGCAGCGGGCCGCCTACCGCCTGGGAATGCCGGTGCTCGCGCTGGGCTTCGCCGCGGCCACTCACAGCGATTTCGTCGTGCTGGCAAGGCCGCTGATGCAGCAGTTCGCCGACGAGCACCGCGTCTCGGTGGTCCTGGCCTCGGCCAATGCCAGCAGCATGGTGTGCAACGAGGTCACCCATGGCCGGGAAATGCTGTTCACCTTGAGAGTGCGCGCGGGCTCGCGCCTGCGCATCGACCGTTCGGCGCTGGGCAGGGCGCTGGTAGGCGCCATGGGCGACGCCGAGCGTCTGGCCTTTCTCGAGAAGTTGAGGCTTGCCGATCCCCCGGCCTGGGAATCCCTGAGCCGGGAAGTGCCTCATGCCGTCGCCCAGATGGCCAGCCAGGGATATTGCGTGGCGGCGGGGACGCTGGAGGCGGGAACCAACGGCGTGGCGCTGGTGATCGACACCCCCGAGGGACCGCACACCTATGCGCTGGGCTGCGCCGCGCCCTCGAACGCGCTGGCCCTGCCGCGGCTGAAGCAGGAAGTCGCCCCAGGACTGCTGGCGCTCAAGGCCAGGCTCGAGGCCGAGCTCAGCGCCGGCCAGTCGGAGTAGGCATGGTCAGGACCCGCCAGCCGGCCCTCGAATCGCCGCAGACCGCCGACACCCAGGTCGATTCGCTCCGTCGGGGGCTGGAGATCCTCCGGCTGTTCGACGTCCGCCACCGCCGGCTGTCGCTGGACGATATCTCGAGCAGGCTCGGGCTGACGCGAACGACCACGGACAAGCTCGTCCAGACCCTGCTGAACCATCATTTCCTGCAATCGCTGGGCAACGACGTCTACCAGCCGCATATCGCCTGCCTGTCGCTGGGACGCGCGGTCAAGCGCCGCCTGCCCACCGCCCAGGCGGCGCGACCGCTCATGCTCGAGTTGTCCCAGCGGTACGGGGTCCACGTGACCCTGACCACGCGCGACCGGCTGCACATGCTGGTGGTCGAGCACTGCGTCCCCTCGGGCAAGGTCCGCCTGGGGCTGACGACCGGATCCCGTTTCTCCATGATCTCGTCCGCGTCCGGACGCGCTTACCTCTGGGGCCAGCCCGAGGAGCAACGCCGCATGCTGCTGGCCCAGATCGAGGACGAGGCCGGCCCGGCCGCGCAGCGGCAGATCGCCGACACTCGCACGGCCTTCCAGGAATTGGACAGGAACGGCTGGTGCTACCTGGCCTCGCCGGTCGCCAACCAGACCGCTTCCATCGCCACGCCGGTGCACGCCGGTACCGCCGTGGAGTTCGCCCTGGCGGCCATGGCGGTGGGCGCCAGCCTGACGGAAAAAGACCTGCGCCAGCAAGTGGCGCCCGAACTCTTCGCCGTCGCCCAGCGCATCGCGCTCACCAAGGACGCTGGCCGCTAGGGCCCCGTCCGGCGCCCCTCGTCCAGCGAACCCAGCGCGTCGCGTACCGCCTGGAGGTGTTCCTCGGAGACGTGGGCAATGGCCTGGAACGCGGCCACGACGTCCAGGTGGGTCGCCAGCGTATGCCGCTCCGCGTCGCGCAGCAGGCGCTTGTTCATGCGCATGGCCTGCGGCGGATGCCGGGCGATGCGGCGAGCCAGGCCGTCGGCCCGCGCGCGCAATTCGTCGTCGGGCACGACGTCGGACACCAGGCCGATGCGCAAGGCTTCATCGGCATCGATGGGATCGGCCGTGAATGCCAGCTCCATGGCCTTGGACCGGCCGACCAGGCGCGGCAGCATCCACGCCCCGCCATCCCCCGCGACGATGCCCAGCCGCGCGAAGCTGACCGAGAAGCGCGCGCTTCGCGCCGCGATGCGCACGTCGCAGAAGCAGGCCAGATCGCAGCCCGCGCCATAGGCCGGCCCGTTGACCGCGGCGATGACCGGGATCTCGGTCTCGCTCAGGGCCAGCGGCACCTGATGCACCGTGTCCCGGTAGCGCGCCTGTATCTGGGCCACGGAGCCGGCCGAGAACATTTCGCGCCGCGCCATCTGCCTGAGGTCCCCGCCCGCGCAGAATGCCCTGCCCTGCCCCGTGATGACGAGCACGCGCGCGGCCGGATCGGCCTGGGCACGACGAATCTGTCCGGCCAGCTCCAGGAACTGGTCCGTGCTGGAAAAACGGTTCAGCGTCTCGGGATGATTGAGCGTCAGCGTGACGATACCGTCCCGTTCCTCGCGCTGGACGAAGCTCTCGCCCGCGGCCATGGCTAGGCTCCGATCCAGCGCGGCGGGCGTTTCTCGGCGAAAGCGCGCGGGCCTTCGATGGCATCCGCGCTGGCATAGACCCGTTCGTGGAATTTGCAGGCCGCCTCGAAGCCCCGGTCGCACCCCAGGTCCATCGCCGCTCCCACGCTTTTCTTGGCGGCCCAGACGGTCAGCGGCGCGTTGTCGGCGATGGTGCGGGCCACCGCCTGTGCCCGCTCGCGCACCGCGGCGGGCGTCGCCTCTACATAGTTGACGAACCCCAATTGGTGGAAACGTTCGATGGGATGCATGTCGCCCGTCATCATCATCTCCAGCAGGAAGGGCTGAGGCAGCATCCACAGCATGGGCACGCCCCACGGCGAACCCCGCCCCACCTTGGCCTCGGAGATGCCTCCCCGCGTTCCCTGCAAGCCGACCCGGATGTCGCTGTTGGCCGCCAGCACCATGCCGCCCGCGGTGAAGTGGCCGGTCATGGCGGCGATGATGGGCTTGGACACCCGCCGCATGCGCTGGTGGAAGGGATCGCGCAGCAGCTCCAGCATGTCCTTGCCCGATTCCGCGCGCACCCTCGCCGCTTCTTTCAGGTCCATGCCGGCCGAGAACGTCCCGCAGTCGGCCGAGGTCAGCACGACCGCGCGGACGGACTCGTCGCGGTCGACCTCGTCCCAGAGATCCAGCAGCCGCTCGCACACCTCGATCGACAGCGCATTGCGCTGGCCGGGCCGATTGATGCGGATCGTGGCGATGCCTGAGGCCAGCGTGTACTGCACGGGGGCTTCGGTGGATGTCGTCATGTCAGGCCTCCTGGACACGAAAAGACGGCTCGAAAGAGTGCTGCCATACCCGCCGCTCACTCGGGCTGGATGTCGGCGGCCTTGGTTAGCCTGGCGTAGTGCCGGCTTTCCTTGGCGATGTACTTGCCGAACTCGGCCGGCGCCATCGGCGGCAGCAGTTCATAGCCCACGCCGTCCACCTGCTTGCGCAGTTCGGGTTGTTCGAGCACGGCGCGGATCTCGCGATTGAGCCGGTCGATGATCTCGGGCGAAGTCCCCGTGGGCGCGAACAGGCCGTTCCAGTTCCCGATCTCGAAACCCGGCAGCACCTCCTTCATGGCAGGCACGCCCGGCAGCTTGGCCGAGCGGTCCGGCGTGATGGCCAGCGCCTTGAGCTTGCCCGAGGTCATGTAGGAAAGACCGGTCGAGAAATCGATGAACATCATCTGCGTCTGCCCGCCCAGCAGCTCGGCGATGGCCTGGCCGTAGGCCTTGTACGGGATGGCCTCGATCTGCGTCTTCGTCATCACGCGAAAGGTGCTGCCGGTGATGCGCGTGGTGCTGTTGGCGTAGGGGAAGGACAGCTTGCCGGGATGCGCCTTGGCATATTCGATCAACTCGGCGACCGAGTTGACCGGTACCGACGGATTGACCACCAGCGCATGCGGCACGCCGCCCACGATGGCCACCGGCGCGAAATCCTTCAGGCCGTCATAGGACACCTTCTTGAAGAAATACTGGTTCGCCACCTGGGTCGTGTTGGTGCCGAACAGCAAGGTATAGCCGTCCGGTTGCGCGCGCGCGACGTACTCGCTGCCTATCATGCCGGTGGCGCCCGGCCGGTTCTGGACCACCATGGACTGCCCCAGGCGCTTGCCCAGGGCCTCGGCCACGACACGCGCCACGGCGTCGGTCGGGCTGCCCGCGGCGAACGGCACCACGATGGTGACCGGCTTGTCGGGATAGGCGGCGCGGGCCGCCGGCAGCCCTTGCGCGGCAAGGACCAGGACGCACAGGCCGATCGAAGGCAAGGTTTTCATCATTTGTCTCCCGCAAGGGTGGAATCGTTGGGCCGGGTCTTGACCATGCGCAGCGGCGAGTAGGTCAGCACGGTCTCGCCCCGTTGGTTGACCACGCGGTTGGCGGTGCGCACCAGGCCGCGATCGGCCTTGCTGGTCGCCCTGGCCTCGATCACTTCGCATTCGACATGGATGGTGTCGCCGGCATTGGTGGGCTTGTGCACCTTGATGTCCGCCTCCATGAAGGCCATGCCCGTGCGCTGCATCGTGCTCTGCATCAGCAGGCCTTCGGCCATGCAGAAGACCAGCGAACCGGGCGCCGGGCGCGACCCGATGATGGACTGCGAGGCGATGTAGTCCAGATTGGTGAACATTTCCTCCACCATGCCCACGGTTCCGATGAACAGGGTGATGTCCGCCTCGGTGATGGTCCTTCCCAGGGTCCGGAAGCGATAACCGACCTCGACGTCGTCCCAATAGAAACCCATGCCCAGGACCTCCAGCCCGTTGGCGTCGGTCGTGATGGCTTTGCGCATGTCCTTCTCCTCCTCGTTCCCTGAATGTTTTCCTGGTCAAAGCACGCCGGCCTGCCGCAATGCCGCTAGCTGCTCGGGCGTCACGCCCACCGACCGCAGTACCTCGTCGGTATGCTGGCCCAGCATGGGCGGCGCGCTTCCCGGCTCCAGCGGCGTGGCCGAGAAGCGCATGGGATTGCGCACCGTCGGCACCCTGCCATAGCGCGGATGCCGCACCTCGGCGCGCATGCCGCGCGCGACGACGTGCTCGTCGGCGAACACCTGGTCCATGCCGTTGATGGGCCCGCCCGGGACCTGCGCGCGTTCGAGCAGCGACGTCCAGTCGGACAGGGTGCGCGAACGCGTGAGCGGCACCAGCCACGCATCCAGCTCCGCACGATTGCGCACCCGGTCCGCGATGGTCGCGAAGCGGGAATCGGTCCCGACCTCGGCCTGCCCCACCGCCTCGCACAGGCGGCGGAACTGCGTGTCGTTGCCGACGGCGAGCACCAGATGGCCGTCCGCCGCCGGATAGACCGCATACGGCGCGATGTTGGGATGGCCGCTGCCCATGCGCTGCGGCACGCGGCCGCTGACCAGGTAGTTCATCGACTGGTTCACCAGCGAGCCGACCATGCAGTCCAGCAGGCTGATGTCGATGTGCTGGCCGCCGTGGCCCCGGTCCCTGTGCTGCACCGCGGCCAGGATGGCGGTGGTGGCGTACATGCCGGCCAGCAGGTCGGCCACCGCCACGCCTGCCCGCTGCGGCCCGCCGCCGGGCAGGTCATCGCGCTCACCCGTCACGCTCATGAGGCCGCCCATGCCCTGGATCAGGTAGTCGTAGCCCGCGCGGTCCTTGTATGGCCCGGTTTGGCCGAATCCGGTCACCGAGCAATAGACCAGCCCCGGATTGATCTCGCGCAGCGAGTCGTAGTCCAGCCCGTATTTCTTCAGCGCGCCGACCTTGTAGTTCTCCACGAGCACGTCGGCGCCTCGCGCCAGCTCCCGGACGATCCGCTGGCCGCGCGGGTCGGAGAAATCGATGGCGACGGACTTCTTGCCGCGGTTGCAACTCATGAAATAAGCGGCATCGCCCTCTTCCCCCGTATGCTCGTCGGTCAGGAACGGCGGCCCCATCTGCCGCGTATCGTCGCCGGCGCCGGGTTTTTCTATCTTGATGACTTCCGCCCCCAGGTCCGCCAGGTTCTGCGTGGCCCAGGGGCCTGCCAGGATGCGGGAAAGGTCCACGACTCGAAGATGGCTCAACGGCTTGTTCATGGTGGTCTCGATGCTGCCGGCGCCCGCCGGCTCGGAATGGAAGGTCATGGCGCGGCGTCGTAATCGACCTCGACGATGAGATCGCCCTCGCGGACGCTCTCTCCCGGCGCATGGCGCAGGGCCCGAACGGTGCCGGCCCCGTGGGCGGCGATGGCGTGTTCCATCTTCATCGCCTCGATGATGGCCAGCGTGTCGCCCGGCAAGACCCGATCGCCCGGCCGCAGCGGCAGGGCCGCGATGACGCCGGACATCGGCGCGATGGCCAGGCGGTCCGGCCTGGCGCCGTCCTGTTCGCGGGTACTGCGGGGGCGCACGGTGTAGTGGTCGCCGTCCACCAGCACATGCCAGCCGGATTCGGCCGGGCAGGCCTCCCAGCCGTGCGGGCCTACCCGCCCCCCCAACCCCGACGCGTCGCGCAAGACGCGCGACGCCTTGCCGGCCGCCTCCACGTCCACGCCCGGGCCGTCGGCCGCCACGAAGCCGGCCGCGACCGGCTCCTGGTCCAGCTCGAAATGCATCCTCCCCAGCGGCGTTCCGGCATCCAGGCAATGCCGGTCCATCGTTCCCTGCCCGGCGCCTGGAAGCCAGGGCGAGCCTGGCCTGGCCGCCGCGGGAAAGTGCAGCGCGGCGCCCACCGCCACCGCGGCCTCGCGGCTGCGCGGCGACTGCAGGTCCTTGCGCTCGTCCAGGTAGCGCGTGTGAACGTGTCCGGACCTGACCGCCGGATCGTCCAGGACCCGCGCCAGGTAACCCACGTTGGTGGTGATGCCCAGCAGCACGGTGTCGCCCAGCCCCGCCCTGAGCGCATGCAGCGCGGCCTGGCGGTCGCCGGCGTGGGCGATGATCTTGGCCACCATGGGGTCGTAGAAAGGCGGCACTTCTCCCGAGCCATCCAGTGCCGTGTCCACCCGCAGGCCCGCGGGCCATCGCGCGCGCGCCACCGTGCCCGGCGACGGGCGGAAGTCGTGCGCGGGATCCTCGGCGTAGACACGCG
This sequence comes from Pigmentiphaga daeguensis, assembly GCF_039523035.1. NCBI lineage: Bacteria > Pseudomonadati > Pseudomonadota > Betaproteobacteria > Burkholderiales > Alcaligenaceae > Pigmentiphaga > Pigmentiphaga daeguensis. Next base: position 297,202 of record NZ_BAAAEN010000001.1, on the reverse strand, counting down.
CCTCGATGGCATGGCCCCGGCATGCGATGGCGGATTGCGCCAGCGGCAAGGGCTCGCCCGCCGCCACCCGCAGTTGCCACTCCACCAGGTCCAGGCCGGTGACGGCCTCCGTGACGGGATGCTCGACCTGCAGGCGCGTGTTCACCTCCAGGAAGTAGCACTGGAGATCGCGGCCGACGATGAACTCGAAGGTCCCGGCATTGCGATAGTTCAAGCTGCGCGCGCCCTGCAGCGCCGCCTCCAGCAGGCGCAGGCGCGCCTCGGCGGGCAGGCCCGGCGCGGGCGCCTCTTCCACGACTTTCTGGTGGCGGCGCTGGAGCGAACACTCGCGCTCGAAAAGATGCACCACGTCGCCCCGGCCGTCGCCGAATATCTGCACCTCGATGTGGCGCGGCTCGTCGATGTAGCGCTCGACGATCATGCGGCCATCGCCGAAGCTGCTGCGCGCCACCCGGATCGCGGACTCGATCGCCTGCGCCAAGCCGTCATGGCGCGCGATGACCCGCATGCCCTTGCCGCCGCCCCCCGCCGACGGCTTGAGCAATACCGGCAGGTCGATGGCGCGCACCAGCGCCTCGATCTGCCCGGGGTCGTCGCTGGCCTCGTCGGTCCCCGGCACCACGGGAACGCCGGCCGCGCGCATCAGCGCCTTGGCCCGCGCCTTGTCTCCCAGCATGGCAATGGTCTCGGGCGCGGGGCCGATGAACACCAGTCCCGCGCGCTCGACGGCGGCCGCGAACTCGCTGTTCTCGGACAGGAAACCGTAGCCGGGATGCACAGCCTGGCATTGCGTGCGCACGGCCGCCTCGACCAGCCTGGCGACGTGCAGATAGCTGTCCCCGGCCGGACCCGGCCCCAGGCAGACCGTTTCCACCGCGCCGTCCAGGTGGGCCGCGGCGGCATCGGCTTCGGAATGGACGGCCACGTACTCGATGCCCAGGCGCCGGCACGTGCGCGCGATGCGCCGGGCGATCTCGCCCCGGTTCGCGATCAGGATTCTTTTCCACATGGCCTACATCCTGAACACGCCGAAGCGTGTCGATTCCCGGGGACTGCCCGCCGCCAGCGCGAGGCCCAGCGTCAACCACGCGCGGGTGTCGGCCGGTTCGATCACGCTGTCCACCCACAGACGGGAAGCCGCGTACAGGGCCGTGCTCTCGGCGTCGTAGGCGGCCCGTACAGGCGCCTTGAAAGCCTCGGCCTCCTCGGCGGAAAACGCCTTGCCCTGGCGCGCCAGTTGCTCGGCCCGCACCAGGGCCAGCACGGTGGCGGCCTGCTCGCCCCCCATCACCGACGTCCTCGCGTTCGGCCACATCGCCATCAGGCGCGGGCCGAAGGCACGCCCGCACATCGCATAGGCGCCGGCGCCGTAGCTTCCGCCTATGACCACGCTGAACTTGGGCACGCGGGCGGTCGCGACGGCGTTGACCATCTTGGCGCCGTCCTTGGCGATGCCTCCCTGCTCATACTGCACGCCAACCATGAAGCCGCTGATGTTGTGCAGGAACACCAGCGGGATGTTGTCCTGACAGCACAGTTCGATGAAGTTGGCGGCCTTCTGCGCGCTCTGGCCGAACAGCACGCCGTCATTGGCCAGGATGCCGACCGGATACCCGCCTATCGCGCCCGTGCCGCACACCAGGCTGGCGCCGTAGCGTTCCCGGTAGGCGACGAATTCGCTGCCGTCCAGCAACCGCGCCAGCACGTCGCGGACAGGGATGGCCTGCTTGGGGTTGGCGGGAATCAGCCCGGGCAGCTCGGCCGGATCATGGCGCGGCGGGACCGGGACACGCGGTGGCGCCGGCAAGGAGGCGGCCTGGCCGCGCGCCATGATGTCCCGCACCAGCGTCAGCGCGTGCAGTTCGTCATGGGCGAAATGATCGGCGACGCCGGACAGGCGCGTATGGATGTCGGCACCACCCAGCGCCTGCGCATCGACCAGTTCGCCGGTGGCCGCCTGCACCAGTTGCGGCCCGCCCAGGTAGATGGTGCCGGCCTGATCGACGATGACGGTCTCGTCGCACATCGCCGGTATGTAGGCGCCGCCCGCCGTGCACGCGCCCAGCACGGCCGCGACCTGCTTCAGGCCCAGGGCGGACATCTCGGCGATGTTGCGGAAGATCTTTCCGAAATGGTGCTCGTCGGGAAAGATGTCCCCCTGCAGCGGCAGGTAGGCGCCGCCGGAATCGACCAGATAGACGCACGGCAGGCCGTTCTCGCGGGCGATGGCCTGCGCCCGCAACTGCTTCTTGATGGTGAGCGGATAGTAGGTGCCGCCCTTGACCGTGGCATCGTTGGCCATGATCACGCAGGCGCGGCCGGCCACCATCCCGACCCCGGTGATCATGCCCGCGCCCGGCGACTGGCCGTCGTACAGGCCCTCGGCCGCCAGTTGCCCGATTTCCAGGAACGGCGTCCCGGGATCCAGCAGGGTATTGATCCGTTCGCGCGGCAGCAACTTGCCGCGCGCAAGATGCGTCTGGCGCGCGCGTTCGCCGCCGCCCTCGATCGCGCGCCGGCGCGCGGCATCCAGCGGCGCGCGAAGTTCGGCGTAGGCCGCGGCGTTGGCGGCGAACTCCTTGCCGTCTGTGCGTGTACGGGAAGACAGGATGGCCATGGCGAACGATCGTCAGGAAAGGTTCTCGGCGCCGCGCACCGGCAGGCGCATCAAGGCATAACCCAGCGACTTGCCGGTCTGGTCCAGCCGCAGGGTGCGCGTGGCGCCACCCCCGAGCGCATGGCGCATGACCACCACCACCGCGCCGATGTTGTCCATGGGATGGCACTCCACCTCGCCCTGCACCCAGTCGCCATAGAGCCGCTTCACATCGGCCGGCGTCACGCTGGCGCGCAGCCACGCATATTCCCTCGGGCCGCGGGCGACCAGGCCCACGGAGCAGACATCTCCCTTGTCCCCGGAGCGCACGTAGGCGATATCTTTCACTTGCAACGTCATCGGCATGCTCCTCAAGCCACCAGGATCTCGGTCTTCTGTTCGACGGCGTCGCGCGGGATGAGCGTCGGCCACAGCGCGATGACGGGACGCGGCTTCATCGGCGTGCCGAACGAAGTGCCCCCCGGCCCCATGATCCACAGATTCGTCCCGGCGCGCCGCACCTTGTCGGCTTCCTCCTGGGTCTGCGTGCGCACCGCGCAGCGCAGGCCCACCTCGGGCAGTTCGTTGGCCCATTCCCGGCCGGGAAACGCCGCCGCGGGCCCGTGCAGGGTGTTCAGGCCGACGAGATCGAAATGCACCTGGTCGGCCGCCAGGCCCATCCGCTCGAAACGCTCGAGCAGGGTCTCGCGGGCCTTCATCGCGCGGTCGTAGGCGTTGGGCCACGGGAAAAAGGCCATCGTCTCTCCTATCCAGCCGTCCTGGTAGCCCACCACCATCTTCCACAACTCGGGCGCGGGCTCTCCCCGCATGCCGCTGACGCGCACGCGGTCCTGGCCTTGGTCATCCAGCCTGAGGGATGTGAAGTCGGCCACCGCGTCGGGCATCAGATAGCGCCGCGGATCGCCGATTTCGTAGACCAAGTGTTCCTTGACCGTCCACTGATCGACCCGGCCCCCGCTGCCCGCCAGCTTGGTCACGGTGGCATCCCCGGTTTCGTCCACTTCCAGTATGGGGAATCCGACCCGCCCCATGTGCGGCATTTCCAGGAACCGGGACGACATGCCGCCCGAGCAGCCCGCCGCGCACTCGACGATGTGCCCCAGCGTCACCGCCGCGGCATACCGATGCACGTGCGCCGCGTCGCGACGCCAGCCGAATTCGTGCGCCAACGGGCCGACATACAGCGCATTGTCCGACACCCGTCCGGCGATGACGACGTCGGCCCCGCCGGCCAGTCCCTCGCTTATCCCCGAACTGTCGGTATAGACGTTGGCGCAGACCACGCGATCGCGTATGGCCGCGAAATCCTCATCGCCGGTATCCAGATTGCGCAGCGGCACGCCTTGCGCGATCAATGCATCGAGCTTGCCCAGCATGTCGTCGCCCTCGACCAGTGCGACGCGGGCGCCGGCCATGCCCGCCTGGCGCGCGCCCTCGGCAATCCTGCCGGCCGCGGCACGCGGATTGACGCCGCCGCCGTTGGAAATCAGGCGCGTGCCGGCCGCCCGGGCCTTGGGCAACAACGCGATCATGGCCTGCACCGCATCCGGCACGTAGCCGGCGTCGGGCCGCTTCAGCTTCTGCCGCTGCAACAGCGCCATGGTCAGTTCGGCCAGATAGTCGAAGCACAGGTAGTCCAGGTTCGCCCGTTCCAGCAATTCTTCGGCGGGGTCCAGGGCATCGCCCCAGAAACCCGACCCGGCACCCATCCGCACGATGCGGCCCATATCTGCCTCCGCCTTCTAATTTCATTTTGTTTTATCTAATTTCATTATATTTTTTATCCAGCGAAGGCGTCAAGCACGAGCTGCGGAGCTTCCGGGATCGCATCGCCTGGAGAACGCGCGGCCGGTGCCGCCCGCTGTCCTACCGCCCGGCCCTGCCCCGGCCGTGGAACGCCCGGACCATCTCCAGGAACACCGTGGACGCGCTGGAGACGTAGCCGTCCCGGCGCCGGATGTACAAGGTCTCCACCCGCGCGAGTTCGCGTGGAATGCGGTGCAGGGAGACGCGCCCGGCCTTCGCCGCCGGCGCGGCCACTCCGCGCGGCAGCAAGGTCACGCCCACCCCGGCCGCAACGCAGCTCACGATAGCGTCGAGCGAACCGAACTCCAGCGGACGGGCGACGACGATGCCCATTGCGGCCAGCAGCGACTCGAGTCGCTGCCGATAGGAACACCCCAGCTGGAAAACGATGGTCTTCAGGTCGGGCACGCTTGCCAAGGACTTGATCGTGCGCAGGGCCGGACCGCCGACCAGCGCCAGTTCCTCGGTGAAGACGGCTTCCTGGTACAGGTCGGGATGCGTGACCGGACCGGCAACGAACGCGCCTTCCAGCCGGTATTCGACGACGTCCTGCACCAGCCGCGCGGTCGTGCCCGTGCGAAGCGACAGCCGGACCGCGGGATGGGCCTGCGCATAGGAACTGAGCACCGGCGCCAGGCGCAGCGCCGTGGTCGTCTCCAGTCCGCCCAGCGACAGGTTGCCGGCGGGCGTGCCGTCGTCCCCGGCGGCCGCCCGTATCTCGGCCGTCAACCGCGACATCCTGCCGACCAGGGGCAGGATGCGGTCTCCGGCGGGCGTGATCACCACGCCGCGGGCATGGCGTTCGAACAAGGGTACGCCCAGTTCTTCCTCCAGCGCCCGGATCCTGGCCGTGACGTTGGACTGGACGGTATGCAGCTCGGCCGCGGCCTTGTTCATGCTGCCATGCCGAGCCACGGCCTCGAAGGTTTTCAGATCAGCCAGGTCCATGCTTGCTTCCATTCTGAAGGGCGGCATGCAGCGTCATGCTAGCGCGCCGGGGCCGCCGAGACATATCTTTATTCCAGATAGCCATGATCTTATAAATTCGCTTCTTCAGATAAATGATAGCGCGTAGCCTTTTCCGGTCTGCATTACGGGAAAGGACATGGACGAGGAAGCCACCACCCTGACGATGAAGGTCGCTGGCGGCAATCGCGCGGCATGGGCCGTGCTTGCCGGCTTCTGCGCCAGCCTGGTCGGCATCGGCCTGGCCCGCTTCGCCTACACCCCTCTCCTGCCTGCCATCATCGGCGCCCGTTGGTTCGCGCCGTCCCTGGCCGCCTACCTGGGCGCGGCCAACCTGGCCGGCTATCTGGCGGGCGCGCTGGCTGGCCGGCCGCTGGCCGCCAAATGGTCGCCCGCCCCGGTCCTGCGCGGCATGATGTTGCTCGCGACGATCGCCTGCCTGGCCTGCGCGGTGCCGGTCTCTTTCGTCTGGTTCTTCGCCTGGCGCTTTCTGTCCGGACTTGCCGGCGGCGCGCTCATGGTGCTTGCCGCGCCCGCGGTGCTGCCCCTGGTGCCGCCTTCGCGCCGGGGACTCGCCGGCGGCGTCATCTTCATGGGGGTCGGCGTCGGCATCGTGCTGTCCGGAACACTGGTCCCCCTCTGGCTGCGACAAGGCATACGCGAGACCTGGCTGGGCCTGGCCGCCCTGTCCCTGTTGCTGTCCGCCCTGGCGTGGAAAGGCTGGCCCGCGCAGACGAGACCGGCCGCGGCCGAGCCCTCGCATCGCCGCCCCGCCGCACCGTCCCGCCCGCTACGTGCGTTGTACGTCGAGTATGCGCTCAACGCCGCGGGATGGGTGCCGCACATGATCTTCCTGGTCGATTTCGTGGCGCGAGGTCTCGGTCTCGGCCTGCAGGCGGGAGCGCACTACTGGGTGCTGTTCGGCATCGGCGCGAGTGCGGGCCCGGTCCTGGCCGGCATGCTGGCCGACCGGATCGGCTTCGGCCCGGCGCTTCGGGCCTCGTTTGCGCTGGAAGCAGTGGCCGTGCTCATCCCGGCACTGGGCCTGGGGGCAGCCTGGCTGGCGGCTTCCAGCGTGATCGTGGGCGCTTTCGTGACCGGCACCGTGCCGCTGGTGCTGGGCCGTGTGCACGAGTTGCTGGTCCACCACCCTACTCTGCAGGGCCCGGCCTGGCAGACCGCCACGGTGGGCTTCGCCCTGTTCCAGGCACTGGCCGCCTACGGACTGTCCTTCCTGTTCGCCCACGACGGCGGCGACTATGCCCGGCTTTTCGTCATCGGGGCCTGCGCGATGGGGTTGGCATTGATCATCGACTTGTTCGTCATCCGCTCGCCCGCAGGCCCCTGATCGAATGCCAGTACGGCTTCCGACACCCGCCGGCGCAGCCGCTCGACCGCTGCGTCGACCTTGCGAACCGACAGCAGATACTTCCACGAATGTTCCCGCAGCCATCGACCGGGCATCAGCGGCGGCGCGGTGACAGCCAGGCTCAGCGCCCAGCCGGGCGCCCAGCGCACCGCGATGCGCGGCCGCATCGCGAGCGACACGGCGGGCACGCCCACGTTGGAGGCCAGGTGCGCCAGGCCCGAGTCATTCCCGACGAAAATGCGCGCCGTTGCAAGCCAGCGAGCCAGATCGTCCAGGGATTCGTGCGAGACCAGGCGAAAGCCCTGCGCCTCGACCCATTCCCATTGCGCGTGCTCGCGGGGAGCCACCACGAAACTCGGATCGTAGCCCCGGGCCCGCAGCCGGCGGGCCAGTTTCAGGAAACGTCCGGGCAGCCATTGCTTCTGGATGTCGCTGGCCGTGGGATGGATGATCACCCGATTGCCGACGGCGGTCACGCCCACGTCGACCGGCACGACCAGGCCGTTGTCGCGCGTCAGGCCATCGAGCCCGAAGCAATGGCGGCACAGGTCCAGCTGTATGTCCACCATGGGCTTGACCTGTCGATACGTGGGCCACCTGTCCATGACCCACACTCGCGGATGCCAATCGCGCGCATCGTCCAGCACGTCGGATTCGTAGGCGTGCAGCATGACGTCGAAATGCTCGAGCCGGTTCCGCGCCTGCGCCGCATGCAGCTCGGGCTCGATGCGAAAACCGGGAAACCACTTGCGCATGGCGTGCAGGTGGCGGCTGAAGACCGTGACATCGATCCCATGGCGGACGAGATTGTTGGCGACCACCATCGAGATGAGCGTGTCGCCGATGCGCGGCGACATCACGAAGGCGACAGACCAGCCTTGCTGAATGGGATGACGGGGATGGTTGATGGCAGCCCCCTTGTGCAGTGGTACGGGTCGATGCAATCGACTCTACTCTGCCGCCCCGTACGACTTGTTTTTTATCGTAACCAAATCGTCACGGGATATTCGCAAGAGAGCGATCAATCCGCCATGCCGCCCAGTCCCAGGCGCGACCAGAGCGAGCGTTTGCGGGTGCGGTGGTTGCCGGCATAGTCGCGTTGGGTGGCTTTCATCATGTCGCCGAATGGCGACGGCGACCGATAGTCGTCGAGCGCGTAGCCCGCGGACAGCGCTTCGCGATAGCAGGCATCGAAAAGCTCGGCCAGGTCGGCCCTGGGGTGCGGCAGCACCCGGCCGTCGAACCAGTGCCGGCGGCCTTCCCGCTCCAGCCTGGGGAATGCGTATTTGTGGCTGAACTGCGTCCCCATGTCCGAATAGTGCAGGATGCGAATCGCATGAAGCGGCTTTCCCTCGCCATCGATATTGTTGTAGTCCGAGTGCATCGACTCGATCAACTCGGGATGTCCGGAGAAATAGCGCATCATGCGCTGGTGCGAATCGGGCTCGGCGCGCAGGCGCTCGATGGATGGCAGGTGGGGCCGCGCGGCGGCGCAATCCCACACCGTCACGCAAAAACGCCACGATGTCTTGCGCCCCTTGCCGGTAAGCACCTTGCCGGCGTCCAGCGGCATCCGCCAGAGTTCGGCCAGGTCGCACAGCACCACCATGTCGGTGTCCAGGTAGATGGCCCGGCCCTCGTAGCCGCAGAACGCCGGCACGCCCCAGCGGAAACCCGAGAACGGCGTGGCCCACGCCTGCGTGCGCCAGCCCCGCCCCTGCCCGGGATCGGCATGCCAGAAACTGGCCGGATCCCTCGACAGCCGCATCCACTCGATGTCGATGGGCAGCGAGCAGTGCTTGCGCGCGCTGTATTCCAGCACCATCATCTGCTCGAGATCGCAGTCGTTCGGATCGCATCCGACGAAAAGCCTGATCCTGTCTTCCATATGGTCCTCGGCATCAACTCCCGGCCAGCGCGCGCCAGTCCCGTTGCTGGAACGGGTCACCCGACAGCGCGCCATCCGGAGACAGGTTGACGATACGCACGCCCGATTCGCGCAGCAGCGACGCCGCCCTGTTGAACGACGGCAGGATGTGGCCGGACAGGTACTGGTCGAGCGTGGTGGGAAGGCGGTCGGCGAGCGATTCGTAGAAGCGGCCCGCGGCGGCCGCGTTGCGCAGGTCCACGCCATGCAGCACGATTTCGGCGTACCCCAGCCAGGCCATGATCTGGAGAGCGGTGTAGGCCACGGTGCCGACGTCGAACACGCCCTTGCGGATGTCGCGGCTGAATCCCAGCGCGCGGTCGAGATCGAAAATAGCCAGTTCGTGCTCCGGATGTTCGCGCCGTACCTGCGCCATGGTCCGCGCCGGCAACAGCGCGCGCCGCTGGGGATTCTCGACCAGGAACAGCCGGCAGCGCAACGCCTCGGGAGGCATCCGTTGCAGGACATGCCACAGGCACAAAGGCGTGGTGAACAGCAGCAGCTCCTGCTCCACGACCCGGCGGACCAGTTCGGGACGGGCCCGCACGAAGCCCGTGTCGTTGAAGCAGTAGTAATCGAAGCGTACGGCATGACGGTCGAGCAGCGCGATGGCGCCGTTCACCCCCATCACGCCGGACAAGGACAGGCGGCCGTAGTCGATGTCATTGATCGACGGGCCGCTGGCGATGATGTGCCCCGTTCCGGACGCGCTTGCCCGGGCCACGCTCGCATTGGCCAATGGCAGTGGCCGGCGCCGGTACGAATAGCCGACCACATGGCCGTCGGCGTCGCGTTCCACCGCCACGTGCGGCCACAGGCGCTCGTTGTGGCGCTGGCCGGGACCGTGGGTGTAGCGGTACAGCAGCTTCAGCGCGGTATTGGCGAATCGGCGGGCGACGGGCATGCGGCCAATTGTTTGCCCATCGCGCACGAATGTCGAGCCGGCGTCTGTTTCTTATGAAACGTTGTGATACGCCCGGCCGAGCCGCGGCCCGGTACAACATGGGTTCCGCAGAACTCGACCCGGCCGGCCATGATAGAAACTGCCCGCATCTACATAGGTTTCGACAGCAAGGAAGTCGCCGCCTATCACGTGCTGTGTCAGAGCATCCTGGAAAAGAGCTCCATCCCCGTTTCCGTCACCCCGGTCGCCCTGGATCACCTGGAAGGCGTCTTCGCCCGGGAACGCAATCCGCTCCAGTCGACCGAGTTCTCGTTCTCTCGCTTCCTGGTGCCTTACCTGAGCGGTTTCCAGGGCTGGTCCCTGTTCATCGATTGCGACACGCTGGTGCGCACGGACATCGCGGAACTCTGGGCCTTGCGGGACGAGCGCTTTGCCGCGATGTGCGTCAAGCACGACTACCGTCCCAGAAGCGAAACCAAGTTCCTGGGACAGGTCCAGTCCAGGTACGAGAAGAAGAACTGGTCCAGCGTCCTGCTCTTCAACAATGCGAAATGCCGCAGGCTCGATCCCTACTATGTGAACACGGCGACCGGGCTGGACCTGCACCAGTTCAAGTGGCTCGAATCGGAAGACCTCATCGGCGACCTCCCCGCCGCATGGAACTGGCTGGTCGCCGAATACGACTACCGTTCCGACGCCAAACTGGTGCATTTCACCACCGGCGGCCCTTACTTCGACGAACACAGGAACGACGACTACGCGGACGAGTGGTTCTCCACCCGCGAGCGTCTCCTGCACGTCAGGCAGCGCGGCCGGTGACGCACGCCGCGCGCTCCGCGTTCCACAAGGGAATTCCCGTGGCGCGCGACACCTGCGGATCGGCGGTGAATACCGGCCGCCCCGCATCGAGCAGGCGTTGCAGGATGATCCGGTCCATGCGCACGTGCAGCCGCGCCAGGCCCGCATCGTTGTAGGCGTGTCCGGCCGAACCCGGATCGATGCCGGCGATGATGACGGCAGGAGCGCCGTGATGCAGCGCATACAGCACGGCGTTGATGCCGTTCGAGCACTTCGACTCGGCGTCGATCTCCAGGGAATGCAGGCCCGCGACCCTGTCGAGCAGCGCCATGCGCTCATAGCGGTCGACGATGTAGAGGTGGTCGTAGCGGTAATCGAACGACGCCAGCCCGCGCTCCAGCCGCTCGCGTTCGTTCTTGCGCCATAGCAGCACGTAGAGCGCGCGCGTCCGCCGCCCGCTCAGGACCCGCCGGACCTCCCGCGCATTGTGCGTCGTGCCCTCGATCTGGTTGAACATCATCATCGTGATGTCGGGCACCTCGATGCCCCAGCGCGCGGCCACGGACTGGGATCCGTTCACGGTGATGACGGTATAGCGCCCATCCAGGCCCTCCGGCCGGTTGGCCTGCGGCGCGGAGCCGACCACGACCACCGGACCCGTGATGTCGAAAGGCAAAGGCGGCGGCGCGGGCCGGGTCAGGCGGTACTTCATCCATCGATACAGGCGCTTCTTCGCATCGATCAATTGTTGCCGCATCGTGCTTTCCGCCATCGTCAGGCCTCGGCCAGCGCGATGCCCGTCGCCCGTTCCAGCTCGCGCAGCAATTCGTCCTGGAAAGCCGCGTCGAGCGCGGCGGGATGCGGATCGAGCCGCTGCTGGTGGTGCCAGTATCCGCCGCTCGCGCCGGCGCGCGGGTCCGTGCCGGCAGCCAGCCACTCCTGGGTCAGGTGGCCCAGGCGCAGGTCGCCGGGCGCATTGGGGCCTCCCATCTTGGTCGGCACCCACCCCGGATCGACCGCGCTGCTGACGATGCCCGGCCACAGCCGGGCCACCGCCATCGCCAGCGCCGTCACGAACAGCTTGCTGTCCGAGTAGGACGCCGACTCGCCATGCCCGCGCCAATCCAGGCCGTCCAGTTGGGGACGGCCGTCGAAATGCATGCCGCTGCTCAGGTACACCAGGCGATCCGGCCGGGCAATGAGCGCCGTCAACACATAGGGCGCGACCACATTGACCGGCAGTATGTGCCGCCCGGTATAGACCCCGGCGTTGTGGATGACCGCATCCATCCGCCCCAGGCGGTTGACCTGGCCGGCGACGTCCTCGGCCTGCCCCGGGTCCGACAGATCGCCGGCCACCACCCGGGCGCCCCGGCTCACCAGGTCCTGCACCGCATCGAGCCGCTGCCGGCCGCGCACGTGAAGCACGACCTCGTGGCCGTCCGCGAGCAGCGTGCCGGCCGCGGCCTTGCCCAGCCCGTCGGCCGAGCCCGTGATGAAGATTCGAGACATTGCCAGCTCCTATGGGAATCAGGACACCATTGCCGCCAGCGCATCGGCGGCCCGTTGCAGCCCGCCCAGGATGGTGTCCGCGACACGCGGCGAAAAATCCCGGGGTAGCGCCGCGTGGGCCTCGGCGATGGCCGCGGGGGTACGCGACAGGATTTCTTCGATGATCGGCCCGGCCGTCGGCGCATAGCCAACCTTCCGTGCCGTACTGTCGAAATGCCGGCGCTGGATGCCGTGCATCTCATAGTGCCGGTTCTTGCCCAGCAACGCCATCGCCAGCTTGATTTCGCGGCTGGACCATTGATTGGCCCCCTCGCCCAGCACCGGGTAGGCCGACATCACGTCGTACAGCCTGGTCAGCCGGAAGCGACCGCGCGGCAGGAGATGAATGCTGAAATTCTTGGCGTGGCCGTCGGGCGCGCGCAACAGCCAGAACAGCACTTGCGCGGCCATCAATGTCTTCATGTCGGCATCGGGGCTCACCGACTGCCGCAGCGTGGCGAACAGGGTCTTGAGCCCCGGCCCGCCCTCGTTTTCGTACTTGCGCAGCGGCGGGCATCCGGCCACCTGGCAGAAATCCTCCTGCGGCAGCCGCATGATCCACCGGCCGTCCGGCGCGACGCGCCGGTCGAAACGCTCGACGACCAGCACGCGCTGCCTGCCGAAGGTCGCGATGTCGGCATGGGCGGCATCCAGCCCATAGGCCTTGAGCAGCCGCAGGCACAGCCATTCGTTGTCGACCGAGGTGGTGAAATCCGCCCGCCGGCCGCCCATCAGTCCCAGCGGCAGCTTGAAGATGTGGGTGGTGGGAGTGGCGCCGCGCGGCGCGTGCCATCGGCCGTCCCACCACAGGAAAGCGGTCTTCTCCTGCGCGCCCGCCAGTGAAATGCGGAAGTCGGCATCCGGATCCCCCTGGGCGCCGAAGGCGCGCGGCGACACCGTCTCGATCAGATGCCGCTCGATGTCCTCGTCGGACAAGGGCACGCCTTCAATGCGGTCGTGGCCGTCCGGCGTCTCGTGCTCGTCCAGTATCTGCACCGCTCCCACGCAGTCGCTGCCGACTGCCTTCAGGAGATCGAAGGGATCCGTCGAACCGGTCCGGAAGCGCTCGGCCACGCGCCTGCGGATCACGTCGCTGTCGGGCAGGAGGTTGTCGAAATAGTTGGCGACCCTCTCGCCCTTCAGGGGCAGGCCGTGCAGGTTGAACGGCAGCGACAGCGAAAGCGGCCGGCCGATGTCGGCCCCCGTCCAATCCGGGTCGTAATGCAGTTCCATTTCTCCCCTCGCGGGGATCGTCCAGCGGCCGACGCGGATGCCGTTGGCCCAGATGAACAGGCTGCGGCCATGCGATCGACGACCCATGTCACCAGTCCGCGTGTACAGTGGACGGTGGCGCCTGGCCGCCGCGCGGCCCCAGGGTCAATTCCAGCCCGAGCGCGGCACACCAGGCCAACAGTTGCTCCAGGCTCAGCTCATGGGCGTGCAGTTCCAGGTGGGACACCCGCGACTGGCTCAGGCCGATGCGGCCGGCCAGGGCAGACTGGGTCATCCCCTGGGATTTGCGCGCGGCCTGCAGCACCGTGCCCAGTTGCGTGGCGGTCGCCAGGACTTGAGGTGACATGGACATGGCAAATACCTGAAATCCGAATAAATTCATAATATTTGCGGTACAGGTATATGTCAATTATCCGGATTTCAAATATTTCCCGATTGTCCTTCCCATGACCGAGCACGCCGCCATCATCGCCACGCCCCAGCCACGCACCCGGGAAACCCTGGCCGCCGACCTGTCACGGCTGGGTGTCGCCCCCGGCATGACCCTGCTCGTACATTGCGCCATGAGCCGGCTCGGCTGGGTCTCGGGGGGAGCCGAGACCGTCGTGCGTGCCCTGCTCGATGCCGTGGGCCCGGCCGGCACGCTGGTGATGCCCGCGCAGTCATCGCAGTTGAGCGATCCCGCCAACTGGCGGGCGCCCGCCGTCCCGCCCGCCTGGATAGCCACGATCCGGGCCACGCTGCCGCCGTTCGACCCGCGTACCACCCCGACGCGCGGCATGGGCGCGGTGGCGGAACTGTTCCGGACCTGGCCCGGTGCCCGCCGCAGCCCCCACCCCCTGTGCTCCTTCGCCGCGCTGGGCCCGCTGGCCGGATCGATCACCGCCACCCACGCCCTGGAAGATCCTTTCGGCCACGGCGGGCCGCTGGGGCGCCTGTACCGGGAACGCGCCGGCATCCTGCTGCTGGGCGCCGGCTTCGGTGCATGCACGGCCTTCCACATGGCCGAGACCCTGGCCTCGCCCCCGCCGCCCAGGATCGCCGAAGGCGCCCCGCTATGGGTGGACGGCCAGCGGCGCTGGGTGGCCTTCGACCTGCCCGCCGGCGATGCGGACCGTTTCCCGGCCCTGGGCGAGACGCTCGTCCGGCTGGGCCTGGCCAGGACTGGGCAGGTCGGCTCCGCGTCCTGTCACCTGCTGGACCTGCGGGCGGCGGTAGATGCGGCGGCCAGGCTCATGACGGAAACACCCCGCTGAACCCGGGCCGGGATTTTTTTCCGCCACCGATCCGTTTCCCCTGTCCGATTCGTCTTGGGAGTACCGGACACAGCCATGCCGGTTCCAACCCGAAGGAATCTCCGCCATGACCACCGCCCCGCAGCAACCCGTCACCCTTCCTGCGCCTCCGGGCCTAGTCGAACTGGCCCTGGGTCTCGGGCGAGACCTTGGCGCCCACCAGGTAGACCACCGCCAGCAAGGCCGAGGTGATGGCCAGGACGTGGGGAATGTCCTGCGGCGAGCCGCTCAGCAGCGAGACCACCGTGGGCATCATGCCGCCGACGGCGAAGCCGATGTTCCAGGACAACCCCGTGCCGCTGGCGCGCATCTTGGCCGGGAAGCGTTCGTTCAGGAAGATCATGACCGGCGCGATGATGGCCCCGCCAAGCAGGGCGATGGCCGAGGCGATCATCGTGATCTGTAGCAGGGACGCGGGCTTGGCGATGAGCAGGAACAGGTACGGCAGCAGTACCAGGCAGAAGACGCCCAGCGCATAGAACGTCTTCTTGCGGCCGATGACGTCGCTCAGGGCGCCGAAGGCCAGCGCGCCGACGATCGTTCCCACCGAGCTGATCATCAGGATCAGCGCCGAGCTCTCGTGCGGCACGTTCGCCACCAGCTTCAGCAGCGTCGGCAGATAGCCCGCGGTGATGTAGTAGGTCGCGCCGCCGCCGAAGGTGATCAGCAGGTTGACCAGCAGCACGTTGCGATACTCGCCCGCGAACAGCGTCTTGAGCGGCGAAGCCTGCCTGGCCGCCCCGTCCTTCTGCCTGGCCCGCTCGGCCTGGATCTTCTTGAAGGAAGGCGTCTCGTCCAGCAGCCTGTACATCACCAGGCCGAAGACGGTGCTGATCAGGCCCGAGAAGAACATGACGCGCCAGCCGATCTGGTCGAAACGGTCGCCGGGGAAGACGTAGGACAGCGCGAAGTACACGATGGAGGCCATCAGGGCGCCCATGCCTGCGCCGCCGCTGCCGACCAGTCCCGACATCAGGCCACGGTGGCGCGGCGCGATCGACTCCGTGCCTATCGTATGCGTCGAGGCCACGATACCGCCCACGAACAAACCCTGCACGATGCGCAATACCAGGAAGACGATGGGAGCGATCACCCCGGCCTGGTGGATGGTCGGCAGCAGGCCGAATGCCGCCGTGCTCAGCCCCACGCCCACCATCGAGATCATCAGCGCACGCTTGCGGCCGTGCTTGTCGGCATAGGCGCCGAACACGGCCGACCCCAGGGGCCGCACCAGCAGCGCCACCGCGAACGAGGCATAGACCGCGGCCAGCGACAGGGTGGGCTTGTCCGAAGGAAAGAACAGCCGCCCGATGATGGGCGCCACATACAGCAGGATGAACAGGTCGAACAGGTCCAGCGCCCATCCGAAGGTGGACGCCAGGCCCGCCATGAAGGCCTTGCGCGACTGCGCGGGGTCGGCGGCCGAGTCGCGCGGTCCCGCGCCCGGAACGGTATCCGTGGTCGTATTCATGATGTCTCCGTTATTGGAATCGTGCAGCGTTCCGGCTTAGCGGCCCGTCCACTGCGGTTTACGCTTGGCGTGGAATGCCTCGACGCCTTCGCGGAAATCCTCGGATGTGCGCAGGCGGCTGTAGCAGTGCCCCTCGAGCTCGATGGCGATGGACACCGGCGAGTCCTCCGAATCGTTCAGCAGCTTCTTGACCGTGCGCTGGGCCAGCGGCGAGAAACCACGCAGTTCGTCCACCAGCCTGTCGGTGGCGGCCTCGAGCTGGTCATCGGCCACGCACTCGACCACGAAGCCCCAGTCGTAGGCCTGCTGGCCCGGAATGCGGCGCGAGCGCATCACGACGTCCTTGGTGCGGGCGATGCCGATCATGCTTTGCAGGCGCGCCGATCCCCCCGATCCGGGAATCTGCCCCAGCTTCTGCTCGGGCAGCGCGTACTGCGCCGTGACGCTGGCGATACGGAAATCGCAGGCAAGCGAGATCTCGAATCCCACGCCGAAGCAGTAGCCCCGGTTGGCGGCGATCACCGGCTTGGAGCAGCGGGCCGGCGCGGCGATGTTCCAGGCCAGCTTGGAAACGTGTTCGGGGCTGGCCTCCAGGAAGCCGCGGATGTCGCCGCCGCTGGAGAAGTGCTCGCCTTCGGCGCGCAGCACGATCACGCGCACGCGCGGGTCCTCGTCCAGCGCCTCGAACACCAGGCGCAGTTGTTCGCGCTCGTGCATGGTGATGATGTTGAACGGAGGACGCTTCAGGACAATGTCGGCGCGCTCGCGCTCCGCGTCGACGATGACGTCGAAGCCATCGAGTTGTTCGAGCAGGCTGTGGGCCGGATGATTGAGCTTGGGCATGGAGATATCCTTCATTGGGTCATGCACGGGATTTCGGAATCAGGAACGGTCCGGCTCGAATTCGCCGGCCGTCAGCTTGCGGCGCAGGATCTTCCCCACGGGGGACTTGGGAATCTCGCTGACGAAGACGTATTCCCGCGGACGCTTGAAATTGGCGAGATCGGTGCCGCGGCAATACGCATCCAGCGTCTCGCCGTCGACGGCCTCCTTGCGCTTGATGAAGGCGACGACGCGTTGGCCCCAGCGCTCGTCGCGCAGGCCCGCGACGGCGACCTCGTCCACGCCGGGATGCAGGGACAACACCGACTCGATGTCGACCGGCGAGATGTTCTCGCCGCCGCTGATGATCATGTCGTCCACCCGCCCGGTCACGTGCAGTTCGCCGTCCTCGTCCAGATAGCCCGTGTCGCCGGTGAAATACCAGCCGCCGTGCAGCGACTTGGCGTTGGCGTCGGGCCGGTTCCAATAGCCTTCGAACGCCTCGTCCCCGGCCAGGTCGGCGATGATCTGCCCCTCCGTTCCACGCGGCGCGAAATCGTCGGGATCGGTCGTCTCCAGCCGCACCAGGCGCAGGCGCGTGTTGATGCCCGCGCGTCCGGCGCTGCCGGGCTTGCGGCGCGCATCGGGGTTGACCGCCATGGTGTAGACCTCGGAGCTGCCGTAGTGATTGACGAACAGCTCGGGCCGGAACGCCTCGTCCAGGCGCAGCAGCAGCGCGTCGTGCATGGGCGCGCCGGCGAAGCCGAGCTTGCGGACGCTGGAGATGTCGGTGCTTGCGAAATCGGCGTGCGCCAGCAGGTCGTGGTAGAGCGTCGGCACCAGGTACAGGTTGCTGACCCGCTCACGCTGGATCAGCGCCAGCGCGGTTGCCGGCGAGAAGCGCGGCAGGCACACGAAACACCCGTCCACCAGCGCCATGGCCAGCAACGACCGCACTCCCATGGTGTGATAGAGCGGCATCACGCCCAGCGTGCGCTCGCCTATCCCGTACTGGTTCTGCGCCACGTGGCCCAGCGCGGCCGCGCGCTCCTGGCGATGCCGGCGCGGCACGCCCTTGGGCTTGCCGGTCGTCCCCGACGTGTAGAGCATCAGCGAGATGTCGTCCGCCGTGGCGCGCGGGCCGGCCGTCCAGGGCCGGGCGGCAAGCAGGCCGTCGTATGCATGGGTCGCGTGGGCGTCCGCGCCGACCACGATGCGCGGCACGCCGGCGGCCTCGGCGGCCTGCGCCACGGCTTGCGCGCTGGCCTCTTCGTAGACGATGGCCCTGGCCGAGGCGTCGACCAGGCAGTAGTCGATTTCCTCGGGCTTGGCGCGCCAGTTCAGGGGCGTGACGATCACCCCGAGGAACTGGCAGGCCCAGTGCAGCGTCGCCATTTCCAGGCGGTTCTGCAGGACCACGAGCAGATGGTCGCCATGCCCGAGCCCCAGGTCATCCAGCCCTTGCGCCACGCGCAGGATCTGCCCCAGCCACTCGGCGTAGGTCAGGCGGATCTCGCCTTCCACGGCCGCGATCGCCTCCGGGTTGCGCTCCACGCTCTGCAAGAATGTACGTCCCAAATCCAGCATCAGATGCCTCCTTCTATGTGTTCTTGTTGCGCGAGGCGGCCACGTCCAGGACGGCCTGCACGATGGGGGTGTAGCCCGTGCACCGGCACAGGTGCCCCGAAAGCATGTCCCGCACCTGCTGCTCGGTCGGATCGGGCACGCGCTCCAGGAAATCGGCGCACGACATCAGGATTCCCGCCGTACAGAAACCGCATTGCAGCGCGTGGTGCCGCCGGAAGGCCTGTTGCAGATCGCCCAGTTCGCCGTCCCGCGCCAGGCCTTCGACCGTATCCACTCCGCGGCCGTCCACCTGGACCGCCAGCGTCAGGCAGGAGCGGCTGGCCACCCCGTCGATGCGCACGGTGCAGGCGCCGCACACCCCGTGCTCGCATCCCACGTGGGTGCCGGTGGCGCCCAGCTCGTGCCGCAGGAAGTCCGACAGCAGCATGCGGCTCTCGGCCGTGCCCTCGCGCCGCCGGCCGTTCAAGGTGCAGCGGATGCGATGGGTCTTTTCCGTGCTCATGCGGTGTCTCCTTGCGCCCGGGCAGCGGCCGTGGCGATGGCCCGGGCCGCCAGTTGCCGCACCAGCCGCCGGCGGTACGCGGCACTGGCGTGCGCGTCGTCCTGCGCGCCCAGCGTCCAGG
Organism: Pigmentiphaga daeguensis; assembly: GCF_039523035.1. Classification (NCBI taxonomy): domain Bacteria; kingdom Pseudomonadati; phylum Pseudomonadota; class Betaproteobacteria; order Burkholderiales; family Alcaligenaceae; genus Pigmentiphaga; species Pigmentiphaga daeguensis. Next base: position 278,233 of record NZ_BAAAEN010000001.1, on the reverse strand, counting down.
CAAAGTCATTGATGGCGATTTCCAGTTCCCGCTGCGGCAGGCGCGGCCATTGCAAGACGGTCGGCCGGTCCGCCACGCCACCCACGCCCAGGCGTATCGCATCCTTGCCGACGGCGGCCGCGCAGGCGGCGATGGCGAAATCCCCATGGCGCAGCGAAAACTCCTCGAACGCGTAGCCCGTGCCCGCCGCACGCAGCGGATAGCGCACGCAGGCGATCAATTCGTCGCTGGCGCGGGCCGTCGTCAACATGCCCTGGAAGAAATCCCGCGCCGGCAAGGTGCGGCGGCCGCGCCTGGATGACAGCACCACTTCGCCACCCAGCAGCGCCAGGCACAGCGGCAGCTCCGCACTGGGGTCGGCGTGCGCCACCGAGCCGCACACGGTGCCCCGGTTGCGCACCTGGAAATGCGAGATATAGGGAAACGCACAGGCCAGCAGAGGCACTTCGCCGGCCAGGCCCGGCCGCCACTCCACGCTGGCCTGGGTGGCCGCGGCCCCCACTTCCAGCATTCCGCCCGCCACCTTCACGTAGTCCAGCGCCTCGCAGCGCGAGACATCCAATAGCACCGATGGCTGCGCCAGGCGCATGTTCAGCACCGTGATCAGCGACTGCCCTCCCGCCAGGATGCGGGCCTCCTCGCCATGGCGAGCGAGCAGCTCGCAAGCCTGCGCCTCGTCCTCCAGGCGCACGTAATCGAAAGCCGCGGGCTTCATGCCGCCCCCTTCCATCCAAACAGCGCCAGCAGCTTGCGCCACCAGCGGCGCGGCGCGGCGGGCGTAGGCTGCCCGCTGGCCTGCCGGCCGAGTTGTTCAAACAATTGCGCCAGGACGATCTTGGCCGCCCCTTCCAGCATGCGGCTGCCGACCGCGGCCACCTTGCCGCTGACCTCGGCGCTGTAGTCGTAGACCAGGCGCGTGCCGCCTTCGCTGGGCTCGAGCCGAACCTTGCCACTGCCACGCGCGGCGCCCAGCGACGAACTGCCCGAACCGGCCAGGCGCAGGGAATGCGGCGGATCCAGCTCCGACAGCTCGATGTGTGCCGCGTAGCGGGCCTTGATCATGCCCACGCCCACCGTCACGTCGGCGCGATAGCGGTTCTCGCCCACCGCTTCCAGCGAATGGCAGCCGGGTACCACCTTGGCCAATGCCTGCGGATCAAGCAGCACGTTGAAGACGACCTCGGGCGCCGCGGCGATCTGCACGCTGCCCGTGGCGGACAAGGCCTTGCCCGATCCGCCGCCCGGCGTCGCGGCGCTCGCGGGCGGTGCCGAAGCCGCTTGCGCGCCGGCGCTGGGCGGCGGATCGTCGAACCCGATCAGTTCCATGATCTTGAGCGGTGTCAGCGGCAGCCTGACGTCGCAGGCGCCCCGGATGGGCGCCAGGGCATCGGCGACGGCATTGGCCACGCATACCGGCGTACTCATGTTGTTGCCCTCGCCCAGGCCCTTGGCCCCCAGCGGCGTGAACGGCGACGGCGTCTCCAGGTGGACGATGACCGGGTCGGGCACCTCGCAGGTCGTCGGCACCAGATAGTCGGCGAAGGTGCCGGACTGGAAGCTGCCGTCGCCCGCATAGCGGAACTCCTCCATCAGCGCAGCGCCCAGCCCCTGGGCGAAGGCTCCGCGGATCTGGCCGTCCGCCAGCGCCGGGTTGAGCAGCTTGCCCGCATCGTGCGTGGTGACGTAGCGGTCGATGCGTACGCGTCCGGTATCGCGGTCGATCTCGACCGCGCAGATGTCGAAGGCGAACCCGTAGGCCGCCGACGTATTGACGCGGTCCTGCTCGTCCGGGGCGGTCAACTCGGGCGGGGTCCAGAATTCGGTCACCCGCAGGCTGGGCGACTCCCCTTCCGGCAACTGTCCCGGCGCCCAATGCGCGCTGCTGGCCGCGCGTGCGAATGGCAGCATCTTGCCCGGCGCGTCCGGCAGCCCCACCTTGCCTCCCGCGAACACCACGTCGGCCGGATCGCACCTGAGCTGATGCGCCACGATGCGCGCCACCTTGTCGCGCAGCCGGCTGGCCGCCAGGTGCACGGTGCCTGCCACCGCGCCGGCAAAGCGGCTGGAGTAATTGCCCGCGGCGACCGACCAGGCATCCTTCTGCGTATCGACATCCACATTCACGGCCACCTGCTGCGGCAAGAGGCCGAACACGTCCGCGACGACCTGGGCGCATACGGTCATGTGCCCTTGCCCGGCAGGCGACGAAGCCACGACCACCGTCACCCCGCCCAGCGGATCGATGCCGACGGTGGCGCTGGCGATGGCGCCGTTCTTGGGTCCGGCCTTGGCGCGCTGCTCCGCCGTCATGACCGTGCTGATGTAGCCCATGTTGGAAATGGACGGCTCCACGATCGCGGCATAGCCGATGCCATACAGCCGCCCCTCGGCCCTGGCCACGTCGCGCCGCCGCAGGAGTTCCTCCAGCCCGCCTTGCCGTTCGGCCATCTCCAGGGCCAGCGGATAGTTGCCGGAATCCAGCAAGGCGCCGGCCGCGGCGCGGTACGGAAACGCCTCGGGCGGCACGAAGTTGCGCCGGTACACCGTCAGCGGATCGATTCCCAGTTGCTGCGCGATGCGCTGCATCAGCCGCTCCAGCGCGAAATACACCTGGGGGCCGCCGAAGCCGCGCACCAGCCCGGCGGGCGTGCGGTTGGTCAGCACCACGCGGTTGCGCACCTTCAGGTTGGGGATGGCATAGGCACCCGTCAGGCAGCCGTGCATGCGATAGAACGTGGCTGGCTCGGGGGCGCGCAGATAACCGCCCACGTCGTCGAACTGGTCGTAGGACAGCGCGCTGATCCGCCCCTCGCCATCCACGGCGGCCTCGATCGTGCACAGGCGGGAGGTCGCGGACGTCGCGGCCACCAGGTGCTCCAGACGGTCCTCCACCCACTTCACCGGCGCGCCCGCCTTGCGCGACGCCAGGCACATCAGCACCACGTAGGGAAACACGCTTTGCTTGACGCCGAAGCTGCCGCCCGAATCACGAGGCAGCTTGTGGCGCAGGCGCGTGCCCGGGATCTTCAGCGCCAGCGCCATGACCGAATGCAGCGAATACGGCCCCATGAAGTTGGAGCTGACCTCGTAGCCATCGTCGCCCGCCAGGTGCTCGGCGATCACCACCGCCCCTTCGATGGGCGTACACGAATTGCGAGGGTAGTGGACGGTCAGCTGGACGCGGTGCTCGGCCGAGGCGAAGGCGGCGTCCGGCTCGCCATAGCTGAAACTGCGGTCGCTGACGATGTTGCTGCCCACCGCCGGATGCAGCACCGGCGCATCCCCGGCGATGGCCGCCTCGATCTCCACGGCCACCGGCAGCACCTCGTAGTCGACGCGGATCAGTTCCAGCGCATCCTCGGCGACATAGCGGTCCTCGGCCACCACGACGGCGACCGGCTCGCCAACATAGCGCACGCGGTCCTGGGCCAGCGACCAATGCTCCATGGGCGACTTCACGCCCACGACGAAGGGCTGCGACCAGCGCTTCACGTCGGCGCCCGTCAGTACCGCCCTGACGCCCGGATGGGCTTCGGCGGCCCCCGTGTCCATGCCAAGCACCCGGGCATGGGCGTGGGGGGATCTCAGGATGGCCGCGTGCAGCGTGCCCGGCTTGACCGGGAGATCGTCGCCATAGGCGCCGCGCCCCGACAGCAGCGCCGCGTCCTCGACCCGTTCCTGCCGGCGCCCGACGAACGGCGCATCGGCCGTGGCCAGAACGCTCGCGTCACTCATGCAAGCACCCCATGTTCCCTGCATGCCGCCTTCAGGCGGTCTGCGCGAGGAGAAAGATAAGCGGCGCCCTGCCCGCGGCCGTTACCGCCGCATCGGCTCACTTACCATAGAGTCTGATTTTTCTGTTTTCCGGCGGGAAATCGGTCCACGGGCCGGTGGTCAGCGCCCGTCCCGGCCGGCGTCGAACACGTCCACCACGCGGCGGTACTCGGTGGGCGTGGTGCCCAGGTGCTCGCGGAAGAAACGGGTGAAATGGCCCGGAGCGGAAAAACCCATGTCGTAGGCCAGGTCGGCGACCGGCGTCTGGCCCGCGGTCAACGCGGTGATGGCCGCTTCCATGCGCAGCACGTTGGCGTACACGCGCGGCGTCAGCTTGGTGGTCTTGCGGAAAAGCTCGAAGAAATGCGCGCGCGACAGCCCGCATTCGGCCGCCAGCGCATCCATGTCCAGCGACTGCCCGATGTTCTCGCGCATGCGGCCGATGGCCCTGCGGATGCGCACGTCGCCATGGTGCTGCCGCAGACTGCCCAGCAGCGACTGGTAGCTGCGCCACTCGGAATGGTGCTCGATCGTGGCGATCATCAGCTGGAAAAGACGCTCTTCCAATTGGCCGGCGGGCAGTTCCGCCGTCAGCAGCATGTCCCGCGCCAGCGCATCGGCCAGCTTGCGCGCCGCCGGCGACAACGCGACGCAGGGCTGCTGGAAGAAATGGGGGTGCGCGCTGACCGTCAGGGCCTGCTGGATGCCGGCCAGCCAGCCGGGCTCGATGTACAGGGCCAGGATCACCGTGCGCTGCACTTCCGCGCCGTTATGGCTGTAGGAATGGGGCTCCCAGGCATTGACCAGGACCGCGCTGTCGTCCGTCAGCGGCTGCGGCTGGCCGCGCACCGAAAAATACGTATCGGCGCCGAAGGCCTTGATCAGCACGTGGCAATGGTGATGCGCATGCGACACCAGGAGCATGTTCATGTCGAGCAGCGCGACACGCCCGAACTTGCCTTGCAGGATCCTGATTGCAGCTGACATGGTGGGAATGCTCCACGTACCCGTATACGACAAGAGCCCCGGGCGCTCCTTGTGTTGCCCGGAAGGTGCCGCGCAATGGAATATTCACGGCGCGCAGACGCGCGGCGAGTCTTGGGATTTTAATATATCCCGTTGAAATCCCTGCCCGCGCCGCCGGTCGCCCGGAACGCACATCCATGCCTCATCTGAACTTGCGCCCGCCACGCCGGACGACGCCCCCATCGTCGTCCTGGCCTTGCTGCCCGGCTACGAGGGCCGGGGCATCGGCAAGAAGCTGCTCGGAATCGTGACCTAGGCATGGCGCACCGCGACGCCTGCCACCGGAGCGAACATTTTGTAATGAATTCGTCCGCGTTGTGCAATCGACATCCCGTCCAGGCACCGCGTCCATTCCGGCCAATTGCTTATCATAGAGGCCGTTCCCGGCATCACAACGACAACAACTCATGGGCCAAGCATTCCAGGAGCTTTCGGCATCGCAGGTCATGCTGGCAGGCCTGCTGTTTTTCGGTGGTATCTACCTGCTGTTCGGCGCCGCGACCTGGCTGCTTACCCGCCACGTCCTGCCCGCACTGGGCGTGGGGCGCCCGCTGGACCCCCGTCCGCTCGCGCCGGGCCAGTTGCGCCGCGAACTCCTCCAGTCGGGCATGTCCATCCTGCTGTTCGGCACCGGCATGATCTTTCCGTGGGGCCTGCTGCAGCTCGGATGGGCCAGGCTGGATCCGGCCGCAGGCGGCTGGAAGATCGCGCTGGAAATCCTGGCCCTGGTGGCCTGGAACGACGTGCACTTCTGGATCAATCACCGCCTGCTGCACACGAAGCCGCTGCGCCGCTTCCACCTGCCCCACCACCGCTCCATCGTCACCACGCCGTTCTCGACCTACAGCTTCCACCCGGTCGAGGCCCTGATGCTGGGCAACGTGATCCTGCTGCCCATGGTGGTGCACGACTTCAGCTTCTGGTCGCTGGCCTCGGTGCCGCTGTTCAGCCTGTTCTTCAACTGCATCGGCCACGCCAACTACGACTTCTTTCCGCGCGTGTCCTACGCCCACTGGTTCGCCGCCAGCCGCCGGCATCACCTGCACCATGCCTGTTTCAACGGAAACTACGGGTTCCAGTTCACCTTCATGGACCGGCTGTTCCACACGCGCCTGCAGGCGGACGCTGCGGCGCTCCTGTTGCAGGCCCACGACCGCAGGACCGCGGCGGGCCATGAATAGCGGGCGCGCTTTCCTGCCCACGCTGCGCAACCGCCGCGACTGGCAGAGCCTGCTGTATCTGGCCGCCTTGCCGGCACTTGCCGCGTGGCAGTGGCACCACGGCTTTTCGCTGCCCCTCTACGCGCTGATGCTGTTCCTGACCCTGGGCATAGGCGTCATCCACCACAACCACACCCACGTGCGGATGTGGCGCGGCCGCAGGGCCAACCGCGCCACCGATTTCTGGATCACCCTGCTGCAGGGGCACCCCACGTTCGTGTTCTATCCCGCGCACGTCGCCAACCATCATCGCCACCGGCACGGTCCGCGGGACATCGCTCGCACCTACCGCTTCGGGGGCGATACCAACCACCTGTGGGGCTACCTGATCCATCCGGTGCAGGCGGCATGGGTCCTCTACCCCGCCTTCGTCCGCTGGCTGCGCCGCCTGTACCGGCACTGGCCCGGCGCCTGGCGCTACTGCATGGCCCAGTACGCCGCGTGGCTGGGCTTGTGGGCCGGGCTGCTGGCGCTGAACCCGGCCAAGGCATTGTTGTTCGTGATCGTGCCGCAGTTGCACGGCCTGCACTGGCTGCTGGCCACCAACTACCTGCAACATGCCCACGCCGACGGCGGCCCCACGCGCAGCCATACATTGGGCTATGCCCGCAATTTCGAAGGGCTGGTCAACCCGCTGCTGTTCAACATCGGCCTGCACACCGCCCACCACGAGCACTCGCGCGCCCACTGGTCCGAACTGACCCGCCTGCACTACCGGCGCTACCGGCATCGCGTGCCGGCCGCGCTGAACGAACCCGGCCTCGTGCCCTACATGTTCCGCGTCTTCGTCCTGGGAAGCTTCAGCGCGCGCTTTCGCACGCGCTCCCTGACGACCCGGACCACCCCACGCTAGGCCGCCGCGCTCCCTCGAGAGAACCCCATGCCCATCGCCTTCGACCGCGTCTACCTGCAAAGCGCCGGCTACTTCATGCCTGGCCAGCCGGTGTCCAACGACGAACTGGACCGCTACATCGCGCCCTTGAACCGCATCTCCGGACGCATCAAGCAGCGCATCCTGGCCGAGAACGGCATCAAGCAGCGCTACTACGCCATCGACGCCGAAGGCGGCACCGTGTACAGCAATGCCAGGATGGCCGCCCATGCCATCCGGGACTGCCTGCGGCGTGCCGACGCCCGGCTGGACGACGTATCGCTGCTGGCCAGCGGCAGTTCGGGCGGCGACGCCCTGATGCCCGGCTTCGCCAACATGATCCAGGGCGAACTGGCCGCCCACCCCATGGAGACCCTGTCGGTGCACGGCATCTGCGCCGCCGGCGTCTCGGCCATCCAGGCCGCGGCCCAGGCCGTGGAAATGGGCGGCCACGACCGCGCCCTGGCCGTGGCCAGCGAACTGCCCTCGCGGCTGTTCAAGCGGTCGCGCTTCACCGCGCGCGGCTACGATGCCGACTTCGATTCCCACTTCCTGCGGTGGATGCTGTCCGACGGCGCCGGCGCGTTGCTGCTGGGCAATGCGGGATCGGCGCTGCCCGGCGCCTCGCAAGGCGTGCGCCTGAAACTGAAATGGGTGCACCAGCGCTCGTTCTCGGGCGACTATCCGGTGTGCATGCAACTGGGCCTGTCCGCGGACCGCGAGCGCGTGCACCTGGACTATCCTTCCTGGACCGACGCGGAAGCCGACGGCGCGCTGGCGCTGCGCCAGGACATCCGCCTGCTGCCCCACCTGTTCGACATCGGCATCCACGAATACGCCGGGCTCGCGCGGGACGGCTGGGTCCGGTCCGACCGGATCGACCATTTCCTGTGCCACTACTCGTCCGAGAAATTCATCCCCGTCGTCAAGGACCTGCTGGAGAAGGCCGGCCTGGAGATCCCGCAGGAACGCTGGTACAGCAACCTGGCCTGGCGCGGCAATACCGGCGCCGCGTCCATCCTGATCATGCTGGCCGAATTCCTGGAGACGCGCGCCGTCGAGCCCGGCCAGCAGATCCTTTGCTACATCCCCGAGTCCGGGCGCTTCACCACCGCCTACATGCTGTGGGAAGTCGAAAGCCTGGATGCCGCGCCCGCCGCGGCCGCCACCCCGCCCGCGGCGCGCGTGGCCGACACGGCCGGCAACGATCTCATCGCCCCGCCCCATGATCCGGCCACCGCGTCGCCCGAACTGGGGCCGCTGCTGACCGAACTGGCCTCCATCTGGCACGACTACCGCTCGCGCGTCTGGCGCACTCCCCTCGTGCACAAGCTGCGCACCCGCCGCTTCCAGACAGGCGACTACCTGAACTGGATGGAAAACTGGATCCCCCAGGTCCGCGAAGGCAGCAAATGGATGCGCGAGGGCGTGGCCTCGCTGGGCCCCGACTACCAGCCCCTGGCGGCCTTGATCGAGACCCATGCGGGCGAAGAGCAGAATGACTTCAGGATCCTGTTCCAGGACTACCGGAACGCCGGCGGGCCCATCGCCGATCTCGATGCCCTGCGCCGCAACCCTGGTGGCGAAGCCCTGAACGCCTACCTGCATGGCCTGGCCGCCACCCGCGACCCGATCGGCCTGCTGGGCGCCATCTACATCATCGAAGGTACCGGCCAGCGCATCATTCCCGCCCTGCTGCCCCTGCTGAAGGCCAGCCTGTCGCTGCCGCCGGACACCTACCGCTTCCTGGAATACCACGGCCACAACGACGAGAACCACCTGGCCCGCTGGCTGGCCGCCGTCGAACTGGCCCTGGACTGCGACCCGACGGGCCGCGCCACCCGACGCATCATCGACACCGCCCGCCACACCGCGGCCCTGTACCTGATGCAATTCCACCACGTCATGGAGAACGAGGCCCCATGAAAAAATCCCCGCCCGACTTCCTGGCCCAGAAGCACGACCCCGCCGACCCCAACCCCTGGCTGGCCCTGTACCTGGACCGCAGCACGCCCCTGCCCGACGCGGTCAAGAAAAGCTGGCTGACCGACTCCAGCAGCAACTCGCGCCAGTACCTGCTGCCCCTGCTGCGCCCCATCGCGCGCGGCTTCATCATCCTGATCCAGCTGCTGAAGATCTTCCTGCCGCGCAACTGGTCGCACTCCCGGCTGCTGCACCGCGTGCTGGCGTGGGGACTGACGCGCTTCGTCTCGCCCGAGGCAAATTGGCTGATCCTGCGGCACTTCCATCTGGGGGCGCAGATCCTGACCTTCATCGCGGCCAACTCGCCGGTGCCGATCACGACCACGCCGCTGGAGCCGCGCAATATCGACGACCTGAAGGACGATCTGTTCGTCAAGCACGACCTGAATCTCTTCAACTTCGTCATCCGCCTGAACCAGGCCCTGCGCGACGCGGGCATCGAGATGCACCCGCCGGCCCGCGTGGATTTCTCCATGATCCGCGATCCCGGCCTGCGCCTGGAGGACATGCCCCGCACGCGTCTGAACTTCCTGGACCTGCAAAGCGCCATCGAGCTGTTCACCCCGCTGTACCAGCTCATGCTGACCGACAACGACTTCTGGCGCGCCGCCAACTCGCTGCAGCTGGACGAGACCATAGGCATCTACGCGGCCAAGCTGATGGGCGCGCCGGAGCACCTCATCCTGGTCAACAATAAGCATCCGCTGGTGCCGATGTCCACTCTGCGGGCGGGGTACCGGCTGGTGCTGCACGGGTTGTCGACGGAGATGCTGCATAGTCTGCTGATGGACCGGAAGGCGGCGCGGGAAAAAGAAGAGGAAGCTGTGGCGGCGTGAACGTTCGTTTATTGCCGTGAACCCGAACCTGCTCAAGGAGGCCTCGGAACTGGATCGGCTGCGGCGGGACGGCACCGTGCTCCTCCTGCATTGCATCCCGCTTGCCGTGAAGGTGTGATCGACGAGCAACCGGCGATCGATCCGATGTGCGGAGCGGCTTGACTTCGCCAGGCGCCTGAGCCAAGGTAAGGCCGTGACTTCCACGCATGAACGACAGCCATGCCGACAATGACGCCAGCCTGGCGCCACGACCGGATCAAGGTCGGATGCGCCGGCTGGTCCATTCCCAGCCGCCATGCCCATTTGTTCGGCCCGGGCGATAGCGCCCTGGCACGCTATGCGACGCGCTTCCCCGTGGTCGAGATCAACTCTTCGTTCTATCGGCCGCACCAGCCCGAGACCTACGCGCGCTGGGCCGCAACCGTTCCCGAAGGCTTCCGGTTCTGCGTCAAGCTGCCGCGCAGCGTGTCGCATGAACGCCGGCTGCAGGACACGGGCGCCGCGCTCGACGCCTTTTTCAGCCAAGTTCGCGAGCTGGGCGAAAAACTGGGAAGACTCCTGCTGCAACTGCCGCCCTCCCTGGCCTACGATGCGCGCACGGCCTCCACCTTCCTGCGCATGCTTCGCCGCCGGACCGACGTCGCCATCGTATGCGAGCCACGGCACGCCAGCTGGTTCACCGACGACGCCACCGGCATGCTCGAGCGCCACGGCATCGGCCGCGCCGCGGTGGATCCCGCCCCCGTTCCCGACGCGGCCCATCCCGGCGCGGACCGCTCGCACAGCTACTGGCGCTGGCATGGCGCGCCCCGGATCTACTACAGCGAGTACGATCGCGACGCGCTGCGGGCCCTGGCCGAGCGCGTCGTCCGGGAACGCGGCCAGGGCGACGCCCCCTGGGTGATATTCGACAACACGGCACAGGGCTTCGCCATCCAGAATGCGGCGCAGATGCAGGATATGGTTGCGGCATAATTCCCTGGCACTGCGCTCCCGCCCTTGCCGAGGAAGGTCCGATATGAAAACGCGTCGCCTTGTTTCCCTCCTGCTGGCCATGTCCGCCGCCGGCCTGTCCGGCCCCGCCCCGGCACAATGCGTGGAATGCGCGCAGCAGATGTTCCAGGCCACCCTGACGACCAACATCTGGTACAACATCAACCAGGATCAGATCGACCAGACCCGCAGCCGCGACGCCAGGAACGGCACCTGCTACGACGCCAACCGCAGCTTTGAAGGATGCCGCGGCAAGGCGACGACGGCCAGGCCGACGGGCATCGCCCCCAACGCCGCCAGCCAGGCGGAAAATGCCGTGCTGGCCGTGCTCAAGACCGAGCACAGGCGCCGGGCGCAGGCTCAGGGAGCCGCGCACGCCAATCAATGGCTGAACAAGGCCGCGGGCGACACCGGCCGCCAGGTCGCCGCGCTGAACGCCGAGTATCGGCGCCGCGTGGACACGGACGGCAGCACCAGCGCCGACAAGTGGTATGTCGACAGCGCAACCCGGATCGCCACGCAATATGTCCATGGCGGCAACGCCCAAGACGCCCTGGTGGGTGGGATTCCGGCCGCGACGCGCCAGCGCGCGGAAGACGCGACCTTTGCCGTATTCGAGCCGGAGCTCGACCGCCGCAGCAAGCGCGACGGTCAAGCGGCAACCATCGCATGGATGCGCGCCATGGGGCAGGCGGTGGGCGCCGGGGTCAGGAATCTCGCGCCCGAGTACCTGCAGCGCGCAAAAGCGGACGGCCAGGCCAGCGCGGACGCATGGTATGTCGAGCAAGCAAGGAAACTGGCCATGCTGCAGATACGCGGCGGACCTTGAGGCGCAAGGCCTGCAGCATCGGACTGAACCGGGGTTTATCTCCCGGGCGGCGCACGTATATTTTTGACATTTCCGCCAGACCATCGAGCAGCTAAGCTAAGACCAACGGCCGATGCCTTCGCTTGGAGAATGCCGATCATGCTCAACCGCCATATCGTCCGGGGTGGACTGGCGCTCGTTCTGCTGGGCCTGGCGGGCTTCGGCGCGTGGCTGTCCAGCCTCCCGCCGGCGTCCGCGCCCGCCCAAGCCCAGCCGGTCGCGGCAGGCGACGTGGACGCCATGCTGGCCTCCCTGCAGCCGCCCGGGCACAAACGCCCGCTGGTCGCCGTGGTCGGCCTGAACGATGCCACCGAAACCACCGATTACCTGATGCCCACCGGCATCCTGCGGCGCGCCGACGTGGCCGAAGTCGTGACGCTGGCGGCCGGGCAAGGCCCGGTCAAGCTTTTTCCGGCGCTGACCGTCCAGGCCGATGCCACCATCGCGCAATTCGACGCCCGGCATCCGGCGGGAGCCGACTACGTCATCGTGCCCGCCATGAGCCGCGACGACGATCCGGCGGTGCTGGCGTGGCTGCGGGAGCAGTCCGGCAAGGGCGCGATCGTCCTGGGCGTGTGCGCCGGCGCCAAGGTCGTGGCCGCGGCCGGCCTGCTGGACGGCAAGCGCGCGACCACGCATTGGTACTATCTGCAGGACATGCTGGACAAGCATCCTTCCATCACCTATGTCGCCAACCGGCGCGTGGTGGCGGACCGGGGGGTCGCGACCAGCACGGGCATTTCCGCATCCATGCCGATGATGCTGACCCTGATCGAGGCCATGGCCGGACGGCAGAAAGCCGAAGCCGTGGCCCGCGACCTGGGCCTGCCCTCGTGGGACCTGCGCCATGCCAGCCAGGCCTTCGTGCTGAGCCGGCCCTTCGCGACGACGGTGCTCGGCAACGTGCTCGCGTTCTGGAACCGGGAGCGGATAGGCGTGGAACTCCAGCCGGGCATGGACGAGGTGTCGCTGGCCCTGGTCGCCGACGCGTGGTCCCGGACCTACCGCTCGCGGGCGTTATCGTTCGCCAGGACACCGCAGGCCGTCGAAACCCGCAACAAGGTTCGCGTCATTCCTGACGCATCGCCGGCCGACCGCCCCTCGGCAGCGCCCATGGCCGCCTTCACCGACCGGCGGCCGGCGCAAGCGCTGGACCAGACGCTGCACGCCATAGCCGGACGCTACGGCGCGCCTACCGCGAGCGCCGTCGCCCTGCAGCTCGAGTATCCCTGGAGAACCTCGCCATGATCCCCACCCTTACCGCCGTTGAACGCTCGCCCGATGGCGGCGGGGGCCGGCGACGGGAATGCAGGCCGCAACGGCAGCCGCGCGGCATACACTGTCGGTCGACCAAGCTACCAGCGCTTTCCGCGCCCGCCCTACCGTGACCGACACGTCCTTTACCTCCCTGCCTCTTTTGCCCGCCTTGCTGGACAACCTGCAAGGCCTGGGCTTCCAACAGATGACGCCCATCCAGGCGCAGGGCCTGCCGCTCATCCTGGAAGGCCGCGACCTGATCGCGCAGGCCAAGACCGGCAGCGGCAAGACCGCGGCCTTCGGCCTGGGCGTACTGCAGAAGCTGGACGTCGACCGCCTGGTTCCACAAGCGCTGGTCGTCTGCCCCACCCGCGAACTGGCCGACCAGGTCGCCCAGGAACTGCGCCGGCTGGCCCGCCTGATTCCCAACGTCAAGGTCCTGACCCTGTGCGGCGGCGCAGCCGCCCGCCCCCAGGCCGAATCGCTGGCCCGCGGCGCCCACCTGGTCGTGGGCACGCCCGGCCGCATCCAGGACCACCTGGAGCGCGGCAGCCTGGACCTGTCCGCCCTGAACACCCTGGTGCTGGACGAGGCCGACCGCATGGTCGACATGGGCTTCTACGACGACATCGTCGCCATCGCCTCGCACTGCCCGGCCAAGCGCCAGACCCTGCTGTTCTCGGCCACCTACCCCGACAACATCCGCAAGCTCAGCGCCCGCTTCCTGCGCAACCCGGCCGAAGTCAAGGTCGAGGCCCAGCACGACGCCAGCCGCATCGAGCAGGTCTTCTACGAAATCGACGAAGGCGAACGGCTGGACGCCGTCGTCACCCTGCTGGCGCACTTTCGCCCCGTCTCCACCCTGGCCTTCTGCAATACCAAGATCCGCAGCCACGAACTGGTCGAACGCCTGCGGTCCGAGGGCATCAGCGCCCAGGCGCTGAACGGCGACCTGGAACAGCGCGATCGCGATGAAATCCTGATCCAGTTCGCCAACCAGAGCTGCGCCGTGCTGGTCGCCACCGACGTCGCCGCCCGCGGCCTGGACATCCAGAACCTGGGCGCCGTGATCAACGTGGACGTGACCAAGGACACCGAGGTCCACATCCACCGCATCGGCCGCAGCGGCCGCGGCGACCAGAAGGGGCTGGCGCTGAGCCTGTGCTCGCCCGAGGAAATGCGCTGGGCCAATCTGATCGAGCAATACCAGGGCTCGCCGTTGAAATGGGGCGATCTCAAATCGCTGCGCGCCAAGGCCGATCGCCCGCTGCGGGCGCGCATGATCACCTTGTGCATCCAGGGGGGAAAAAAGGACAAACTGCGGCCCGGGGACCTGCTGGGCGCACTGACCGGCGATGGCGGCCTGGCTTTCGAGCAGGTCGGGAAAATCAATATCACCGAATTCAGTTCTTATGTGGCGCTGGACCGGCAAATTGCCAAACAGGCATTTGCGCGGATTTCCAATGGCAATATCAAGGGGCGGCGGTTCCGGATGCGGTTTCTGGAGGAGTTCTGAACTCCCCCAGACCGCGTGGCCGGAAAGCGATCACATGGCTTGCGATGGCTTGGCATGGCCGGGAAACCGGGACATGGCGCTGTCCATCATGGTCCGCAACGATTTCCACCACGACGGTATTCGGCACCGCCCACGACGTCACTCTTGCGGAATTGACCCTGGAAAGTTTTTTTCCCGCCGACGCCCACCAGGGATCGGATTGACACGTCGCCCACCCCTTGCCGCGCGAGAAGATCACGAATGCAGGACGAAGCTGTTTTGGATCATCGTCTTTTGGGCGGCCATGGCGCAGGTGGCGCGCTGCCGCAGCAAGGCCGTCGCGGCCCCAGGATGCCCCCCATCGTGCTGCGGATCACCCTGGGCCTGGCCCTGGCCTGGATGGCGCTGGTGGCCGCCCTGGGCTGGTGGACCTCGCAGCGGATCGTGGCCGCGCGGCTGGACAACATAGCCGCCAGCGCCGAATACGAAGCCAGGACCACCGCGCGCGTCGTCGACCGCCTGTTCACCGAAATGGTCAGCGTGGCCAACATGGTGGCGCGCCAGGGCCAGGTCATCCAGCTCGCCGCCCGCTACCGCACCGACCCGCCCGGCGCCGCCGAACTGACGCGCCAGCAGCGCGCCGCGCAATTCACGCAAGACCCGCTGGTGCGCCGGGTCGGCGACTACATGAACGCGCTGGCCAGCGACCTGCGCTATGCCCGCATTTACATGAACAACCTGTCGGACGACACCGTCACCGCCAGCAACTGGGCCGAGTCCGACAGCATCGTGGGCATGATCTACTCCGGCCGCACCTACCTGATCGACGCCCTGCGCCACGGCACGGGCCAGCAGTTCGGCATCGCGCGTCTCAACAACAGCCCCTCCTATTTCGTCAGCAGCCGCATCGAAGACGCCAACGACGTGCCGCAAGGTTCGGTCACCGTGAAATTCGACGCGCCCGAGATGGCGGCCTACCTGACCGGACGACACATCGCCCTGATCGTGAACCGCCAGGGCCGCGTGATCACCGCCTCGTCCGAGCCCTTCATGCTGCGCAACCTGGCGGCGCTCCTGCCGCCTGGCACCGTACTGCCGCCGGACGGCGGCGAAGCGCCCGGCGACCCCATGGACGCGCGCCCGATCGCGAACGCCGGCCCCGATGCGGGCCAGTGGCTGATCGACGGCAAGCCCTACCTGATGCGGCGCCAACCGCTGACCAATCCGCAATACCAGCTGATCACCCTGGCCACGCTGGACTACGTGGCTCCCATGCGCAAGCGCCACCTTTACACGGCCGGACTCGTGGCGGCATTCGGCCTGGTCCTGATCCTGCTGTCCGGCCAGGCCGCCGGACAAATGGTGATGCGCCGCCAGGAAGAACAATACGCGGCCAACTACGATGCCCTGACCGGCCTGCCCAACCGCCGCTCCGTCCTGGCCGAGCTGGACCGCCTGTTCACCCTGGCGAAGGAAACCCGGATGTGGGTGATGGTCGCCTTCATCGACCTGGATGGCTTCAAGACCATCAACGACACCTACGGCCACGTCGTCGGCGACAAATTCCTGATCGAGGTCGGCCAACGCATGTCCGCCGGCCTGCGCAAAAGCGACATGCTGGGTCGCCTGGGCGGCGACGAATTCGTCGTGATCGGCCTGGTCGACCCGCCCCCGCCCGACGATCCGAACGGCCCGGCCGAGGCCATGCGCGGCCGGCTCGCGCCACTGCTGATCGGCACCTACACCTTTACCGAGTGCAGCTTCGACTACCCCGGCGCCAGCTTCGGCATCGCCAGCGTCGACCCCTCGGTCAGCTCGCTGCAAGCCGTGCTCAAGGTGGCCGACCAGCTCATGTACGCCGACAAACAGGCACGGCGGACCCAGCGGACGACATGATCCTGCCGACCGTGCTCGCCCTCCTCGCGGCGTTTACCTTCGCCGCGAACAACGCCACGCTGCGCCGCGGCGTGGTCGGCGGAACGCTGTCCCAGGCCATGGTCGTCACGCTGCTGCTTGGTACGGCAATGGTCTGGATCGCCGTGGCCGTCGGCGGGACCGGCCATCTGCAAGCGTTTCCGCTGCGCTCCACACTGCTCTTCTCCGCTGCCGGCCTGCTGCACTTCGGCTTCGGCCGCTATTGCAACTACCGCGCGACGCGCGCCATGGGCACCGTGCTGGTCGGGCCCGTGCAGCAGACCAGCGTGCTGATCACGCTGGTGCTGGCCATAGTCCTGCTGGGCGAGCGCCTGACCACGCTGCATATCGTCGGCATTGCGCTCATCATTGCGGCGCCGATGCTGGCTGCGCGAGCCCATGCGCCGGCATCCTTCCGTCCGTTCAGGCGCGCGTCCGAAGCAGAATCGACCCAGGTGGAGGCCAGATCCGCCGCGGGTTTCCAACCCAAGCTGGGCGAAGGCTATCTGTTCGCCACCTTCTCGGCGCTGGCGTATGGCTCCAGCCCCATGCTGCTGGCCGTGGCCGAACGCGAAGGCGTGCCGGGCCGCCACATCGCCGCGCTGCGCGCACTGTCCGCCGAAGTAGATGCCGTCTACGGACGGCACATCACCATCAATGCCACCGGCGCCACCGCCGCCCTGCTGGGCGAAATCGCCATTCCGCAGAAAATCATGCGCGGGGTGGCCGTGATCAGCCGCTCCGCCGGCCTGGTCGGCCATATCCTGGAAGAAAGCCGCGAACCCTCGGGCGCCTATATCTGGGAAACCGTGGACGAAGCCATACCGTACTCGGCTTCCTGAGGCCGCGCTTTCCGAAGCGCCGGCGCCCGTCGGGTGCCTGGCGCCGATTCGCCGTGCGCGGCCATGACCCGGAGCACGCTGCCCTCTTCCTTTGCGCCAGATGAAATGCAGGTTTACGCTGCAGGTGATTTTCCATGCCCATCAAGCGGTTTACAGTCAGGCCACTCAGGACATGGAGACAGCAATGGATTTCGGCATTTTCCTTCTGGTTCAGCATCGCGACCGGCACAAGACATCCGGCCAGATCATCCACGAAGCGATCGAGCAAGTAAAAACCGCGGATCGCCTTGGTTTTTCCACCGCCTGGTTTGCCGAGCACCACTTCAATAACTACGGGCTGTGCCCCTCGCCGCTGATGATGGCCGCGCACTGCGCGGGCGTGACCAGCAATATCCGCCTCGGCACGGGCGTCGTGATCGCTCCGCTGTATAGCCCGCCTCGCCTGATCGAAGACATCGCCTTTGTCGACCAGTTGTCGAACGGCCGCCTGAATGTGGGTATCGGCGGCGGCTACCAGCACTACGAGTTCGAGCGGTTTGGCACGACGCTGGAAAACGCCAAGGAACGCACGCTGGAAACGCTCGACATGATCGAGCTGGGCCTGACCCGCAAGAAATTCCAGTTCGATGGCGAATTCCTGAAGCAGCCCACGACCGCCATCAGCGTGCGGCCGGTCCAGCAGCCCATCCCTCCGATCTGGGTCGCCACGGCCGATACCCGGCTGATGGCAAAAGCCATTGCCAACGATTACCACGTATTCGTATCCGGATGGCTGGCCGGGGAAAAACTGCTGAAGAACGTCAGGGACCAGATCGACACCATCGCCGTGCAGGAAGGGAAAAGCACGGACCAGGTGAAAGTCGGGCTGTTGCGCTTTGCCTTTGCCAGCGACAATGCCGCGGAAGTCGACAGGTACATCGAATGCGCGCGTTATCAACAGCGTATCGCCGTCAGCCTGAAGCAACGCACCGAGAGCCTGGAAGACGACTACATGGTCGCGGAAAAACCCTACGAAAACGAGATTTCGCTTGAAAAAATCAAGGACAATCTTCCCGTAGGCAGCGTGGACACGGTCATCGAACGCCTGCTGCGCGACATCAAGACCGTCAACCCGGTGCATGTTGCCATTCAAACCCAGTTCGGCGATCTCGACCATGCGACGATGCTCAAGCAGCTGCAGCTCTGGTCGCAAGAGATCATCCCGGCCGTGAAGGCGGAAATCGCCAATTGGAAGCGGGCCGGGCAGGCCGCCCCGGCCGATGCACAACGGTGAACATCCGCATCATGTCACCACTGAAAGACCTACGCGTCGTTGATATCAGCAGAGTGCTGGCGGGCCCGCTATGCGGGCAAATGCTGGCGGACATGGGAGCCGACGTCATCAAAGTCGAGGCACCCGCAGGCGACGAGAACAGGAAATGGGGCCCGTTCAACCAGGATCGGGAAAGCTGCAATTACCTGAGCGTCAACCGCGGCAAGCGCGGCATCGCCCTGGACCTGAAAAGCGAGCAGGCGCGCGGCATCCTTTATGCACTGATAGCGAAAGCGGATGTCCTGATCTCCAGCTTTCTTCCCGCCACCGCCGACGCCCTGGGCGTGGGCGACGCCTGCTTGCGCGAACGCTTTCCCCGGCTCGTGATCGTCAATATTTCGGCATTCGGCCATCGCGGCGCGCTTGCCGGCAGCCCCGGCTACGACACCCTGGCGCAGGCGTTCAGCGGCATCATGTCGATTACCGGCGAAGCCGATGGCATGGGCGTGCGCGCCGGCGTCTCTTTCGTGGACATGGCCACTGGCGTCTACGCCTATTCCGGCGTGCTCACCGCCCTGGAGCACCGCCGCAAGACCGGCCACGGCACCGTGGTCAGGGTGTCCTTGCTGGAAACCGCGATCAGCATGCTCGGCTACCACGCGGTGGGCTGGCTGGAGGCCGGCGCGCTGCCGTTCAAGCAGGGCTCGGGCATCTGGCACCTGGTGCCCTACCAGTCCTTCAAATGCCAGGACGGCGAAATTCTTACCGGTGCCCTGAACGACCATACCTGGACCAACCTGTGCACGGCGCTGTCGTTGCACGACTTCGCGCAATCGGCAGCCCTGCGCAGCAACGAAGGGCGCGTCCAGAACCGGCAACAGATCGTACAGGCCCTTCAGGATCTTTTCCTGACGCGGCCGGTCGACCATTGGGTCGCCGTGCTGGAACAGCACAGGGTTCCCGTCACGGTGGTGAACACCATCGATAAATCGCTGGCGCATCCCCAGGTCGTCGACAACGAAATGGTCATCGAACTGCAGAAGGCCGGCGGAACCCGCGTGCGGCTGCTGCGCACGCCGTTTTCGCTGGACGATGCGCACTGCCGATCGGATGTGGCCCCGCCCGCGCTGGGGCAGCATAGCGAAGCCATCCTCAGGGACGAACTGGGCCTGGCCTCCGCCGATATCGAGGCCTTGAAAAAACAGGGAGCCGTCAAATGAAGATGTCCCGCACGCTCGACAGCCACGGCGTCCTGGAAATCGTCATCGATAACCAGGAAAAAAGAAACGCGCTTGACGATGAGATGATCGGCTATCTTATCGAGCAACTGCAAACCCGCGCGCGGCTGACCATCCTGCGCAGCGCGGGCAAGTATTTCTGCGCCGGCCGCGACATCGCGAACATCGATCCGGACGACGATCAATCGATGCAACCGTTGCGGGCGCTCGCGCTGGCATTCAGGAACGCCAGCCAGCCAGTACTCGCCATTGTCCAGGGCCCCGCCATCGGCCTGGGGGTCTCGATCGCCTGCTGGAGCGACCTGTGCCTGTCATCGACCGAGGCGCGGTTCGCGATTCCGGAAGGCCGGATCGGCATCGCGCCGACCATCACCGCCGCCAGCCTGCTGGAAATCGTCGGGCGCAAGCGCTGCCTGGACATGTGCCTGACGGCCAGGAGCCTGACCGCCGCCCAGGCCCACGACTATGGCATCGTCCAGTACCTGGCGACGCCGGACCGTATCCATGACGCCAAGCGCGACATCGTCGACAGGGTCCTGCAGGCGGCGCCCGAAGCGCTGGCCCTCTCCCGGTCGCTCATCAACAGCCTGCACGAAGACGCCTTCCACAACCACCTGGAACTGGCGGCCCGGCAAGCGCTCGTGTCCGCCCGCAGCGCCACGGCCGCTGAAGGGCTGAAGGCCTTTCGCGAGAAACAATCCCCCTCGTGGGTTCCCAGGGAGCCGGCATGAAGGCGCTACGCATCCAGAACGTCTATTTCACATTTTCGAAGACGGAAAAGGCCAAGGCGTTCTACCAGGAACTGCTGTCCCTGAACCTGAGGTTCGAAGACGGGGAACGATGGACGCAGTACGACCTGAAGGGGCACAACCTGGCACTGGCCAGCCACGACGAAGCGGGCCCCCTCATGAACGCGATCGTGGTCGTCGAGGTCGATAGCGACGACCATCTTCAGGAACGTGTCGAATCGCTGGGCGGCACATTGGCCGGCACGCGGGACATGGGCAGCCACGGAACCGTGCACACCGTGCTCGACCCGGAAGGCAATATGTTCCAGCTCTTCATCCAAGCCCGGACGGAGCCAAAATGAGTCTCGACCTGGCAAGATACCGCAAGGCACTGGGCGCATTTCCCACTGGCGTGGCGGTCATCACCACCAATGATCCCTCCGGGCAGCCGACAGGCCTGACCTGCAACTCGTTCAGCTCGGTATCGCTGGAACCCCCGCTGGTGTTGTGGAGCCTCAGGACGCAAAGCCGGCTCCTGCCGACCTTCCGCGCGGCCAAGCAGTTCGCCATCAATGTCCTGCGGCACGATCAACACGATATTTCGGCGAACTTCGCCCGCAGCGACGACAAACCACTGGGGGACCTGGACATCGTCACCGGCGAACTTCCCACCGTGCGGGACTGCGTGGCCAGGTTCAAGTGCCGCACCGTGTCGGAATACCTGGAAGGCGACCACGTCATCTTCATCGGCCAGGTCGTTGAATTCGACTACCTGGACGAATTCGAAGCCCTGGTCTTCTATCGCGGTACCTACAAGGCCATTGCCGAATCCATCGACCGCAGAGCCTTCAGCGCGAAAGACATCGACGAGGCCCGCCGCCACATATATACCTTGCTGGCGGAGCTCGCCAGCGAACGGGCCGGCGAGGCCGACCTGCAGGCACTCGAACGCGGGGTCGATGAAATCGCCGGTCTGGAGCGCGAAGGCAAAATGAAAGAACGGGCCTACCAGGCGCTGGAGTTCTTCCACCTGATCGCCCAGGCCGCCCATTCGCCGGTGCTGAGCACCATGGTCAAGACCATCGAGGACATTTCCAAGGATGTCGTGACCGAAGGCGCCAGGCACATGAAGTGGGAAGAAATGCGCCACCCGGTGCTGCAGAAGGTTCGGGCCGACATCGTCCACGCCATCAAGGCCGCCGACAAACCGCGGGTCTCGCAGAAAATGCACGAGTACTTTCGCCATAGCCCCATGCTGCTCTGGCAGGACAGGAAATTCACGGCGCCCTGACCCGCCGGCCAGGCGGCCGTCGGTACAGATGGCCGCGATTTCTTCATAGGACGACCATGAGTCTTTCCGACCAAATCAACACCAGGCGCGACGGCCACGTCGGGATCGTGGAACTCGACAACCCGCCGCACAACTACTTCAGCATCGGCATGCTGAAAGCCATCAATGCCCACCTTGAAGCATTCGAGCACGACCGGACGGTGCGATCGGTCGTGCTCTGCGCGAACGGGAAGTCATTCTGTGCCGGCGCCGACCTGAATTCCCGCGAAACCAAGGAAAAGCGGCGACACAAGCACGAGATCAACCCGCTGTACCAAGAAGCCTACAAGCTGTTTGTCTTCCCCAAGCCCATCGTCGCGGCGCTGGCGGGTTCCGCGGTGGGCGGAGGCCTTGGGCTGGCGTTGACCGCCGATTTTCGCGTCGGCTGCCCGTCGGCCAAGTTCGCCGCGAATTTCACCCGCCTGGGGTTTCATCCGGGGTTCGGCCTGTCGTTTACGCTACCCGCGTTGATCGGCGCCCAGCACGCCGGGCTGCTGCTCTACACCGGCAGGACCATACGAGGCGACGAGGCAAAAGCCATCGGGTTGATCGACCTGCTGGTCGACCAGCAGGACGTCGACGCCGCCGCGCTGGCCCTGGCGCGGGAAATCGCGGTCTGCTCGCCGCGCGCCGTGCAGTCCGCGCGGCAGACGATGCGCCAGGGGTTCAGTGAAAAGGTATGGCTGGCCATGCAACGGGAAAGCCACGTACAAGCGGCCCAGTTCGCATCGGAAGACATCGCGGAAGGCATGAAGGCGATGGCGGAAAGGCGCCCACCGGCATTTCCGGACTAACCTCAACCAAGAGGCCAGGATGAGACTGAAAGACAAGATCGCGATCGTGACGGGCGCCAGCAACGGAATCGGGGAAGCAGAGGCCAGGCTCTTCGCCAGCGAAGGCGCCACCGTCATACTGACGGACATCGACGATCGGCGCGGCCCCATGATCGCGGACCAGATCCAGATCGACAACGGCCATGCGCAGTTCTACAAGGCCGATGCCTCGTCGGCGTCCGACTGGAAAAACCTGCTCGAATACACGCTGCGGCAATTCGGCCGGCTGGACATCCTCGTCAACAATGCCGGCATCTCGTCCAGCGCCTACGAACTCGACGACCTGCAGGCTTGGGATGCGCTGCTGGACATCAACGCCAGAAGCGCCTATCTCGGCACGCAACTGGCCAGCGCCATCATGCAAGGCGCCGGCAAGGGTTCCATCGTCAATACTTCGTCGATATTCGGCATAGCCGGCGGCAACACCGGGCACCCCGGCTATCACGCCTCGAAAGCGGCCGTCAGGAACCTCACCAAGGCGATGGCGGTGCGCCTGGCGCCGCATGGCGTACGAGTCAATTCGGTGCATCCGGGCTACATGACCCCCATGGTCAGCGCCAAGGCCTCCGGCACCGACCGCGCCTCCAAAAGCCCCATGGGCCGGCTGGGCCTGCCGATCGAAGTGGCCTACGGCGTGCTGTTCCTGGCGTCCGATGAAGCGTCTTATGTGACGGGAGCCGAACTGGCCATCGACGGCGGCTTTCTCAGCCAGTAACACAAAAAGGCCTTGCCGGCCGCCACCTTGCGGCGGCGGGCGGCAAGGCCCGGGGGCAGCGGGCAACGCGGGCTATTCAGGCTGGTACCCGATATCCTTGATCACCTTGGACCACACCTTCATATCCGCCTGGATTCTTTCGGCGAATTCGGCGGAGGAAGACGCGATAACGTCGAAACCGCTGGCATTGAGCTTCTGCGCCACCTCGGGGTCGCGCAAGGCGGCCGCAATCGCCTTCTGCACTTTATCGATCTTTGCGGGATCGGCGCCTTTCGGCATGAACACGCCCTGCCAGACGCCCACGTCGAACCCGGGCAGGCCGCTTTCATCCAGGGTCGGCACATCGGGAATATTGTCGTTGCGCTTCAGGCTGGTCACCGCAAGAATCTTGATGCGGCCGGATTCGGCCATGGGCTTGGAGCTGTGGATCGTGTCGAACCCCACCTGGATCTCGTTCGCCATCAGCGCAACCATCATCGGGCCATTGCCCTTGTATGGCACGTGCTGCATGTCTATCGACGACTGGCTCTTGAAGTATTCCCCGACCAGGTGAGGCGACGACCCCGTGCCGGCGGACCCGAAGAACAGCGGCTTCTTGCTCTTCTTGGCGTAGTCGGCAAGCTCCTTGTAATTGCCGACGCCAGTCGGGCTGCTGACCACCAGGGTAAATGGCGTGCTGGTCATGCGGCTGACCGGATCGAAGTCTTTCAGCAAGTCGTATCCCGGGTTCTTCATCAGCCACGGCTGCATCGTCACCGTCGTGCTGTGCATCAGGACGGTATAGCCATCGTTGGGCGACTGCGCCGCATAAGCCGCGCCCACCGCCCCACCCGCCCCGGCCTTGTTCTCGATAATCACCGGCGTGCCCAGCACTTCCGACAGCTTGGGGCTGACTATTCTGGCCACCATGTCGTTGGATCCGCCCGGGGCAAACGGCACGATCAGCTTGATGGGCTTGGCCGGATAATCCGCCGCCTGGCTCGCCATACTGGGAAAACCTGTCGCCATCGACACGGCCAGCACGGCCGACCATCCCTTTTTTCTACTTATCATGTCTCTCCTCCGATACTGCTCTAGCAAGCATCTGGAGGGGGATGGTATCAAGGATCAATATGCGGGACGTTACACAAAATACAAAGATACTTTTATGCTTTTGCAATGAAATCGCGTCGTCCGCTCGCTGACCGCTACCATGTTCAACTGCTGCCTTTCGAGAAAAAATCCAGGAACGAACGAATCTTCTGCGGCATGAACCGGGTGCTCTTGAATACGGCAAAAACCCCGTTGTTGAAAGAGTTTATCGTCACGCTGTAGGCCTTCAGTATATGCACCAGATCGCCCCTGGCGCGCTCGTGCGCGGTACCCCAGTTCGTCTGCAAGCTGATCCCGAGGCCCTTGACCGTCAGGTACTTGATCATCTCGGAATTATTCGAATGAAACCGGCCCGCCAGTTTCAGTTCTTCGCATTTCAGGCCATCGCGGTAGAACTTCCATACGGTCGATTCGGAATTCGGCCGATAAGTAAAACAGTTGTGTTGCAGTAAATCAGCGGGTGTCTGGGGTATGCCGTGGCTTTTCAAATATATGGGGCTGGCCACGATAATGCGCTCGCTGTCCGCCAGCTTTTTCACGATCAGCGAAGAATCCTTCAGCTCGCCCAGCCGCACGTCGATATCGTAGCTTTCTTCGATCAGGTCGACCGGCCGCTCGGAAACCTGCAGATCGAGCGTCAGGCCGGGGTATTCCTTCTGAAAGCCCTCCAGCCGGGGCATGATCATGTGGGTCGCCACTGACGGGTGCGAATGGACCCGAAGCAGCCCTTCCGGATTGGCATTGGAGTTCGACAAATTGTTCTTCAGTTCCTCGACCGATTCGATTATCTGCCTGCTCTTCAGCAGAAAATCCTCGCCGGCCTGGGTCGGCATTATTTTCCGGCTGCTGCGATCAAGCAGCTGGACGCCCATCTTCTCTTCCAGGTTGGCTATCTGCCGCGAAACGGACGCGGTGGAAAGATCCAGTTCCTTGGCCGCCGTGGACATATTCCGGTGGTGAACTACCTTGGCGAAGATTTTCATTTGCTCGAACATGGCTCATGCTCCTGAAGGCCATTTCATACGGGGGGCAACGCGCCGTGCTTTTCGAACGCTCTCATATTTCGAAAGTCCGCGCCAGATCCGCATGGGCCGGCCGGCGCAGCGCCAGGGCAGCCATCGGCCAGGGCAAGCCGCTTCCAACAAGAAAAAAGCCCTTGAAACCAAGGGCTTGATTCTACTTTCACGCCAGGCGGCGGCCGCTTAGGCCGGGCCTGGCGTCATTCCCACTCGGTCATCAATGAATCACGTAAGTCCGCGTGGTTAAAGGGATTTGCGATGATCGAAATGGGGCCTTACCGTCGTCTTTACCGTCTGCATCGGACATCTTTTGCTGGCGCGGGAGATGGGGCGATTAGCGGGGTGACGACGCTGGCGGCACCATCATCAATCGCCTTCTAGCATAGCGCAGATAGCTGCTTGGCGAGCAGGTCAGCCTGCTCGCCAAACTTCCTCGCATCGACCTTCTGCAACTGCGCCAGGTTGCGCAGCTTCCAGCGGATGCCCGGCAGATGTTCGAGGTGCGCGATGCCCAGCAATGACCACTCCGGCGTACCGGCGGCCAGCGACAGCAGGAAGCGCCGCTCGTCGTCGTCCAAGCCCTGATGGATTTCGCGCACCATGCGCTCGCGGGCAGCAAGCAGTGCATCGAGCGGCACGGGCTCGGCCGTCATGCCTTGGAAGTTGTGCTCGTAGTCGTGCCGGATGTCTCGCAACGGCGTGAACAGCACTTCATGGATCGGCCGATTGCTGCTGGACAGATAGACCACGAAGGCACGCCGGATGCCAGGCGTGATGCCCTCATGCGCAAAGAGCTGCATCACGTCGAACAGGTCGCGTGGGTGTTGCCGATCCAGTGCCGCCACCAGCTTGCCGCCGTACACGTCCTCCAGCGACACCACCGGAATCTCCAGATCGGCCATCAACACGTCGCGGGCAACCGGCGTCAGCGAAGCGCGGCGCACCGGCTGAACCGTGCCGCGCATGACGAAGTTGACTTCGACCTTGACCTGAATCGAGCCGCGACGCACCAGCAGCTTCGTCTCCCCTACTGCCGCAGCAGGCGCGTGCGTCTGAAATCCCCGCTTCTTCAGCCGCTCAGCAGCCTGCCGGATGGCCTCGTTGATGCGCGCCAACGCCTCGTCGCGCGGCAGCGTGTGATCGGGAAAAACCAGATCGAGATCGACCGACAGACGCGGCATGTCGCGCACGAACAGATTGATCGCCGTGCCGCCCTTCAAGGCGAAGGTGTCATCCACGAACACCAGTGGCGCCACCTGCGTCAGCAGGCGCGCGGTATCGAGATAGGTCTGGTTCATGGCTTGAGCACCAGCAGGCCGTCGGCCGACCGAGACACCCAAGGCCGCTCGCTGCCCGTCGGCAGCGAGGCCGAGTCGAGCTTGGCCACCCAGGGCAATGACGCCTCGCGGCCGAGTTGCAGGCACAGCCGCACGGTCTTGACGTTCGTGCAGTGCTGCAACAGCTCGCGCAGCACATCGGCACGCAGGCTGTACGCGCCTTCGACGAGTTCGCGGGCTTCCTGCAAGGGCTGGCGCACGCCAACCTCGCTCAACAGTTCCAGCAAGGCGCGCTCCGGCGCCGACACCTGCGGCGCCCCGCCGCGCTTCTCAAACGGGCCGACGTGCAGCATGGCGTCCGGCTGCTCATCGAACAGGCGCTTGCGGTGGTACTCGGCCGGGAAGCGTTCGGTGAACCATTCCGGCAAGCGTGCAGCCTTCCAGCCATACAGATGCAGCACCGGCTGCTGCGGCACGTACTGGCGCACGCCGTACCAGTCCAGCGCCGACTTGCCGCCGACGTGCAGCCCCTCGAATTGGCGCTGCAACAGCAGCAGGCTGGAATGGAGCGCCGGGGAATCGTTCGGGCGGCAGAAAACCCCCCGCGCCAAGCGCGTCAGCCACCCTGCCCGGACGTAGTGAACGGCCAGGTCGGCAGAGATGCCCAACGCCGCCAAGTCCTCCGAGGTCAGCGGCGCTCCCGGTGCCAGCCGGGTGTAGAGCGCGTTTAGCTTGCTTGAATTAGTCGTAGTCATACTACGATTTTTACAACTTTCCCAAGCGGAAGTCAATTTGATATGGCGAACCCAGTCGTAGTTTGGATACGACAACGGCAACATATTCAAA
Organism: Pigmentiphaga daeguensis; assembly: GCF_039523035.1. NCBI lineage: Bacteria > Pseudomonadati > Pseudomonadota > Betaproteobacteria > Burkholderiales > Alcaligenaceae > Pigmentiphaga > Pigmentiphaga daeguensis. The sequence goes on along the minus strand of NZ_BAAAEN010000001.1, from coordinate 250,824 downwards.
ATCTCATCCCTTCGGCGCAGCCGTGCGGGAAGACGATCGGGTGTCGTCTCCCCTGCCCCGCCGGAATCCTCGATCCCCAGCAATGAACGCCTCCAGCATGTGCGGGATCAACGTCGTTGCATCGACGGCCTCGCCATACGCCTGCGCGTGCAGCGCGGCGTAGGCGTCCAGGTCGGCTTTCAGGCTGGCCGGGCAGGTGAACGTCAGCTTCGTGCTACCGCTGGACGGCAACGGGCCGAGGCGGAGTTTTCGGGCGGTACTCATCGCGCACCTCCAAGCTGATAGAACATGGGTTGGTAAGGACGCAACACGAGGTCGCGCGCCACGATCACCCGAACCGGCAAGCCCGGCCGTGCCGTCAACGTCGGCTGGATGTTCATGTTGCGCCGGGTGATCTCTTGCCCGACCTGATTGATGCTGTCCTGGGCGCTGTCGCGCCCGGCGATGACGATGCGGTTGCCGTCCTGGCGGTTCTCCGGCGCGGCCAGCTCGGCGCCGACGCCCAGCAGCGTCGTCAGCACCGCACCGGCAAAGATGCGCTTCCAGTGCCAGTCCACGTCGTCTTCCAGGCCCGCGTAGCCGGCCGGGTCAGTGCCCACGAGGTTGTCGAGCGTCAGCGATGACGTGTCCGGCAGGATGATCCGGTTCCACACCACTTGCACGCGGCTCTGCCCATAGCTGACCTGGCTGTTGTATTTGCCCAGGATGCGCGATCCCTGCGGGATCAGCAGGAACTTGCCCGTGGCCGTGTCATAGACCGGCTCCGTGACGGTGGCGATCACATCGCCCGGCAAGTCCGACTTGATGCCCGTCACCAGCGCCCCGGCGATCACCGTTCCAGCCATGACCTGATACGGCGACGTCGGCAGCGCCAGATTGCCGGAATTACGGGTTTCCGTAGAACCGGCTTTCAGGAACGCCTCTTTCTGGTCTTGCCGGTTCTGCACGGCGGTCGGGTCGGCGGGCTGGGCCGCCGTCGAGGCCGGCCCGGCGGCGAGCGGATCGAAGGCCGCGAGCGTGCTTGCCACGCCAGGTACGCCCGGCGCTGCCTGCGCCACCGTGGCCGCGGCTTGACCACCCGAGCGGAAGAACACCGACGAAGCCGCAGCGGCCTCCGCTTCCTTGCGCAAGGCGTCGTTGGGATCGTGGCCGGGGGCCGCGTAGGCGGCCACGGCTGGCTGCTGCGAGTTCACGATGGCCGGGCCGAGGTCGCCCGGCAGCGGCGGCCCCAGCTCGGGCACCTTCGGCGGCAGCTTCGAGTAGTCGGCCGGCAGGCCGTCCAGCCCTTCGGACTTCGAGACACGATCCACGTTGTAAAGCTCGGTCTGCTCGCCCGCGCCACGCCGCTGCGGCTGCAATGACCAGATCGTGGCCCCAAGCACGGCGACCGACAGGCCGCCGACGAGGATGGCCAGCGTGCGCCGGTTTAGGCGCGTGACCGGGCGCGGCTGGGCGCGCAGCGCCACCGCCTCGGGCGCGACCTTGCCCGCCTGCGGCGTGGCGAGGTCGGGGGTGTTGTCCTGGCTCATGGTCAGTTCCTCCGTGCCACGCCATCCGTGCGCTCGATCCGCACCACGTCGCCCTTGTCACCGCCCAGGCGCAGTTCGGCCGCGCCGAACAGCCGATCCACGATGTAGTACGGCGAGCGGAAGCGGTAGTTCACCAGTTGCCCGTCGCCCTGCGCGCCGATGACAAACAGCGGCGGCAGCTCGCCTTGCGCGATGCCCGCCGGAAACTGGATATAGACCTTTTCGCCGTCATCGAACGCACGCAGCGGCTTCCAGGGCGTATTGCTGCCGCTGATCGCGTAGCGGAAGCGCAGGTTCTCCAGCGCCAGCCCGGTATCGACAGGCGCGGCGGCATTGGCCGCCTGCGCCTGACGCTGTAGCGCCAGCATCCGGTCGCGCGGATACTCCCAGGACACGGACGCCATCCACGTCTTCTCCGTCGAAGCCAGCTCCAGCAGGTACGTCCTGCGGCTGGTGGTAATGACGAGATTGGTCTTGAGGCCCGAGCGGATCGGCTTGACCAGCACGTTCACGCGCAGGTCGGCACCGCTACCGCTGGACGTGTCGCCCACGATCCAGCGCACGGTATCGCCGGCGGCCACCGTCACCAGTTCCTCGCCCGGCTGGAGCGAAACCACGGTCACACGGCCGACGGCCGCATAGACCTGATACAGCGCGCCATCGGTGAAGGGCCAGACCTGAATCGCATTGACGTAGCCCTCGCGCGTGGGCGCGACGCGGGCCTCGGCATTGGCGCGCGAGACGCGCACCTTCTCGTCGGCCGGCTCCGGCGCGGGTTTGGCGTCCTCGAGCGGCTTCAACTGCGCCGGCATTGGCAGCACCTCGGGCACGGCCACCACTTCCACCGGCGCGGGCGGCTCCGGCAGCGGCTGCGCCTGCACCGGCTCATCGAGCGAGATGGTTGGCGGTGGCTTGCCCTGCGAGGCGCAGCCCGCGAGGGCGAGCAGGATCGCCGGCAAAGCGGATTTACGGAAAAGATCATTCATGGCTTGGCTCCTTCGGAAGAATCCAGTTCGCGGCTCCACGACAGGCCGTTGACGTAGATGCCCAGGGGGTTCTTGCGCAGGCGTTCTTCGGTGCGCGGCGGCTGGAGCACGATGGACACCACGGCCGTCCACCGCTCCAAGCCCGCCGCGGCGCCGTTGACGTAGCGGCGTTCCGTCCAGCGCACGTTGAAAGACGTGTCGCTGGCGCGCACGACGCTGGTGATCTGTACCGTCACCGACTCCTTGCCGATGCGCGCGAACGGGTCGTTGACCCGCGCGTAGTCGTTGAGCACGGCCGCGCCCTTGTCGGTCGTGTAGTCGTAGGCGTCCAGCCAGTTCTGGCGGACGACGATGGGGTCGATGGACAGCGAGCGCACCAGCGTCACGAAGCGCGCGATGTGGTGCGCGGTCTGCGCATCGTTGGGCCGGTACGGCGTGGCGGCTTCGCCCACGGCGCGCACCTGGCCCGCGTTGTCCACCTCCACGACGTAGGGCGTCACGAAGGACTGCGCCGAGCGCCACACCAGGCCGCCAGCCATCAGCAACGCGAGCGTCAGGCAGCCGAAGGCCATGAGGCGCCAGTTCTTCGCCTGCACGCGCGGCGAGCCGATGCGCTCGTCCCACACCTGGCCGGCAGCTTGGTACGGCGTGGCAGGCTGCGGCGTGTCGGCATAGCGCACCTGCGGTTTCTTGAATCGCATGGTCAGTTCTCCTTATGAATCGGAATCGCGCAGGCTCGGCCCCTGGCCGGAGCCGCCGCCATCGCCACCGCGTAGCGTGTGGGCGGTGGTGGTCGCGGCATGGGTGAGTTGCTGGCGGCGATGCAGGCGTTTGGCCCAAGCGGGCTGTTCCTGTTTCTGTGCGGTAGCGGCGCTGGCTGCGGCCTCGCCTGCGCCACCCTGACCGGATGCCGCACTGCCATCGGCAGCAGCGCCATTCCAGCCAGCGCGGAAGGGAGCGGCCATGCGCTGCCCGGCAGCGGAGGCGCGGGATGCCGCGCCTCGCCCGGCTGCCTGCGCGCCGGTCTTGGCGACGTTGCCCAGGCCCGCCATCGCGCCCTTCGCGCCGCCGCCAGCGGCGGCGGAACCGGCCTGAAACGCCGACTTCGCACTGCTGGCCGCCGACGTAGCGGCGCGCGCACCGCTGCCGGCCAGCTTGGCGGCGGCCGGGGCCATGCGCGCGCCAGCAGCCACGGCGCCACCCACGCCCGTCGCGGCGGCGCCGATGGCGACGGCCGTGCCGGCAGCGCCGACTGCAGCACCGGCCATTGCGCCCGCGCCGAGTTGCGGCGCACCGGAGACGAGGCCCGTGGCGATGCCGGGGCCGAAGATCCCGAGCGCCAGCAAGGTGAGCGAGGCCAGCATGATGACCAGTGCGTGGTCGATGGACGGCTCGGCGGGATGGACTTGGAACTGAGCGAACAAGCCCGAGCCGATACCGACGATCACGGCCAGTACCAGAACCTTGACGCCGGAGGCCACCACGTTGCCCAAGACCTTTTCGGCGAGGAACGCGGTCTTGTTCCAGAGCGCGAATGGCACCAGCACGAATCCGGCGAGCGTGTTCAGCTTGAACTCGATCAGCGTGATGAACAGTTGGATCGCCAGCACGAAGAAGCACAAGACCACGACCAGCCACGCGAGGAACATCACCACGATGGGGTCGAGGTTCACGAACACTTCGGGAAAGCCCGCCATCTCGCCGATCTGCTCCAGAATCGGCGCTCCAGCGTCGATGCCGGTTTTCGCCAGCCGGCCCGGCTGCAAGAAGTTCTCCATCGTGATGGCCGAGCCGGTGGCGGTGATGCCCAATCCCGCAAACGAGCGGAACACGATGCTGGCCAGCCAGTTGAAGTTATTGATGATGTAGGCGAAGGCACCGACGTAGAGCACCTTGCGCAGCAGCTTGGCGATCACGTCCTCGCCCTGGCCGGTGGCATGGCTCATGGCCCAATACAGGCCGACGATCGTCATGTCGATGACGATCAGCGTGGCCGTGAGGAACGCCACTTCGCCCCGCAGCAGCCCGAAACCCGAGTCGATATAAGCGGCAAAGGTGTTGAGGAATTGGTCGATGATGGTCACGTCATTCATGGCGTGTCCTCCGGTTCGGCGGGAACGGCCGCCGCCATGTCATCGGCCGGTTCCTCGAAGCTCGGCGGGATCGGCGGCAGGTCGGCCAGCGTCTGGTATTCATCCGGCCCGGCCCGGCCGGAGAAGAAGCGCCGCCGGAAGGCTTCGGCGGCGGCACGGCAAGCGTCCTCGCCCGTGGCCTGCATGACCTGTCGTGGATGGGCCGTGCATTGCTCGCGCAACGCCTTGAGCCGCACTGGATCGGCGGCCAGGGCATCCGCAAGGTGGCCGACCGGCTGCTCGCCGCAAGCGGCCAGCAGCGCGGTACACAGGACGAGGACGCATCGCATGGCGGCCTCCCGTCAGTTGCCGTAGAAGTTCACGGACTGCGGTGTGTACGGCGTGCCGTCACCCAGGAAGCGCCGCCGCACCTCGCGGGCGCGCTCCGTGGCCGCCGCCTGCCGCGCCAGCTCCAGCGAGGCCGCACGGTCTTGCGTGATCTGAAGCCGCTGCGCTTGGATCGACTGCTTGGCCTGCAAGGCCAGCAACTGGTTCATGGCCTGCATGGCTTGGAGCGCGCCTTGGGCCGACTGGCTCTTGCCCACGAGATCGGCCAGCACGCTTTCGTCTTCGCCCAGGTTCTGCGACACCTGCGCCTGCATCTGCATGGTGGTCTGCAAGCCGTTGAGCGTGTTCCGCCAACGCTCCTGCGTGTCGCGGACCATCTGGTCGCCGCTGACGGTGGCGGCGTACTGCTCGGGATACAGACGTGCGAACTCCCGATCCAGATTCGTCACGTCGTAGGCCAGGCCTCTGGCCTGGGCGATCAGCCGCTCGGTCGTCGCCAGGTTGGCGCGCAACTGGTTCACCACGCTGGACGGCAGGCTGGCGAGGTTGCGCGCCTGGTTCATCAGCATCTGCGCTTCGTTTTGGAGCTGACGAATCTGGTTGTTGATCTGCTCTAGCGTGCGGATCGCGGTCAGCGTGTTTTGCACATAGTTGCTCGGATCAAAGACGATGCGCCAGGCCAATGCTGGTGAAGGCGTCAATATCGTCAGCGACAGTGCGGCAGCAAGCGAAATGGAAAGCGCACGGATCTTCATGGCTGGTTCTCCTATGAGTGGTCGGCGGTACGGAGGGAATCCGGCGCGAGGCCGGGGAACGAGGGCAGCAGGTCGGCCGCCCAATCGAGGCCGCGATGGCGCAGCCAGGCGCCCGCGAAGCCGGGCACGCCGGCGTCCAGCAGCACGCGGTCTATGTCGCGCTGGTCTTGCGGCGTGGATGCGCCTGCGAACGCCAGCGCCGCCGGCCCCAGGTCGAGGTCGAACAGGCGGTTGCCGAGCCGGGATTGGTAGTAGTAGTCGCGCTTGGGCTGCGCGGTGGCGACGATTTCGATCTGCCGCCTGTTGAGGCCGAAGCCCTCGTAGATCGTGCGAATCTGCGGCTCGGTCGCCTGCGGGTTGGGCAAGAAAATCCGACTCGCGCAGCTCTCGATGATCGCGGGCGCGATGCTCGAATCCTTGATGTCGGCAAGGCTCTGCGTGGCGAAGATGACGCTGACGTTCTTCTTGCGCAGCGTCTTGAGCCATTGCCGGATGCGCGCGGCAAACACCGGGTCATCGAGGAACAGCCACGCTTCATCGAGGATCAGCAGCGTGGGCGCCCCGTCGAAGCGTTCATCGAAACGCGCAAAGAGGTAATGCAGCACGGCCATGACGGCGGCCTTGCTGTGCATCAGCTCCTCCATCTCGAAGCACTGCACGTCGGCCATGCCCAGACGGTCGTGGTCGGCGTCCAGCAGCTTGCCGTGGGCGCCACCCAGCACATAGGGCGACAGCGCCTGCCGCAGCGTGTTCGATTGCAGCAGCACGGAAAGTCCCGTCATCGTGCGCTGCTCCACCGGCGCGCCGGCGAGACTTCCCAGCGCCGACCAGATAGCCGCCTTCTCGTCGGGGCCGACCGCCACGCCTTCGTGCAGCAAGCGGCCTTCGATCCATTCGGCGGCCCAGGTGCGGTAGCCCTCACGGTCGATGCGCGCGAGCGGCTGGAAGGCGATTTCGCCATCCGAGCCCAGGTCGTAGTGTTCGCCGCCCAGGCCGAGGATGGCGGCCCGCATGGAGCGGCCCATGTCGAAGGCGAAGATGCGCGAGCCGCGATAGCGGCGGAACTGCATCGCCAGCGTGGCGAGCAAGACCGACTTGCCCATGCCGGTCGGGCCTGCGACCAGCGTGTGGCCCACGTCGCCGATGTGCGTCACCAGCCGGAACGGCGTCGCGCCATCGGTGCGCGTGACGATCAGCGGCGGGCCGTCGAGGTGGTCGTTCTTCTCTGGCCCGGCCCATACCGCCGACACCGGCATCATGTGCGCCAGGTTCAGCGTCGAGACGATGGGCTGGCGCACGTTCGCATAGGCGTTGCCAGGGATCGAAGACAGCCAGGCATCCACGGCATTGAGCGTTTCGGGGATGGTGACGAAGCCCCGGCCCTGGATGGCGCGCTCCACCATGCGCAGCTTCTCGTCTGCGACGGCGGCGTCCTCGTCCGTGACGGTGACGGTCGCCGTCAGATAGCCGAAGGCAACTTGATCGCTGCCCAGCTCCTGCAAGGCAGCGTCGGCGTCGGCGGCCTTGTTGTTGGCGTCGGTATCGACCAGCGGGCTTTCCTGCTGGAAGATCGTTTCGCGCAGCAGCGCGATGACGTTCTTGCGCTTGGCGAACCACTGGCGGCGCAGGCGTGAAAGTTCCTTTTCCGCCTCGGCTTTGTCGAGGCAGAGAAAGCGCGTGCTCCAGCGGTACGCAAAACCGAGGCGGTTGAGGTCGTCCAGAATCCCCGGCCAGGTCGAGGTCGGGAAGCCGCGCACCGACACCACCCGCAGGTGCTGATCGCCTAGCATGGGCGCCAGGCCGCCGACCAGTGCGGAATCGGTGAGCAGCGCGTCGATGTGAAACGGCACTTCGGGCACGCCGACGCGGTAGCGCCGCGTCGAGATGGTCGCGTGCAGGTAGGTCAGCGTCTGCGCGTCATCGAGCCAGTCAATTTCCGGCATCACGCCGTCGAGCAGGTCAAAGACGCGATCCGTTTCCGCGACGAAGGCTTGCAGCCGCTCGCGCCAGTCCACGCCATTCGTCGGCGTGTTCTCGTAGAGCATCTTGGCTGCACGAGCGCGGGATTCCTCCGGCGGCAGGTACACCAGCGTCAGGTGATAGCCGCTCTCGAAGTGATGGCCGGATTCCTCAAACGCGGCCCGGCGTTCTTCCTCCACCAGCCACGAAAGCGGCTCGGGAAACTCCGAGCGCGGATAGTCGGCGGCCGCATGGCGCTCGGCTTCGATGAATAGCGCCCAGCCCGATCCCATGCGGCGCAGCGCGTTGTTCAGTCGCGCCGACGTGGCGATCAGTTCGCCTTGCGTCGCGCTGTCGAGGTCAGGCCCGCGAAACCGGGCCGTGCGCTGGAAACTGCCGTCCTTGTTCAGAACGACGCCCGGGGCGATCAGCCCGGCCCACGGCAGCCAGTCGGCAAGCAAGGCCGGGCGCTGGCGGTATTCGGCAAGGTTCAGCATGTCGGCATCCCCTCACACGTCCAGCAGCGGCTTGTGCTTGATGTGCCGGGCGAAGACCTGCATGAACTGCGGATCGACGCGAGCGCCCCACACGGCCAGCGAATGGCCGACGATCCAGAGCACCACGCCGGGAATCCACAGTTGCAGGCCCAAACCGACAGCGGCGGCCAGCGTGCCGTTGGCGATCGCCACGGTGCGCGGCGCACCGCCCAGCAGAATCGGCTCGGTCAGCGCGCGATGCAGCGGCACCTCGAAGCCGTCCGCAAAGGTGTCCGGGCCATTCATACGACCGCCCCGCCGGAGAAGCTGAAGAACGACAGGAAGAAGCTCGAAGCCGCGAAGGCGATGGACAGACCGAAGACGATCTGGATCAGCTTGCGGAAGCCGCCGGACGTGTCGCCGAAGGCGAGCGCAAGGCCGGTGGCAATGATGATGATGACCGCGACGATGCGTGCCACCGGCCCTTGAATCGACTCCAGAATCGACTGCAAGGGGCCTTCCCACGGCATCGAGGAACCGGCGGCCTGCGCGGTTCCGGCCAGGAACAGCAGCAGCGCGGCCAGCAGCAGCCCTTGCCCCGCAGGGCGGGCCAGGCAGCGCAGCCGCGCAAGACGCAAAGCCGGATTTACAGAAAAACGGAAAGCAGGAATGGTCATATGCGTCATGGCAGTTCTCCAAGTGAGTCAGGGGTTGGGGAAGTCGCCGCAGCGGGTGCGGCATTGGGAAGTGGCGGCAGCTCGGGAAACGGCGTTTCCAGCGCGTCCGCCAGTTGGTAGCCCACGCCGTCGAAGCCGACAACGCGAGCGATGCTCTCGATGCGGCGCTTGCGTCCGCGCCCGGCGATGTGGATCACCACGTTGACCGCCTCTGCGATCAGCGCACGCGGCGGGTTCACCGCCACTTCGAGAATCAGTTGCTCCAAGCGCAGCAGCGCGCCAAGCGCGGAACCGGCGTGGATCGTTGCGATGCCGCCCGGATGGCCGGTGCCCCACACTTTGATGAGATCCAGCGCCTCGGCGCCGCGCACTTCACCGACGACGACGCGATCTGGCCGCAGACGCATGGACGAGCGCACCAGCTCCGTCATGGACACCACGCCTACGCGCGTGCGCAGCGGAACGTGGTCGCGGGCCGCGCATTGCAGTTCCACCGTGTCTTCGAGCACCAGCACGCGGTCGCCGGTGGCGGCGATTTCCGCGAGCAAGGCATTGGCGAGCGTGGTCTTGCCGCTGCTGGTGGCGCCAGCGATCAAGACGTTCTGCCGCTCGCGCACGGCGCGAACGAGAAAGCCCGCCTGGGCGCTGGTCATCATCCCGTCGATGACGTACCGCTCCAGCGGGATCACGCCGATGGCGCGCTTGCGCAGCGCGAAGGCCGGCCCTGGCGCTGCCGGTGGCAAGATGCCCTCGAACCGTTCGCCCGTTTCGGGCAACTCGGCGGACAGCAGCGGCTGGCCGCGATGGACTTCTGCACCAACGTGGGCCGCGACCAGGCGGATGATTCGTTCGCCGTCCGCCTCGGGCAGTTCCACGCCCATCGGCGCGCGTCCACTGGAAAGCCGATCCACCCACAGGGTGCGATCAGGATTCAGCATCACCTCCACCACGTCCGGGTCTTCGAGCGCGGCGGCGATCAGCGGCCCCATTGCCGTGCGCAGCATCTGGATGCGGCGGTCGAGCGACGTGGCACTCATGGACTGCGGAACGGCGCTCATGACGCACGCTCCTGCGCTTGCGCGGCTGCCGCCGCGTCTTCCATCCTCATTGGGTCGGGATGCAGTTCCTCCACCACGTCGCGCACCAGGCTCCGGCCCCGCAGCAGGTGACGGCCCAAATGCTCAACGAACTGCTCGAACCGCGCCTTGCCCTGGGCGCGTGCGGCCTCTTGGTGCGCCTCGGGGACTGGTGTGCTGACCGTGAGGTAGTAGCGAATAAACAGCGCCAGCGTCTCGATCTGGATGTTCTGGTCGCGCTCCATGCGCTCGGCCTGGCGCGATAGGCGATCAAGCCGCTTGGCGATGGCTGCCTCGCGCTGGTCGGCGGCATCGGGCGACAGCCACGATGCGAGCGCCGCCGCGACGATGGATGACTTGGACACGCCTTTCTTGGCGGCAAGTTCGTCGAGCCGCTTGGCGTGCTCGGGCTGGATAAAGAGGTTCAGGCGATAGTGGCTCATAGCTCGATTCCGTCGTTGGGGTCGAGGGAAGCCAGCCGGGCCGTGCGCTGCATGGCTGGATCGAGCTGGCGAGGAAGCGGAAGCGGTAGGTCGTCGTCGTCATCGAGCAGCCCAAGGTCGGCCGCGGGAGCGGCCAACTCGGGGTCGTAGGCGACGGTTTCGGATAGCTCGGGCTGGCGGCGCGGGCCGCCGTCGTCAGCCGTACCCAAGTTCTCCAGGCCATCGGCGGATGCCGTGGCTGGTGCGGCAGGCACGGCAGGAATCGCCAGCCCGCTCCAGTCGTCGGCGCGTGCCGGCGGCGCGTCGGCATACTGCCCGTCCGCCAGCGCGGGCGGCGGCAGCACGCGACGCTTGAAATTGGCATCCGCGTAGTAGCGCAGCTTCTTCGCCTTGATCGGCGCCACGCTGGACACCATCACCACGGCCTCGTCGGGCGGAAGCTGCATGACTTCGCCCGGCGTCAGCAGCGGGCGCGCGGTTTCCTGGCGCGACACCATCAGGTGGCCCAGCCACGGCGCGAGCCGGTGGCCCGCGTAGTTGCGCTGGGCGCGCAGCTCGGTGGCCGTACCCAGCGTCTCGGAAATCCGCTTGGCGGTGCGCTCGTCGTTCGTTGCGAACGTCACGCGCACATGGCAGTTGTCTAGAATCGAATGGTTCTGGCCGTAGGCTTTGTCGATCTGGTTGAGCGACTGCGCGATCAGGAAGCTGCGGATGCCGTAGCCCGCCATGAAGGCCAGCGCCGTCTCGAAGAAGTCCAGGCGCCCCAGCGCCGGGAACTCGTCGAGCATCAGCAGCAGCTTGTGGCGGCGCGCGATGCCATCGGAACCATCGAGCGATTCGGTGAGGCGCCGCCCGATCTGGTTGAGGATCAGACGAATGAGCGGCTTCGTCCGCGATATGTCCGAAGGCGGCACCACCAGATACAGCGATACCGGATGCTCGGCCGCGATCAGGTCAGCGATGCGCCAGTCGCAGCGCGACGTGACTTCGGCCACCGTGGGATCACGGTAGAGGCCGAGGAACGACATGGCGGTGCTCAACACGCCGGAACGCTCGTTGTCCGATTTGTTGAGCACTTCGCGCGCCGCCGAGGCCACGACCGGATGCGGCCCATCGCCCAGGTGGGGCGTGGTCATCATCCGGTGCAAGGTCAGCTCGAACGGGCTGGCCGGGTCGGAGAGGAAGTTGGCGACGCCGCGCAGCGTCTTGTCTGCACCCGCGTAGAGCACGTGCAGGATGGCCCCGACCAGCAGCGCGTGCGAGGTCTTCTCCCAATGGTTGCGCTTCTCCAGCGCGCCTTCGGGATCGACCAGAATGTCCGCGATGTTCTGCACGTCGCGCACTTCATGCGCACCGCGCCGCACCTCCAGCAGCGGGTTGTAGGCTGCCGACTTCGCATCGGTTGGGTTGAACAGCAGGCAATGCGAGAAACGTGAGCGCCAGCCTGCGGTGATCTGCCAGTTCTCGCCCTTGATGTCGTGGATGACGGCCGAGGCCGGCCAGGATAGGAGCGTCGGCACCACCAGGCCGACACCTTTACCCGAGCGCGTGGGCGCGAAGGTCAGGACGTGTTCTGGGCCTTCGTGACGGAGGTACTGCCGATCATGCTGGCCCAGGAACACGCCGGCAGGCTGCGTGAGGCCGGCCTGGCGAATGTCCTGCGCGTTCGCCCAGCGCGCAGAGCCGTAGGTCGTGACCAGGCGCGCTTGACGCGAGCGCCATACCGACATGGCAATGGCGACGACCACCGCGACCATGCCGCTGGCGCCGGCAATGGCACCGCCGGTGTCGAAGACCTCCGGCGCATAGGCACCGAAGAAGAACCACCACTCAAACAGCTTCCACGGGTGGTAGATCGGCCTGCCAAGAAGATCGAACCAGGGCGAGCCAAGGCGTAGCTGATAGCCAAGGGCGGCTGCTGTCCATTGTGTGGCGCCCCACACGCCGGCGATCACGATGCCGAATACCACGGCAATCTGACCGAACAGCACGTTCGTCCCTTGCATGACCTAGCCTCCGATTTCTCCTGCGCTTTTTCCTCATGGAAAGCGCGGCACAAGGACGTGCCGCAAGCGTCAGAATCGGTGCCGGGTCAGTGCCGGTCAAAGACCGTTTAGAGCAGAAAGGTCGAGGAAAAAGAAAGAATGAGTGCGGTGGCGAGCCAAAGAAAAACGCCGCAAGCGCGGGCGCATTGCGGCGTGTCGAGAAAAAAAGTGAAGGCGAATCGGCGAGCGACCAACAGTCAGAACTTTGGCGACTCTTTCGGCGGTGTATAGGGCGTTTCGCCGTCCCCATAGAATCGCTTGCGCGTGGCTTCCGCCACTCGATTGCAGAGCACGTCTCCCACCTTGGGGCGGTCGGTTTTGCACTGCTGGCGCAGTTCTTTAAGCCGTTCGGGATTGGCCGCCAGTTCTTCCACCGTTGCAATATCCGCCTCCGACGTATTGGCCTTCTGAGGCACCTCAGATTGGCCGCAGGCAGTCAAGGCGACACCTAGCAACAGCGGAACGATCTTCTTCATGGCACAGCTTCCTCGGGTGGATTGGGGCGGTGGCCCATTGCGGATCGAGGGGTATCAGGTACTTCGATGGCTTGCACGCGCTCAATAAAGCGAGCCAATACATCTGAGGGTTCGCCTTCGGTGTGAAGCAGGTAGGTCGTCAATGGTGGCACGCGCGAAGCCAGTGGTCGTGCTACGACACCTGGTTCACGGCTCGCAGCAATATGAGTCGCGCCCGTCAGTGCTAACGCAAAGCCAGCCGATACCAGCGCCATCATTAAATTGCCAGTAGCAACCCGTTCAGCAATCAGCGGCTCCATGTCTGCCTGACGTAACACTCTATCAACGTGCTTTGCGTGACCTTCGCAGATCTGCGGATCGCAGAGGACCAACGGATAGCGCAATAGCTCATCCAAAGGTATTCGCTTGTGAGCCAGAAGTGGGTGTCGGGCCGGCACTGCCACCATAAGCGCATCGCTCCACACAGGTATTGCCACAATTCCATCGCCGACTTCATCGGACTGCGCGAAGCCGACGTCATACAAATCATTTTGAAGGCCTTTTATCTGTTGCGAAAGCGTCACCTCAAAAAACCGGAGTTCAATTTCCGGCTCTTCTTGCCGACAGAGCGCAAGCAATATCGGTAGACGCGACGGTGTGATGCCATCCGATAACGCAATGCGCAGTTGTCCCTGGAAGCCGTTGGCGACAGCCTTGACACTGTCCTGGGCTTGTTGAAAGGCAGCCATCACCCTGTATGCGCTCTCCAAAAAAAGTTGCCCCACGCGAGTCAATCTAGTGCTGCGCGTGGTACGTGAGAAGAGTGTCACCCCCAACTCTTCTTCTAGTTCTTTTATGGCTCGCGATAGCGGCGATTGCTCGATATGCAGTCTTTCCGCGGCACGGGCAAAATGCAGCTCTTCGGCTACGGCAATAAAGTACCTAAAATGCCTAAGATCCATACAAGCCCGCCGTAGGGAATCGCGCCCTGAGGTCATTCGTATCAGTCAAGCCTTGCAACCTGCTCTTCTATTTGCCGCTCAAGGCTTCACGTCACACGGGCTTGATCGTCATAAGGGCAGCTACTGCCAAGAAGAGCGCCGGCTTTACGCTGGATATCAAAATCCCGCCCAGCCGCCCTGGTACGTGTCGGCGCATTTGGCTTTCCAGCCACTCACTTCTTCTTGATTTGCCGGCTACCAATCCAAGCGCAATGAGAGTTAATGACGCAATTAACCAAGGTGACGCCATTATTTCCCAGCCAATCACGCTCACCAGCGCAAAGCCAGATAGGGTCAGCGCGATTCCGCTGATGGATATCATTCGACTAATTAGAGTCGTTGCCCTTTGCCAATCTGCCGAGGCCATTTTTGGTCGCGTATATGCCAGCACCGGAAGCGCCATCATGCTCCCGACAGAAACTATCGCCATCAAGACGTGAATGGTTTTAATTGATAAGTACACAAAACTACTCCTTGGCTACATCCCAATAATCTCCGCCCTGACCGACGCGAGCTATTTCATCAAATGCAGCCGCCTCGCCGGGAAGAGTGTGTGATTTGAATTTATTTGTATCCGGGTACTCCACAATGTCGATTGTTGGGTTAGTGCCTATGGCTATGTAACGCAATTCTTCGGTGCCGTCGTTGCGAATTTGATGCGCTGTTTCTGGGCCGCCGGCATGACATGAAATGAAATCGCCCTCGCGAATTGGATATGCCTTTTCCCCGTAGCGGAGCACTCCGCTACCAGAAATAATGAAGAAAAGCTCGTCGCTTCCTCTATGCGAATGAAAGGGAAAAGCGCATTTCCCGGGCGCAAGAACGAGCAAGTTGGCACCGAGTCTGCTGCTACCAGGCGTGCCGGCTAAGCGGGCCAACCGTGGCTCATAGCAAACGGCGCCTGCGCCCGTAGGTGCGTAGGGCGCCGGAAGAGGTTCGGGCTCAAGATTGAAGACATTGACAATTACAGACATGGCACGTTTGCTCACGAAAATAGTTATGTTGCCGGGTAAACCAGAAGATTGATATTGTTAAGATTGAACCTCTTACTAGACAGTTTTGTTCACCATGCCTGTACCCTACTGGGACGACCAGCGCATCTTGCTTGCGGTGCTAAGAGCGGGCAGCCTTCTGGGCGCTGCTCGCGTTCTTGGCGTAAGCCAGCCGACAATTCGAAGGCGCATTGAAGCCCTAGAAATCGCCTTGGGGGTAGCGCTTTTTACTCGCTGCGCTGCCGCGGTTGTACCCACACAGACAGCACTCGACCTTGTTCCCCATTTAGAGGCTATGGAACGAGCGTCTTCCGCTTTTCAACGTGGGGTCAGTGCAGACGCCAATGCACTTGCAGGCACTGTTCGCCTTGCAGCCAGCGAACTGTTGGGTGTCGAACTTCTTCCCACTATGCTGGAGTCATTGCGGACAGATCACCCTATGCTGTCGATCGAGTTGGCACTTTCTGATCGAGTCGAGGATTTGATCGAGCACGAGGCTGATATAGCCATTAGAACCGTAAAGCCGACTCATGATTCTTTGATTGCTCGACGTCTTGGAGTTTCCAAAGTCGGCCTCTATGCTAAGCCTGAATTTCTTGAGGCAAACGGAGAGCCAAGGAGCCTTGAGCAGCTCCGGGAGTGCCCATTGATTACGCCAGATAGAGCATCAGACGACTGGGCAACTCTTTTGCAGCTCGGATATCCATCTCATAGTCCGAAAGTAGTCCTCAGGGCTGACAATCATTTAGCACAGTTGGCAGCGGTTCGATCAGGTCTTGGCATAGGGCCGTGCCATAGCATGCTTGCCAAGCGTTATCAGCTCACCCGTGTGCTTGAGCAGGATTTCAACCTGGATGTAGATGTGTGGATTGCAATGCCTGAAAGCTCGCGAAATATAGCGCGAGTAACAGCGGTATTCAGATGTCTAGCTAACGCAATGAGTGACCTTCTTGCGGAGAGCTAACATAGAATTGCGAAAACCAATTCCACAGCGGATGAAAATACCCTAATCAACTCTAACCTCAAACCCAAGAGCTTGAGCAACAATTATTGTTTGGTCGATCGTAATAATTGCGCCTTTAAGCTGAACGTTTTCCGGCTCCAAAGAACTCAGATCACTTCCTCTAAGGTCACATTCGGAAAAATCCGCACTATGCAGCCAAGCACCCGATAAGTCTGTGTCGCGAATTGTTCCACCTTGGCATCTTGCCCCTGTGAGGTCGGCCTCCCTCAACCTGATACCCAAGAGCGATGCTCGGCTCAAATCGGCACCGGGTAATCCCACAAAGCCCCAATCGCCTCCGATGACTTGCATGTGGTGAAATTGGCAGTCATCAAACATGCTGCCCAAGAGTTTACATTCCAAGAACTTGCTGTCGAAGAAATTGCACGACACAAACGTGCAATTTACAAAAGCGCTGTCTTTGTGGATCGATGCGTTAAAGCGTGCTCGCCGGAAGGTACATTCATTAAAGACGCAGCCACTGGACTGCACTTCAGTTAAGTCAATGTCGACAAAAAGCGTATTGCTATATTCTTTTCTTAGCAACTCTTGCCCATACCAATCTGCGCCCGAAATCCTGTCGCTAGTTGGGGGTGCAGGCTCTCCATATTTTCTATCCGCCATTATCGGGTTCCGTTTCTTTTTTTAGCAAATGTGCAATTTGTGTGGATAGGTTCTGCCCTGACGCGACAATTGATTTATCCCCAATCGTGAAATTTCCTGATTCTGCATTAGTGACCAATGCGCCGGCCTCTTCAGCCAAAAGCGCACCTGCCAGCCAGTCCTCTACGTCACCATCCATAGACCAGTAGGCGTCGAGTCTTCCCGCCGCAACATATGCAAGCTGAAGTGATGACGACGCCATAATCCGTAAGGAAAACACAGCCGGGACGACCTTCTGTATAGACGCAATGGTCGCGTCGGTTGCATCCCTTCCGTCGAATTTAAAAGATGGCATCGTCGTAGCGACAACTGCGGCTTCAAGCAGCTTTCGATCTGACGATCTAATTTCTCTTCCATTCAGTGACGCCTGTTCGCCTTTGACCGCTGTGAACATTTCGTCCAGGACAGGATCGTAGACAAAAGCAGCCCTGGTTTCTCCATTCACTACCAGCGCGAGAGACGACGACCACAACGGGAGACCCATAAGATAATGGTATGCGCCGTCAATTGGATCATAGATCCAGGACGCCCCGGAACCCGAGCCGTTGCTGAACGACGCACCTGTGCGCTCAGAATATCCCCAAGAAATATCCGGGTATGCCTCTGCCAGTGCGGTCTTGAGTAAAGAGCACGCCCGAGAGTTGGCTTCTTTGACGTAGGAAATCATTCCCCCTGCATCTCGAAGGTTTCTTTCTGCTGGATTTTCTCTTAGTAGTTGAGTAACCGTTTTTAGGTGCTGGCTGCACAAATCCATATCCAGTTGCATAGCATTTTCCAACTATTCGCAGGACGTCCATGATCGCTCCGAACGATGTTGCCTGATACACTCACTGGGTCAATAAGTATGCGTATCGGGCCAAAAGATGCTATCCACTGGTGGTTCACGCGTTGGCGAGGACGTCTTGTTTTCCCTAAGCCATCAAACACAGGTCTGGGGTTCGACGTACGTAGAAAATAACGCGGTACAATGCCTGGTCTGCAGTATTCATTATCAGTTCTTGACTATCAAAACTGACTTTCCCGCCACTGCTCCCAGTTTGATTGCATTTAATATCTCAGAGGTCTGGCTCCAGCTGGCTTCTCTGGAAACATCGATAGTTAGAACGTTTTTGGTCACGAGATCGACAAGATGGCTAAGGTCTAAGTAATCATCCCCGCCAACTTCATTATAGACGAAGTGCTTTATGGTGAAACTCGAGCGATCAGGGAAGAAGCTGAAAAAGTCGATACTGGCTGCCTGTCCACTGGCGGCACCGAACCACATAACCAAGCCCTTGTGTGACAGTTTCAGGAGGGCCTGAGTTAAAGTATCTCCACCAATCGATTCGAGAATTACGTCAAACGGTTCTGATACATCATCGAGCGAATGGATGACTCTGGCCCCGCGTGCCTCAATGCTGTCTGTCTTCTCGATGGGTCGAGCCAGAGCTGTTACTGTTGCGCCGATATTCAACGCGAGTTGGACAGCCAAATGACCTACGCCGCCCGTTGCCCCGGTGATTAAGACACGATGCCCTCGACGAATGCCGGCCTCTCTTACCAAGCGCAAGGCAACCAGGCCAGCTAAGGGGAGTGCCGCCGCTACGGGATTGCTGATTTCAGCGGGGAGCGTGACCGCCTGCCGCGCGTGTGCGACTGCAAATTCCGCGCCGCCACCGCCATGGGGCGCATGAACCATGACCCTGTCCCCTCGTGCGGGGCCTGTCCCATCGCGCGCCGGTTCAGTAACGCGTCCAACGAAGTCGATCCCAACGCGCCACTGCGAGCCAGGTGCGGCGAGCCACAGGAAGTCGGGCCGATTAAGTGAGAATGCCTCCACCTCTACCAGAATTTCGTGTTCAGATGGTGAGGGCACAGCCACCTCTCCCATTTCTACTAAACGGTCAATGTTTCCAGTCGCGATCAATGCACGCATGTTGGTCACCTTTGGTTATATCACTTTCTGTAAGAGAGTGAACCGCCCCGGGAATCCCGGAGGCTGTTTGGTTTGAGTCACGCTGCCAAGGGCAGCGCGGCCTGTTGCCGATAGTAAGCCGCTTCAGCTTCTGCTGGCGGGATGTCCCCGATCGGTCCCAGCAGTCTGCGATGGTTGAACCAGTCCACCCAATCGAGCGTGGCCAGTTCGACCGCCTCCAGATTCTTCCACGAGCGCCGGTGAATGACTTCGGCCTTGTACAGCCCGTTGATCGTCTCGGCGAGTGCGTTGTCGTAGGAGTCGCCGACGCTGCCCACCGAGGGCTCGATGCCGGCCTCGGCCAATCGCTCGGTGTAGCGAATGGAGACGTACTGCACGCCGCGATCGCTGTGGTGGATCAGCCCGCCTTCGGTGGGCCGGCGCGCATGCAAGGCCTGCTCCAGCGCGTCGAGCACGAAGTCCGTGCGCGCCGAGGCCGACACCTTCCAGCCGACGATCCGGCGCGCAAACACGTCGATGACGAAGGCCACGTACACGAAGCCGGCCCAGGTCGAGACGTAGGTGAAGTCGGCCACCCACAGCGCGTCCGGCCGCGCGGCCTTGAACTGCCGGTTCACCTGGTCGCGCGGACAGGGCGTGGCCTTGTCGCTGATCGTGGTCTTCACGACCTTGCCGCGCACCACGCCGCGCAGGCCCAGACGCCGCATCAGCCGCGCCACCGTGCAACGGGCCACATCGAAACCTTCACGTCGCAGCTGCTTCCAGACCTTGCGCACGCCATACACCTGCCTGTTCTCGTCGAAGACGCGACGAATCTCGGCGCACAGCGCCGCGTCGCGCAGCGAGCGATTCGACGGCTCGTCCCGGCGCGCCGCCTGTGCGTAGTACGTCGACGGGGCGATCGGCAACACCTTGCAGATCGGCTCGACCCCGTACACCGCGCGGTGCGCGTCGATGAACGCCGTCATGGCTTGAACCGGCGGTCGAGCTCCGCCTGGGCAAAATACGCGCTGGCCTTGCGCAGGATCTCGTTGGCCTGCCGTAGCTCGCGATTCTCGCGCTCCAGCTGCTTGATCCGGTCCTGCTCGGCCGTCGTCACGCCGGGCCGCAGTCCGTGGTCCCGCTCATGCCGCCTAACCCACAGCCGCAGCGTCTCGGCCTTGCAGCCGATTTTGCCCGCGATCGACTGGATCGCCGCCCACTGTGACCCATGCTCGCCTCGATGCTCGAACACCATCCGCACCGCGCGCTCCCTTACTTTGCCAGCACCAAGTTCGCCAACGCAAACAGACTGAACAACTGCGCGGTGTTTTTTAACAGACCCCGATAACGCACCTTGCGGTGGCGAAAGAGATTCTTGATCACATGGAAAGGATGCTCAACCTTGGCCCGGATCTGCGCCTTGGCGCGCTCCACCTGTTTGACCAACTCCTTCCGTGGCCCCTCCGGCAGCGCCTTGACTTGTCCCCGCTTGCGGGCAACCCGCCAATCCACGGGGAGGTCTTTCAGCTCTTCGCGCTTTTCCACACCCACATAGCCGGCATCCGCGTAAACCTCTTGCTCCTGGCCGTGTAGCAGGTTTCCGGTCTGGCTGATATCCGACACATTCGCCGCCGTTCCGACCAAACGATGCACCAGACCGGAGGCGGCATCCACACCAATATGGGCTTTCATGCCGAAGTACCATTGATTGCCTTTCTTGGTTTGATGCATCTCCTGATCGCGCTCCTTGGCGCGGTTCTTGGTCGAGGGCGCGGCGGCAATCAAGGTGGCGTCCACGATCGTACCTTCCCGCATCAGCAGGCCTCGTTCCTCCAGCAGGGCGTTCACTTCGGCAAACAACTTCTGCGTCAGCTCATGCTTCTCCAGCAAGCGGCGAAACTTGAGCAGCGTGGTGGCATCCGGCACCGACTCCACCGCCAGATCAATCCCCACGAAGTTGCGTAGCGCCTGACTGTCGTAGATCGCGTCTTCCAGCGCTTCGTCCGCCAAGCCATACCATTGCTGCAAACAATAAATCCGCAACATCCGTTCGGCACCAATCGGTGGGCGTCCACGCTTGTGGGTGCCATAAACCGGCTTGACCACCTCGGTCAGACGCTCCCACGGAACCAGTTGCTCCATCTCCGCCAGAAAGCGCTCCCGGCGAGTTGTCTTTTTCTTGTGGGCATACTCGGCTTGGGCGAACGAGGTTTGTTTCATGGTTCCATCACACCGGTTGATTTCGACTGACGCTATGATAGCGGGATCGGCAAACCGCCGGAATTATTCAGCGTTTCCCTAGCAAATGTGCAATTTGTGTGGATAGGTTCTGCCCTGACGCGACAATTGATTTATCCCCAATCGTGAAATTTCCTGATTCTGCATTAGTGACCAATGCGCCGGCCTCTTCAGCCAAAAGCGCACCTGCCAGCCAGTCCTCTACGTCACCATCCATAGACCAGTAGGCGTCGAGTCTTCCCGCCGCAACATATGCAAGCTGAAGTGATGACGACGCCATAATCCGTAAGGAAAACACAGCCGGGACGACCTTCTGTATAGACGCAATGGTCGCGTCGGTTGCATCCCTTCCGTCGAATTTAAAAGATGGCATCGTCGTAGCGACAACTGCGGCTTCAAGCAGCTTTCGATCTGACGATCTAATTTCTCTTCCATTCAGTGACGCCTGTTCGCCTTTGACCGCTGTGAACATTTCGTCCAGGACAGGATCGTAGACAAAAGCAGCCCTGGTTTCTCCATTCACTACCAGCGCGAGAGACGACGACCACAACGGGAGACCCATAAGATAATGGTATGCGCCGTCAATTGGATCATAGATCCAGGACGCCCCGGAACCCGAGCCGTTGCTGAACGACGCACCTGTGCGCTCAGAATATCCCCAAGAAATATCCGGGTATGCCTCTGCCAGTGCGGTCTTGAGTAAAGAGCACGCCCGAGAGTTGGCTTCTTTGACGTAGGAAATCATTCCCCCTGCATCTCGAAGGTTTCTTTCTGCTGGATTTTCTCTTAGTAGTTGAGTAACCGTTTTTAGGTGCTGGCTGCACAAATCCATATCCAGTTGCATAGCATTTTCCAACTATTCGCAGGACGTCCATGATCGCTCCGAACGATGTTGCCTGATACACTCACTGGGTCAATAAGTATGCGTATCGGGCCAAAAGATGCTATCCACTGGTGGTTCACGCGTTGGCGAGGACGTCTTGTTTTCCCTAAGCCATCAAACACAGGTCTCCGATGTGGAGATGCCCCCGCACACTCACCGCGAAGGTCAACTCTACGTGGTGGCAGAAGGCTCAATGATTGTCGCAACAGCCCATGAAACGTGGCTAGTAGCGCCTGGGCAAATTGGGTGGATACCACCCGAGGTGACACACAGCGCACGTGTTCACGGGACAATGTCAGGCTGGGTGGGCCATCTTGCCCCTGAGCTATCTTTGGACCTCCCTGGCCGGCCGACGGCCTTCAGGCAAAGTGCCTTATCAGCCGCAATCCTTGAAAGATTGCCTGGGAGCGGAGTGTCCACCGCGAGCGACAAACGTGAGCTTCGTCTGCTAGAGGCCCTCGTCGATGAGTTGGGTTTGCTCCCGCCCCAGCCTATGTGCTTGCCGTACCCTAAGACTTCTAGGCTCGCGGATATCGCAAGAAAAATTATTGATGACTTGGCAGTAGCAAATTCTCTTGACGACATGGCCGCGCTAGCATTCATGTCCAGGCGAAGTCTCACGCGCCAGTTTCGGGCGGAGACTGGGATGTCAATCGTGGAGTGGCGTGATGCCGCTCGCATGCAGCGGGCTGTGCAATTGTTGGCAGCGGGGCATAGCGTGACCAGCATCGCGTATACGCTCGGATACGATGGAGCAAGCAGATTCATAGATAAATTCAGTGCAACTTTCGGCGTCACACCGAAGCAGTTCTCCCTTAGATCCATCAGAAATCCGCTGCGCGAAGATGCTGATTGATGCTTACGTCACGCTAAACCACGCTCCCGGCCAAATCCCCAAGACACTCCACCGTTGCGCACGGTGGCGGTGAGTTGCTGTCCCAGCCTTTGTTCGATTATTGGTTTCCACGGCACCAGGCTGAACCCCATGCCGTCATCGAGCATGGCGTAGCGTCCGCTGGCGAGCATGACGGAGCGCCGGTAGATGCCAGCCACGCGCTGGCCGTCGGACACGGGCCGATGCTCCAGGCCGGTGTCGGCGGCAATGTCCTTCGCGGCCTGCGCCAGCTCCCGGTTGCGCAGCGTGCCCAGCAGGTTGCGCGCCAGGATCACGCGCTGCCCGCGCCGCTCGGCCAGTCCCTGTTCGGCCAGGAAGTCGGCGCGCTGCTGCATCGCCTGCTTGGCCTCGCCGCCAAAGCCCAGGTCGCCCAGACCCGAGCCGCCGCCGATCAACTGCTGGTCGAGCCAGGTGGCCCCGATCACTCGGGCCTGCCGCTCGATGGGCAGGTGCGATTTCAGCTCCACGGCCACGCCGCCCAGGCGCTGCGCGTCGTAGCGGCGGCCCTGCTCGGGCAGATCGTCCGGCACCTTCCATAGACCTTCGGCCACGCGCTCCACAATGCCGGCGCGGCGCAAGGCTTCCAGCCGACGGACATGGGCTGAGACGACTTCCTGTGGATCGCGGCCGGGCATGGCCTGACCCTGCGCGATGGCGAGGTGGTGGTCGGTGCGGTACAGGCCATCGCTCGCCAGCGCGGCGATGTTCTTGTCGGCCGCGCGCACGTCGGCCGATCCCTTCACCTCCACCACGGCACCGGCTGGGTAGTTCGCCAGCTCGTCGCGGGCGTTGAGCGCGACGTAGTGGGCTTTGCCATCCGCCCCGTCAATGACCAGATAACCCCGGTCGCGCAGCTCGTCGGCCAGCCCCTTCGCGGCCACGCGGCCGAGAATGGTTCGGCCATCCTCGCGCGGCTCGAATACCGCCAGCTCGCGCGGCTCGCCGCGCATGGCACGCTGCATGGTGCGGATGATGTCGCCACGCTCGCCCAGGGCGCGCAGGGTCTTTTCCGCGTCGGCATGGACGGCCCAGGTGCCGGGCTGCATTTCGTCGGCCAGGCCCAGGCGCTGCAAGCGTTGCAGCCGGCCGATCAGCAGCAGGCGCTGGCGTTGCAGCTGCGGTTCGTTGAAGCATTCGATCTGCACTCGGCCGTCCTCGCCGGCCTCGCGTTGCAGGGTGCGATCCAGGCTCGTCCACCGCTCTTGCTCCACCTCGCGCTGCAAGGTCTGCTGGATCTCCAGCTCGGTACGCGGCCCCAGCCATTCGGTCGCCAGCTCGGCGGCGCGATGGCGGAAGCCATCGGCGATGTAGTCGCCCGCGATGATGAGGTCTTTGCCGGTGTCGTCGCGCCCGCGCACGACGATGTGCGTGTGCGGGTTGTCGGTGTTCCAGTGGTTGACGGCCACCCAATCGAGGCCCGTACCCAAGTCGGCCTCCATGCGGCCCATGAGGTGCCGCGTATAGGTGCGCAGGTCTTCCAGCTCCGCGCCATCCTCGGCCGAGAGGATGAAGCGGAAATGGTGTCGGTCATCGGCGCAGCGTTCCTTGAAGGTGTCGAGGTCGGCGGCATCGGTCTGCGGCCCGTAGGCTTGGCCCGGCTCGCCATCGCGGCCCACGCCATCGCGCTCGATGTAGCGCAGGTGCTTGGCGAGCGACTGCGGGCTGACCTGGCGCTGGTTGACCAGCAGGGTCTTGATGGTCACGCGCCGCGACATGGGCGTCAGCTTCGCCCCGGCGAAGCGCGCCGCCGTGTGGCCGCGCCCCAGGCGCGAGCCGGGCCGCTGGCCAGTGCCCCTCCCGGTGCCCCCAGCCGTCCCAGGACGGCGCACCGAGGACTTGCCGCTGCTGGCCTTGCCTGCCTGCTGGAGCACCTTGGAAACGAAGCCCTGGCCTCGGTTCTTCGGGGCATTGGGGCGGATGCGGAAATCGTCGTCGCGGCGGTCGGTCATGGCTGCGCTCCCTGCAAGCTCTGGCGCGCCCGGTCGTGCGAAGCACGCGGATATGCCTGCATTGGCGCGGGCCTCGCGCCCCACACGGCACGGTGGCGAAGCCGCTCCGTGCCGCGCCACCCCCATGTGCAGACAGGCTTTCGACGCGGCCCGGTGCCGCGTCCTTTTGTCTTGCCTTCCGCTTTTGCCCTTCGCTGGCGCTCCGGGCAGCGGCGGCCCGGCGGCGCTGCGCGAGCAGCCAGCGCGCCGGCGAACGCGCGAACAAGCGCGATGAGGGCCGCAGGCCGGGCGCGTTCGAGGCAAGACGCCTGCACATGGGACGGCTGCGCCGGAGGCAGCGTGAAGTGCGGTAAGAATGCACCCGCACTGCACGCGCGACGACACGCCGACGAACAGCAGAACGTCACGCCCGATGGCACGACAAGATGCACGGCAACGTGCAGCGAGTCGGCGGCCATCATGGGCGTGACTCCAGCCAGACCGGATGCGCCACGCCGATCACGGCGGATGCGCTGACCGGCCCGAAATACCGGCTGTCGAACGACGCCGGGTTGGTCACACTCAAGAGGAACAGTTCGCCGGGTTCAAGGCGGCGGCATTGCTGCCAGGATGGCAGCGGCCGGCGCCAGCGGTCAGCGGGCAGCACGGCGGCCGAAGGCACGCTGTCGATGCGGACAACGCGGCCAGTGATGCACACCTCCTGCGGCGCGACGGCGCCCACACGCTTGAGCAGCGGCACGCGCGCCGGCAGGTAGCCGCGCTGCGCAGCCAGCGCGGCGGCATCTGGCGGCAGCGTGGTCAGGACGATGCTGCCTACGGACAAAGGACGTGGCAGCGAGCCGGTGCCGTGCTCCTGTGGATCGACGCGATACCAGCCTACCGCCACGCTGTCGGACGGGTTGTAGATCAGACGCGGCATCGGATGCACGAAGGACGCCCAGGCCAGCGCCGCGAGGCCACAGGCGGACAGGCTCGCCAGCACGAGGCGAGCGCGCAAACGTGCGCGGGGCGCGCGAGGACGCGGCTCGGTGCCGGCAGGGGAAACGGCGGTCATGGCAGCGCCCTCCCGGTCAGCCAGGCGGCGTGCCGCTCGGCGGTGTATTCGGGCAACGGCAGGCGCGCGGCGAGCCGGTTGGCGAGCGTGCGCCAGTACGCGGGCGACGCACCGATAGGCGCGATGCCCAGCGCCTCGATGGCGTCGATGCGCTCCAGCACGGCGCGCACCTGGTTCTCCCCTTCGGCGTGCAGCAGCAGGCGCGCGCCAGGCTGCACGCCGGGGATGCGCTGCGCCGCATCGAACGGCGTGCAAGCCTGCATCACCATGAGCTGCCAGCGGATCGTGCCGTAGTCGTTGGCATGCCAGCGGATGCGGCAGAACATGGCACCCGGCAGGAACACCGCGCAGCGCCGCCAGCGGTCGAGCTGGAGCGTGCGCGCAGGTTCGCCGAAACGCAGGTAGAGCTTGAAGCGCGGTTCGATGTAGGCCAGCGCCACGCGCGTTAGCGGCGCGCTGGCAGACTGGACGGATGGTGCTGCGAGCGCGGCCGTGGCCGCGAAAGCAACAGGCGCGGGGGCAGGCGAAGCGGATGCATTCATGGCGTGTTCTCCCTGCGGTGTTCTGGAAACTCCCGCTCCAGCAGGCCGCGCAGCAGGTCGGCGACGGTCACGCCTTGCGTGAAGGCCGATACCTTGATGCGCGCCCGCATCGCGGGCGTGATGTCGAGGGTCAGGCGGGCGGTGTAGAGGTCGCCCTTGCCCAGCGCATCGGCGTCGCCCTGGCGAATCCACGCCTCGGCGTGCGGATTCGCGGGCGGACGCGCGCCGATGCCGACGCGCTTGGCCGTGCGTTTGCCGTTCGGTGGCGGCTTTGCGGTCATGGCGTCCACCGCAACAGTTCGTCCACCAGGGCTGTGATTTCGCGGGCGGCGGCGCTGTCCGGCGCCGTCTCGCGTGCAAGCCGGCCAGCAGCCACGCTGTCGGCGAAGACGATGCGTTGATGCACTTCCGCGCGCAGCGCAGGCCGAAACACCTGCGCCTCGCGAATCAGCGCGACCATCTCGGCGCTGGCCCACAGGTCATAGGGACTGGGCTGCACCGGGATCAGCACGCGCTCGGCCGCCAGCAGCGCGGAGCGCGCCAAGGCGGCAATGCGCGGCGGGCCGTCGATGACGACGTGATCGGCCCGTCTGGCGAGTTCCGGCGCTTCCTGATGCAGCGTTTCGCGGGCGAGGCCCACGGCACTGAACAACCGTGGCAAGCCTTGCTGGCTTCGGCGCTGCGTCCAGTCCAGCGATGAACCCTGCGGGTCGGCGTCCAGCAGCACGACGTGCTGCCCGCGCATCGCCAACTCGCCGGCGATGTGCGTGGCGAGCGTGGTCTTGCCCACGCCGCCCTTCTGGTTGAGCAGCGCGACGATCATGGCCTGGCCCTCCATGCTGGAAAGCCCGGCTGTTGCCGCTGCGTTTGCGGCCGCGTGGTGGTTGTCCACCGCAGCGGCGTTTCCCTACTAAAAGTTAGAGAGATTAAGTTAGGGAAGTTAGAGGGCAAGGAAACCCAGTGCTGGCGCGGGTTTGCGGCCGATCGGCACGCCTGATAGCACGATAGTTCCACGCCTGATAGCACGATACCCCGCACGCCTGATAGCACGACACCATTCACAGGTTTTCCCGGAGTTATCCCCGTGCCGTATGCGGCACGGGCCGGAAGGTCAGCAGCTCCATGCCGTTGTCCGGCATCCGCTCGATGCCTAGGACGTAGCCGGGCAGCGACTGCCGTGCGACCAGCGAGCGCAGATCGCAGGCGAAGTCGTAGGGCTTCGCGGTGCTGCCGGACTTCTGGTGCAGGTAGCGGAAGTCGAATTGCCAGCCGTATTCCTGCTTGCCGCCGTGCTTGCGTACCAGTCGATACAGCCACCGCTCGATGCCGCCCGTGAGCCGGAAGTACGCCGGGTCGATGGTCAGCGCCAGGGCGGCGTCGAGCACGCCGGCATAGAACCAGTCCGGCAGGATCAGTTCGATGCCCAGCGGCGTGCCACTGGCATCGGCCAGTTCCTTCCATTCGTTGATCCACGAAAACCGATGCAAGCGTCGCCCGGTCGTCTCGCGGATGGACGTGGCCACGGTGGTCGATTGCAGCCGATCCAAGGCCGCTTTGAGGCGCTGGTAGTCGCGCAGTGACTTGCCGCGCCCGATGAAGCGCAGGATCTCGTAGGGAGTGGCGCGCATCAGCCGCGAGGGGCGCAGGCCCGCATCCTTCGCCTCCACGATCTGCGAGGCCGCCCAGATCAGCACGTCCGCATCCCAAATCGTGGCGATGCCGTGCTCGGCCGTGCCTTCCACGCGGATCGTCACGTTGCCCGCGCGGAAGTCGATGGGCTTGACCCGCTTGGACTTGCCGAGCGAGAAGAACGGATAGGCCATCAAGTCCTGGCTGTCGCGCGGTGCCATGTCGCCGGGCAAGGCGCGGAACAGGTCGAGCTGTTCGCGCTCCTGCAACGGCCGCTGCCGGGACGGCAGCGCGGTGCTGGACATGGCGATGGCCTGCCGCGCGCCGCCGATCAGCGCGCACGGCTGTCGGCCGAGTGGTGCTCGGCGTATTCGGGATCGGAGGTCGTCTCGAAGCTGCGGTCGGCAGCCCAGGCATCGAGGTCGGCCACGGCGTACATGACGCGCCGGCCGAACTTGCGAAAGCGCGGGCCGCCGCCGATCACGCGCTGCTTTTCCAGCGTGCGCGGCGACAGCCGCAGGTACTCGGCGGCTTCATCGTTGGTGAGGTAGCGTTGGGGCTGTGCGGCAGCGGTCGAGACAGTGGCGGCAGGCCGCAAGGGAGCGGGACGCATGGTGTGAACCTCCATCGGTTGAAAGCGCCCGGTCACACAGCGCGACCGGATGGAGGCAGTCTCAGAAAACCAAGCTGTCCTGCTCAGGGCCGTTTTGCGTCGTCCTCAAAACGACCCTTCTCAAGCGGCGGAAGCTGTGCTAGGTGGCGATAGCCGCCGCGCATCAGCGCATCGCCGCGCCGCACCAGGCGGCGCACCTTCGAGCGCAGGCCACCGTCGCTGTACCAGTCGGCCACAGCGTCGGCACCGAACAGTCCTTCGCCCACATCGCGCAAGGACGCGCCCGCCAGAGTCGCGTCGAGCGCCTGCAAGGTGTGCAGCTCCAACAGCGCGGAGGGTGTTGGCCTGGGCGTGGTGGCAGCGAAGGCCGTGCCGGACGCATGACCGCGCACAGCCGCGGCAGTGCCGCCCCGCCGGGCATAGGCCACGGCCATGCCGTCTTCCAGACCGGGCGCCAGGGCAAAGCGCAGGCAATGGCCTGGGCTGCGTGCGATCAGCGCCAGCCGTTTGCCGTCATGGAGCAGTTGCTTATGGCCGGGGATGCGCCAGAACGCGAAGATCGAGGCATCGGGTGGTGGATCTTCGTCCGGGTAAAGCTGCACCATCGCAGCGTGGCCGGGCAGCCAGGCCGGATGCGCGTCGCGCGCATCCAGGGCCGGGTCTTCCAGCAGGCGCAAGCCCCAGCGTTGCGCCGCTTCCTGTGCCGCCTGCGGCCGGCGACGATGGCGCAGCCAGTCGAGCCGGTAGTCGGGGTGCCTGCGCAGGTACTCCCAGGCGAGCGCAAGGCTGTCCAGATGCAGCACGTACAGATACGCGGCAGTCGGATACCAAGGCTCGGCGGCGCGGTCGGCCATGACGCAACCTCCTGGGAACAGGAATCGCCGCCACGGCTGGGCTACGCGCTACATCGCCATCGTCAGAACGTCATGGGTAAAAATGGTGGCTGAGGCTGTCAAGACCGATTGGCTCCGATGCGTTGCGGTATTCGTCTCAATGCTGCGGCGGCAGCGCCCCGATGTGGGGCGCCGTACAGGCCAGCCTGCCGCAGCCCACGCCAGGCATCATGTCTATTTGGATCAGACTGGTGCGGCTACGCCGCAAGAATCCCGATTGAGACTTACCCGGTATGACACCAGACTGGAAAAGTCACAGTAGGCCGTATTCAGTCCGGGATAGCCCCGTCGCGCTCGGCCAGCCGGGTGTATTCCGCAAGGGTGCGCACTGGCCGAAAATAGAGGTCGCGCAGCACGGGTCGTTTGAGCGGCCCGACGATGCCGGCCAGGTCGGACAGCTTCACTGTTCCCAGCTCCGGCATCCCCAGCCCGAGGTCGATCAGGCCGTAGGCCGTATCGCCGTCCGCAGGATCGAGCGCGGCCAGCAGCCAGATGAGGTGCGCGTCAGGGGTGAACAGCCGCACCACAGGCACAGGGTCGATGGCCCGGCCAGCGGCGCGGGCCTCGCCGTTGGCGAGCAGTTGCGCGCGCTCCGGGACGGTGGCAAGTGGCTGGGGCATGGTCGGCAATCCCACAAATCCAATGATGCACGGATGCGGTTTCACGCCGAAGCGCAGAACCGCCACACCGGATTTACGCCTTCGTGCGCAAGCACGGATGCGGTTCCATGGCTCTACAGGAACCCGCCGATGCGGATTTCTGTAAAGACACGAAAGCGGAGGGCGGCACCTAGTGAACACTATAGATTGTAGCCCTATAGAGCGCAATAGGTTGTCATCTTGGTTTTTGAAGGGAAACCATAGGTGGCGGCTCGGTACTCATTGGCAAAGGCGTTGAAGACGGTCAGGAAGGCGCGTGGCTTGAGCCAGGAAGCCTTCTCTGACGTGTCCAGCCGCACCTATATGAGCACCCTCGAACGCGACCTCAAAAGCCCGACCTTGAACAAGCTGGCCGAGCTGTGCGAGGTGATGGGTGTGCATCCGCTGACGCTGCTGACGCTGGCCTACATCGGCGACAGCCCACACAAGGCCGAGGAGCTGCTGGCGCAGGTGCGTCGGGAACTAGATGAAGTCGGCGACCCTGGCCAAGCGTAGCCCCCGGTCTGAGGCAAAAAACTTCTGTTACATTCGATTCGCAACATGCGAGAGAAGTTTCCCAAACCATTTCAATGAGAGGAGATCACATGGCAGATAAGAAAGTTATTTTTGTTGCATTCGCAATTGAAGACGAAAGGCAAAGAGACTTCTTGAAAGGCCAATCACTCCTTACGAACTCGCCATTTGAGTATATAGACATGTCCGTCAAGGAAGCCTATGCGTCGGAGTGGAAGGAAAAAGTCCGCACTCGCATTCGCCGATCAGACGGCGTGATTGCTCTCATTAGCAAAAACTCCCTGACATCAAGCGGGCAAAAATGGGAGATTGCGTGCGCGCGAGAAGAAGGAAAAAGGGTACTAGGCATCTGGGCCTACACCGATGATCGAACCAGAATTGAAGGCGTTAACACTGTTGTGTGGACGTGGGATGCCATCAAAAACTTTATCAATGGTCTTTGATACGTAAGGAGTGATGTCGTGCGTATAGCTCTTATAGTCGGCATCAATCACTACGAGCATGGTGGCTCTCTGTATGGATGCGTTGATGACGCCCACGCTGTGCAAGCTGTCCTGGCCCGGCATGGCGATGGGTCAGTCAACTTCGATTGCAAGATGTTCACTGGCACTGGCCCAACGGATCGCGTTGATCGGGCTTTGTTAAAAGATCGAGTAGAGGAGCTTTTCAAGGCGCAGGCTGATATTGCGCTATTTTACTTCGCCGGCCATGGGCACATTGAAGCAACGGGTGGATATCTACTTGCAACCGACTCTCGCCGTGGTGACGAAGGGGTATCGCTCTCCGAAGTTCTCACCGTGGCCAATAAATCTCCGGCTCGAAACAAGATAATCATTCTTGATAGTTGCCACTCAGGTATCGCCGGGACTCCCCCTGCCGCTGGGGAACTTGCCAGTCTATCTGAAGGATTGACTATTCTTACCGCCTCGGCTGCCGATCAGTATGCGACGGAAGAAAATGGCAGAGGAGTATTTACAACACTGTTAGTAGATGCGCTTCACGGTGGAGCAGCTAATCTCACTGGTGATATCACTCCAGGCAGTATTTACGCGCACGTTGACCAATCTTTGGGAGCCTGGGAGCAGCGTCCTATTTTCAAGACCAACGTTAGGCAGTTCGTTTCGCTTAGAAAAGTCAATCCACCCATCTCCCTTGACGATCTTCGGCGTATAACGGAATTTTTCCCTCAACGAGGCTATGAATATAAACTCGACCCCACATTTGAGCCGGAGTTGAAGGGAAGAGATCCGGACATGCCTCCCCCAAATCCAGAAAACACAAGAAAGTTCGCGCTGCTGCAACGATACAACCGCCTGAATCTGGTTGTACCCGTGGATGCGCCGCATATGTGGCACGCCGCAATGCAAAGTAAGACCTGCAAACTCACAGTGCTCGGCGAGCACTACCGCCGCCTTGTGGAAAAGCAACGCCTCTAGCAGGTTCAACTCAGTCTACGTCACTATGGCCACAGATCGATCCTTGGAAGGATGCGCCCCGCCGCAATAGCGGGGCGCTGCGGCGGTCACACCGCCTGGGGCTTGCTGCGCGACCAGATCAGGTCGTGCGTGCCGTCCTCACCTTCGATCAGGCGGGCATAGACCGGAGCCGGGAACGAAGGATCGTCGAGGGTCACGGACAGGTAATCGCGCCCGGCCTCGCTTGTCTTCTTCCACGCCGCGCCGATGTCGTGGCCGGCGGCCTGGAGGCGGAAGTCGGGGGCGTTCTCGCTGCTGCCCTTGTCGTTGGGAACCAGCTTGGCCTTGACGTTGAGTTTCAGGGTGCGAAGCGTGCCGGCGAAGCCGTCTTTGTCTGCGGTGAAGGTGCCGATGTTGGCCATGATGTTTTCTCCTTTCGGTTGAACAAGGTTCGCGCCCATCGCGTCCTTGTTGTGATCCGGCCGGCGGGGGACGGGCTGGCTGCACCGCTTGCGGTCGCAACGCAGTGGAGAGCCGGGAGGCGAAAAGAATTTGCTGCGCGAGGAAGCCGCGTAGCGGCGGGGAAATTGTTTTCGCCGGACGGTTGCAACCATGACGCCCGAGGCGCAGCCGTTCCCCTGCCAGGATTCACAACGAGACAAGGACGCCTTGGGCCGAACCGCTCCGAAAGGAGATGGGGCCGACTCGGCATCCCTGCCCGAAGGCTTCTCCGGCTCGCCCGCTGACGCGGTCCAAGTCAACCGCCCGACGACAGGCGAGAACGCCCCTGCCGCACCTTGCGGCGCCGGCCTTGAGGCGTGGCGTGGAAGCTCCATAGCGATGCCGGGCGGGTTGTCCGTGAACCGTCCTTCGTGACGTGATAGGCAGGAACCGCCAGCGTTGAGGACGGCACGCATCTGCACAACCTGCCGCAGCAAGCCGGGGCGTAGCCTCACAAGCCCCGTCCATCGCGGCGGGGCGCTGGCCGGGCCGATCCGGCGTAGCCGGTTCGGCGGCATCGAGGGGTGCCAAGCTGCGCGCGGCGGGGATAGCCCGCAGGGCTTTCCCCTGGAGGCAAGCGAAGCGCGCAGCGCCGCAGGCGCGAAGGCGTGAGGGATTGATGCCGAATGGCCGTGATTCGGCACGAAGCACGGGGCGCAGCCCGAAAGCCCGGCGGCGCACCGCGCCGACACGCCCAGGCCGTTCTATATTTTCAGGAAGGCATCCAAGAGAAGTTCATGACCATCCATCTACGACACGAAACACCTGACGACGTTGCCGCCATCGAGGCCGTCACGATTGCCGCCTTCGCCGATGCGCCGCACACCAGCCACACCGAGCAGTTCATCGTGCGCGCCCTGCGCGCCGCCGGCGAACTGACGCTTTCCATCGCGGCCGAGGAACACGGCCAGGTCGTCGGCCATGTGGCCCTGTCGCCCGTGACCATCACCGACGGCCACGGCCACAAGACCGAAGGCTGGTACGGTTTGGGGCCGATCTCCGTTCTGCCGCAAAGGCAGGGACACGGCATCGGCTCGCGCCTGATGGAACAGGCGCTGTCTGAACTGCGGGCCATGCAGGCCGCAGGCTGTGTGCTGCTCGGAGATCCCGTGTACTACGGGCGCTTTGGCTTTCAGGCCCATGCGGGCCTGCAACTGCCGGGCGTGCCGCCCGGCTACTTCATGGCGCTGGCCCTGCACGGGCCAGTGCCGGAAGGCATCGCGCGCTACAGCGATGCCTTCAACGCCGCCGCCTGAGCCAGCGCGAAGGCGGCGGCGTTCTGACTAGGCTGCTGGCCTTGAACACCGGGCGCGGCCGCCGCCGCGCCCGGATTTTGCGTTTCACCGCGCCCAGGACGGCACGGCCTGGGCGCGGTGCTGAACGCGGTTATTCCTTCGTCTCGATGAGCCACCACACGGCACGCGGCAAGGCGCGGCCCGTGATGGGATGAATGTCGGTGAGGTCGGCGCAGGCCGTCCAGCCCGAGGGCGGGCGGTAGCCGCGCACGTCGCCTGCGCCGTGCCAGCGCCGGGCGCGTACCGTGCCGGGCGCGTAGATCGCCGCCATGCGCGGGCGGCTGGTGGTGGTGCGGGTCATGGGGGCTTCTCCTTCCAGCAAAGCGCCCCGGTCGAGGCCGGGGCGCTCGCCTTCGGCGCGGGTCAAGCGGCCAGCGCCTCGGCAGGTTCATCCGCCATTGCTTCGGCATCCTCCGGGGCATCCTGCTCCGGGCCTGCCTCCTGCGCGGCATCCTGCGAGCCTGCGGTCTTGAAGATGGCGGGCATCCAGCCCGTGCCATCGGCCAGCCGTTCGGCTTCATTGGCAATGTCGGCCTTCTTCAACTTCGCCAGCCGGGTGACGGATTCCGGTGCAAACGCGCCCACGGCATCCAGAATCACGGCCTTGGAAACGTGCTTGAAGTAGCCTTCTGCGGTCGGCTTCCACCATGCGCCCATATCGAGGCCCACGGCCTGCGCCAGTTCCTCGCCGGGCTGGTGCGGCGTGGTGCGAGGCGTCACCACGTCCACCGTGGAAGCCACGCACACGGCCAGCAACCGCACCAGTTCGTCTTGCGGCTTCGCCAGCAGCGCGGCGAACAGTTCGGCGCTGTCCTCCGGCAAGGCTTCACCCGCCACCTGTTGCAGTTCGCGCAGCGCCACGGCGGCGGGTGATTCGGGCCAGTCCGGGGCCATGCCTTCCAGCCGGTCTTGCAGTTTGAGGCCCACGCCCAGCGGCAGAGAATCACGGCTGCGGCCGTAGCGGCTGTCCTGCAAGACGGTCTGCACCATGCCATGCACCACAGCGGCCAGCGCAGCTTGCGGATGCCGGGCGACTTCGATTTGCAGCGCGGCGGTGCGGTGCGCGCTCAGGCGCTGCGCCAGCCGGTCGGACATGGCGGCGGTCTTGGGCTGCCTGTCGTCGTCTCCGTCCTCGCCTTCGTCGTCATTCGCGGATTCGCCTTCGCTGCCGAACCCTTGGCGCAGCCGTTCCAGCGTGCGAAGTGCCTTGGCCTCGGCTTCGCGCAGCAGGCCGCGATGAATGACGGCCTCGCCGTTGCGGTCGATGGTGACGATGGCACCGGCTGCGGCCTTCACATTCGCGCCGTAGCCCTGCAAGCCATCTTCCAGCGCCTGCAACTGCTCGCCCAGGGTTTCACCTTCCTCCTGCAAGGCGTCGGCCTTTTCCTCGTCGTCGGCGTCCAGTGCGGCATCCACGGCTTCGGCCAGTTCGTGCATCTTTGTTTGCAACTTCTCGATGCGTGCCGCTTCGCGCTTGTTCGGCTCGCGCCGCTCCCTCGGCGCACGCTGAAAAGCGTGCAGGTCGGCATGGGTCATGCCCGGCGTGGCATCCACCCACGCCCAACCCTCGGCGCGGACAGTGGCAGCGATGCCTGCCAGCTTGTCTTGCGCCAGCCGTTCCAGCAGCGCGGCATCGGTCAGATACACGCCCGCATCATCTTCCGCGAACAGGTCACGGCGGATGCCGCCGCCTGCGGCTTCGTAGGTGTCCAGCCCGACGAAGCGCACCAGCGGATGCCGGTAGGCGTCAATCTCACGCTCGGTGAGGCGTTCGCGCAGGTTGGACGGGTGACGCTGCCACGTTGGCGCATCGTAGAACGCGCTTTCCTGCGCGGCGTGGTCGTCCGTGATGGACAGGGCCATCAACTGATCGAGCGTGACAGCATCGGCGCGATAGTCGGCCATCAAGCGCGGGGAGACATTCGCCAGCTTCAAGCGGCGCTGCACCACCAGCGGCGTGACGCTGAAATCCGCCGCAATGTCCTCGATGGGCCGGCCTTCGGCCACCAGTGCCGCGAAGGCTTCAAACTGGTCTGCCGGGTGCATGGCTTCGCGCTGCACGTTCTCGGTGAGGCTGGCAGTGCGGGCCGTGCCATCGGCCACCAGCAGGCAAGGCACCTCCCATTCCTTGCTGATACGGTGCTTTTTCGCCAGCAGCTTGAGGGCCACGAGGCGACGGCCACCGGCCACGACTTCGTAATGCTCGCCATCGGCGGATGCAATCACGATCAGGTTTTGCAGCAGGCCGACACGCTGGATGCTCGCGGCTAGTTCGGGGATGGACATGCGCGGGGTCTTGCGCACGTTGCGGCCCGTGGGGCGCAGCACCAGCCGCGACAGCGGAACCAGAATCAGATTCTTGGTCGGGTCGGCGGCTTCCAGCGCAGGGGCTTGGATGGCGCGGGCTTCGGTTTGGGTGATGGCGTTCATGGTGATAACTCCTTGCGGTTAGGAAATGCAGCAGCGAAGAAAGCGGCAAGGGCTGCTGCCTGCCCCTGCCGCGTGGGGATTCAGGCTTTCAACTGGCGCAGGCCATCGGCCAGCATCCAGAGGGCGCGATTCAGGCGCACATCGGAATCAATGCCCTGCACGGGTCGGGTCTGCTGGCGGCGTCCGTTGGCGCTGCGGCCATGCAATCCGCCTTTGGTCAGGTTTTCTTGGGTGCGGTTGAACACGCTCCACAGGTCGGGGCGGCGGTCGTCGAACCGGCGCGGCATCAGGATTTGCGATTCGGTGATGGGCGCGGGCTTGTTGTCGGTGGGGTCGTACTTGAGGGCCAACGCGGAACGGGCGAACACTTCGGCTTCGCCTTCATCCAGCGTGATCGCGCGCATGGCATCGCGGGATTCCTTCACCCGCTCGAAGCCGCTCAACACCTCGAAAGCGCCTTCGATGACAGAACCGGCCACGTCGCCTTTGTGGGGCACGCGCACATCGGCCACGGTGTCACCACACACAAGGCCATTGCTGCACACGAAGCGGAACATTCCGGCCAGCATCTGATAGCTGCTGGTGCCATCGTGCGAGTTCAGCAGCACGATTTCGTTAGCCTCCGCGCCGTTGATCTGGCTGGCATGGCGCAGGCGCAGCATGTGTTTCGTGTGGTCGCGCTTGCCTTCATCACGCACGCGGGTTTGCGTCACCATGAACGGCTGGAAGCCTTCTTTGCGAAGCTCGGTCAGGACGGCAGCGGTGGGGATGTAGCTGTACCGCTCGGAACGGCTCTCATGCGGGGCGTCCGCGAAGATGGACGGGGCCACCCTGCGAATCTGGTCATCGGACAGCGGGTAATCGCTGCGCAGCGAAGGGGAACGGGAAGCAAAACGGGATGCGAGTTGCATGTCTTTCTCCTGAACAAAAAGGCTGTTGAAGAAAACCGCACACCGGATTCCTAGATTCGAAGCCCAGCCTTTCGGCTGTTCGGTGCGGTCGGCACGAAGAACCCGGTTGGCCTCGTTGCCACCGTCTTTCCTGAGTTCATCGCCCGCGACGGTCAGGAGCGCGCGAACGGGCGCCGTCAAGGAGGCAAGCGCAGGGTTGGTGCGGCCCGCAGGCGCAGCCGAGGACACGGCCCTGCGCGCCTTGACGGCGCACGGGCGCGGGCTACAGTCGCGGACAAGGTGATGAGGTCAGGGAAGACGGCTGGACAAGGCAACGGCCCCTCCACACGCCGACCGCACGGCAAGCGAAGCGCGCAGGCCCGGATCTGGAAGCCGGGCCGGAGGCGTCAGCCGAGCGGAGCGAGGGAACGATGGAAACCCGACAGGGGCGAAACCCCGCAGGGGGTTCGATGCGCAGCACGACAGCGCGACCGGCCATCTCCCAGGTGGCCGGGGACGCCCAGCCTTCAATGCAAGATCAGGACGAATCCACGCAAGGCATCGTGGATCTGCTGCGAATGCGGTCTAGCCGATCCGGCGCAGCCGGGTCGGCGGTGTTCAGGGGCGCCAAGCCTGCGCGGCGGGGATAGCCCGCAGGGCTTTCCCCTGGAGTGCAAGCCGAAGGCGTGCAGGCATCGCGCCACATGGGCGCGATGCGAGGGGGCGTCCCGCGACGCCCCAAGGCCGGGTCAGACGATGACCCGCCCGGCTAGCCGCGCATCGCGCGCGTAGGCGCTCAATCGCTTCTCGGCGCGGAACGACAGGTCGCGCTCGATCGGCAGGCCCAGCCCGCCGCGCACCGTCGCCAGTTCGCCCAGGCTGACCCAGCCAACTTCCGGCTCACCCAGCCCCAGGTCGCAAAGACCAAAGGCGTGATCGTGGTCATCGGGATCAATCTCGGTCAGCAGCCAGGTCGCGCCGGCGTCCGGCGTGAACAACTTGACCACGGGCGCCGGATCGAAGTCCGGGTTCTGGAGAGATTCGCGGCCATTGGCCAGCAGCACGATGCGCTGTTCGTCAGTGATGAGTGCGTTGATCATGGTGAACTCCTGAAAGGTTGCCGGGCGGAATTGCCCGACCCGTCCGAGGCACGGCGCAGCGCAAGCAGTCAGGGGACAGCGACGGCCGCAGGCCGCAAGCGCCATCGGCGCGCCGCCCTTGACGGCGAGCACGCCGTGGCACGATGAAGGGAAAAGCAAGACCGCATCCCTCGCGCCTCCACGCTCCCCGGTTTTCGGCAAGCGGAGCGCGCAGGCCCGAATGAAGTCGGGCCGGAGGCGTCAGCCGAGCGGAGCGAGGGAACGATGGAAGCCCGATGGGGCGAGACGCCGCAGGCGGCTCGATGCGCAGCACGACAGCGCGACCGGCCATGCTTCTTGGCCGGAGACGCCACTACTACACCTATAAATTCACCATCAGTGAAATTCTATTGACATTACGCGCAGACTTGTGCTGTAATGCCCTCGGCTAGGCGAATCGCCTAGGTACACGTTCTTTGAAGTGTTGCTCTTACCGTAAAAGCGAAAGGTCAGTGTATTGCCTGAAGTGATTCAGGCCGCTCCTTCATCCAGTGTTGGAGATTTTGAGGTGAGGCAGGCCGGTAACGATCGGTCCGCCGCGAAGGTTCGCCCTCGCATCGTCCCGCGCACCACGGTTAGCCAGATGCAATCTGCTAATCACAAAGCGCAATCGGATAGACGCTCGGACGGGGCTTCATCACCGCGACGACTGGTGTTGGGCTTGCGCATCGAGTTGGCTCCTTTCGGCCAATCGCCTTGTTACGGGGCTTCGGCGTTGTGCCGGGTTTAGAAGGAGCAATCCATGAAATTTGAAACTTTGAAGAACAGCATCGCAACGCTCCAAAAGCTGCGCGATGCACATTACAGCCAACTCGATGCTGGCGCTCTGGCTGAACTGGATGACGTGTTGTGGCAACTGCGCGATATGTCTGAAAGCTCTGAGAAGCGGGAGCACGATCACGGGAAACTCCTGGATCGGACTCTGCGCATCACTGACATCGTCATCCGCGCAGTGAGCAATCTCACTGACTGGATGAAGTGATGGAAGTGGGCCAAGACGCAGCAAGCCCAATATTTGATTACCGGAGTCGATCATGAACGTTGGACAAGCCATCAAGCTATGCCGCACTCGGCGGGGCATCTCCCAGGCTGATCTGGCGCGACAGGCTGAATGCTCGGTTTCCTATCTTTCCATGCTGGAAAACAATAAGCGTGATCCGACGCTTTCCACCATGACCAAAATCGCCCATGCGTTGCATATGCCCGTGGGCATCATCTTTTTTCTCGGCGCTGAAGGGGATGATCTGACGGGCATCGACAAGTCGCTGCAAGGAGACCTTGCGCGCACGGCACTGGAACTGCTCAATGAGCCAGTCAGCGACCAACGCCCCCTCCTATAGCCAGCGCCGCATCGGCACGCTGCAAGCCCTGCATGTTGCGCTGGGAATGCCTGTCGGCGACCTCCCGACATTGGCCGAGCGTGCTAACGACCTTTACCGAGTCGCAAAGTCCATCACCAAACCGGACGGCAGCATCCGTAATACTTACGATGCACGGGAGCCATTGAAGGAAGTTCATCGAAGGATCAAGAGTCAGATCCTCGACCACGTGAACTACCCGGCCTATTTGACGGGGAGTATCAAAGGCTGCGATTACAAGGTCAACGCCTCGCTCCATGCCCGCGCACGGATCGTCATCAACGAGGACATCAGCGGTTTTTTCCCTTCCACGTCGGCAGACCGCGTGTTCAGCATCTGGCGCGGCTTCTTCGGCTTCAGCGAGGACGTGGCGCGATGCCTGACACAACTGACGACCCGGCATGGCGAACTGCCCCAAGGGGCGATAACCAGTTCATTCCTTGCCAACCTCGTGTTCTGGTGGGATGAGCCCGAGTTGTTCGGCAAGTTCGCAGCCCAAGGTCTTGTCTACTCTCGCTATGTCGATGACATCGCCGTGTCGTCTAAAACGTTCCTGACCAACGAGGCAAAAACGAACGTAGTGCGGCAGGTGTACGGCATGCTGCTCAAGCATGGCTATAAGGCCAAACGAGCCAAGCATGAAATTGCCACATCGGGCAGCCGCATGGCCGTCACGAAGCTCGCAGTGAACAACAAGCCTGGCTTGGACAAAGCCACGCGCAACAAGATTCGTGCAGTCGTCCATGCCGTTGAACGACGCATCGCGCAAGGCGAGGCGCTTTCGTTTGAGCGTGGCCCATACGCCCAGGCAATGGGACAAGTTCTGCATCTGGAAAGATTTCATCCCGGCGATGCGGCACCACTGAAGAGGCGACTATTAGCCCTCAAAGAGGCAGGTGCAGCCCTGCCCCACTCCTAATAGAGAGGGAGGAGACAAGTGATCCTGACCGATAACGAAACCAAAGTTGATCTGCTGAATAACGAAGCCATTGCCACCACGATTATCGGGCTGCTTCGTGCGAAGCCCGACCACCCAGTGACGATCGGAGTGCATGGCGACTGGGGGGCGGGGAAATCCAGCGTGCTCGAAATGATCGAGGCCGGCTTCGCAGACCAGGACGATGTTCTGTGCCTCAAGTTCAATGGATGGCGTTTCCAGGGCTTCGAGGACGCGAAGATCGCCTTGATCGAGGGGATCGTCACAGGCTTGATCGAGAAACGTCCGGCGCTGAAAAAAGCGGCAGTAGCCATCAAGGACGTCTTCCGTCGCATCGACTGGCTGAAGGTCGCCAAGCGATCCGGCGGCTTGGCCCTGACCGCATTCACTGGCATTCCGACACCGGAGCAAATCGGAGCCATTGTCGGCTCGCTCGAAGCGCTGGTGACAGACCCTGCCAAGCTCGTAACGAAGGAAAACATTTCGGCGGCCATCGACCAGGCGAAGGCCGTGCTCAAGCCGGGCGAGTCCAAGAACGTGCCAGAGGAAGTGGAGGCTTTCCGCAAGGCGTTCGACCAGCTTCTGAAAGATGCTGGCATCAAGCAGCTCGTTGTCCTGATCGACGATCTTGACCGCTGCCTGCCTGACACAGCCATTGAAACACTCGAAGCGATCCGGTTGTTTGTTTTCACTGCGCAGACAGCGTTCGTCGTTGCGGCAGACGAGGCAATGATCGAATATGCGGTGCGTAAGCACTTTCCCGACCTGCCTGACAGCACCGGGCCGCGAGACTACGCCCGCAACTACCTCGAAAAGCTCATCCAGGTTCCGTTTCGCATCCCGGCCCTGGGAGAAGCCGAGACGCGAATCTACGTGGCGTTGTTGCTGGCCGGCGCCGAAGTCGGCGAGGACGACGCGGACTACGGGAAGCTGATCGCCGTGGCGCGGGAGAAGCTGAAACGGCCTTGGACCAGCGGCGGTCTGGATGCCGCGACGATCAAGACGGCGCTCGGCAAGCAGGCCGAGAAGGCGAACAACGCTCTTGCGCTCAGCGACCAGATCGGTCCCATTCTGGCGAGCGGCACAAAGGGCAACCCGCGCCAGATCAAGCGCTTTCTCAATACGCTGTTGCTGCGCGAACGCACTGCGACCGCGCGCGGTTTCGGCGACGACATCAAGCTACCCGTGCTCGCAAAGCTCATGCTCGCGGAACGCTTCATCCCACGGTTGTTCGAGCAGATCGCGTTCGTTGCAGCGATCCATCCGCAAGGACTGTGCGAAGACCTCGAAGCATTGGAGAAGAACCTTGCGGCGATTGACGCTAAAGATGGCGAGTCAAAAGGTCAGAAATCCGCAGAGCCCACACCTGCACCCGATAACGCTGTATTGATCGAATGGAAATCGTCGGAGACGGTGTGCGACTGGGCGCGCCTCTTGCCGAAGCTATCTGGACTCGATCTGCGCCCCTACTTATTCGTGACAAAGGACAAGAAGGACTACTTCGGCCCGGTGTCGGTGTTGGGTCACTTGGCTGGTGTGGTCGAGAAGCTGTTCGGCGGCAAGATGACCGTCCAAGGCTACGAAGTCGAGTTGAAGCAACTCGTGCAGCCTGAAGCCGAGAAAGTGTTCGAGGCCATGCGCAGCAAGATCATGGGCACGGGTGTTTTCGACACCAAACCGGCGGGCGTCGATGGTCTCGCCGTCCTCGTGAGGGCGCAGCCCAGCCTCCAGAGCCGGTTGCTGGATTTCCTGGAGGTGTTGCCAAGTAGCAAATGCGGGCCTTGGGTTGTCAGCGGCTGGCAAGGCGTCATCAAAGACACCGAATGCGCCACTCGCCTGACGAAGCTGCTGGGAGACTGGAGCAAAGTCACCAACAACCCCGGTCTCAAGGCCAGCGCCGAAGCGGCGCTCAAAGATCTGAAGGGAGGCCGCTAATGGGAACCTCGACAGCTTACGGCGGGCCAGGTGGCGGGACACCACTTGTTCCATCATGGCTGGGTGACATCGATGGCGGTGGCGCCCCTGCTGCTCCGGGAAATGGTGCAGGACCGGATGGCCAGCCGCCCGCGGACGGCGCCGCACCGCCGGTGCCGCCAAACCGCCCACCTATTCCCAGGACAGCGGACCCGCAGCGCTTCTCTGGCGCTCGCAACAGCTTCACGCGATTCGCTGGCTCTGGTGGCAGCGATCGAGCCAACCTGGGCCGTGCGGTCTCAAGGTACATCTCAACGTCCGCCGGGGGTTCACGCCAGGCTGCCCAGCGCATGGGCGCCTCTCGGGGTGCCGGCGCGCGGCTCCTCGGCTTCTTGGCCGATGCGCAAACGCGGGGTGTGCGCGAAGCGTTGCGTGCCCTGGATCTAGAATCGTTGGCAGGTCGCCCGATCACTGAGATTTTCGTCGGCTTGGCCGACTACATCTGCCCAGGCGCGGGAACGGTCGATGAAGGCATCGCCCGCGAGGCTTACATCGAAACCATTGTTGAATTGGCGAGCGAGGGTCTCACCGACTTGGCCACATTCACCCCGGATCAGATGCAGACGGTTTTCGAGCTATATGCCACCCATGCCATCGAGGCGCGCATCTGCAATGACATCGGCACCAAGGCCGTGACCATGCCGACAGATGCACAGGCAGCACATCGGGTCGAGCAGCAGTTGCGCGACTTCATCCGAGGTGGAGTGAGCGATGCGCTCACGCGAGCACGGGCGGAGACACCCAATCTCACCCCCGAGCGGGTTCAAGGCTTCGTGGACGCGGTGTATGAGTCCGCATTTGCGATCTTGCAGACCCTCGGCGAGGCGGAGGCCAATCAATGAAGCGACAACTCCTGGTGGGTCGTTTTGGCCCGGATGACCGCTTAGATGTGACGGCGGGCGCTGATGAACAGACGACCTACCTGCAACTCGTCGCCGGCGAGAAATCCTTGGATCACGGTATCAGTGGCGCGCTGACGAGTCTGAAGAAGATCGGCGTATTTCCTTCGGAAATCGGCATCGACCTGCTGGTACTGGCCGCCCATGTCCATGCAGCCGACACACGCATCTCTCGCACCGAGCAGTCGCAGGATTCGTGGACGCGCGAGATACGGCTGGTCGTGCCGGTCAGCGATCCGACTCGCTGGGGAGCAGCAGCGCCGACGCTCAAGAGGTCTCTGGACTTCTTGACGGGAGATCGCTGGACGATCGGCTTCAGGGCACGTCCAGATCGGTTCACGACGATCACCCAAGTGGCTCCTCCAAGTCTGATCGCGCCTCCCTTTGATTCCGTCAGCCTATTCTCAGGAGGACTGGACAGCCTTATTGGTGCCATCGACCTACTGGAGGATGGCGCGACGCCATTGCTGGTGAGCCACTTCGGGGAAGGGGCGACGAGCGATGCTCAAGGCAAGCTGTTTGCAGGTTTGAAGAAGTATTACATCCAGTCATCTTTCGAGCGTTTGCGGGTCGGCATGACCTTCAAGAAAGGCCTCGTGGCAGACGTTGGTTCGGAGGACAGCACGCGCGGCAGGTCATTCCTGTTCTTCGCGCTCGGGGTGTTCGCGGGCACAGGGCTTGGGCGCCGTTTTGTCCTGCGTGTTCCCGAGAACGGACTGATCGCGCTGAATGTGCCTTTGGACCCCCTGCGGTTGGGATCAAACAGCACCCGCACCACACACCCGTATTACATGGCGAGGTGGAACGACCTGCTCATCGCACTCGACATAGATGGCGAGATTCGGAATCCGTACTGGGACAAGACGAAGGGAGAAATGGCCGCAGCCTGTCGCAACCCGGACCTCTTGAAGAAGCTGGCGACGGATTCGTTGTCGTGCTCGTCCCCCGCCAAGGCCCGATGGCTAGGACATGGTATTGAGCAATGTGGCTATTGCCTGCCATGTCTGATCCGTCGCGCAGCCTTGACGGCAGCATGGGGGGCCGGGAACGACCCGACGACGTATACCGTTCCAGACCTTCATGCGCAGCCGTTGGACACGCGCCAAGCCACCGGGGTACAGGTTCGGTCGTTTCAGTACGCGATCGAGCGCTTGAAAGGTAAGCCGCAGCTTGCGAACCTCTTAATCCACAAGCCCGGCTCGCTTGTCGACGAAGCCGCACACCTAGACCAACTCGCCGATGTCTACCGGCGCGGCCTCGATGAGGTTGCACGGCTCATCGACGGTGCCGAAGCGAGACCGAGTTGACGAGGGTGAGTACATGATCGCCACAGCAGGCCTCGTGGACTTCCACTGCCATCTTGATCTCTACCCGAACCATGCTGCGGCAGTCCAGGACGCGGAGGCCTCTGGCGTGTTCACGCTGGCG
Source organism: Pigmentiphaga daeguensis (assembly GCF_039523035.1). Classification (NCBI taxonomy): domain Bacteria; kingdom Pseudomonadati; phylum Pseudomonadota; class Betaproteobacteria; order Burkholderiales; family Alcaligenaceae; genus Pigmentiphaga; species Pigmentiphaga daeguensis. The sequence continues at coordinate 206,313 of NZ_BAAAEN010000001.1, read as the reverse complement.
GTGACGACGACACCTCGCGCCTGGCCTCGCAATCACGAACTCGCGCAGCGCACAAAGCATGTTCGAGCGGCTCTGGGACTGCATCCGCAGTTGGTCGCAGAACGCGAGAACGAGATCGAGCTATGGGATCAACACCTTGCGGAGACGCGCTATGTCGGCGAAGTCGGGTTGGACGCCGGCCCCCGGTTCTTCAAATCGCTCGATGCGCAGAAGCGTGTGTTCCAACACGTGTTGCAGCGTTGCGCGCAGGCCGGTGACAAGATCATTACGGTTCACAGCATCAGGTCGGCCAAGGCGGTACTCGATCTTGTCGAAGCACATCTACCGCCCGAGCGCGGGAAAATCGTTCTCCACTGGTTCACGGGAACAAAGAGCGAGGCGAAGCGTGCGTTGGAATTGGGCTGCTACTTCTCGATCAACGCGGCAATGCTGGGCAATGAGAGGCACGCACCGATGGTGCAGGCTATCCCCTTGGATCGGATGCTGACGGAAACCGATGGTCCCTTCACTCGCACTGGCGACAGGCCCTCGCAGCCGACGGATGTAGTAAGCGTCGTCGAGGAACTGGGCTGTTTACATCGGCTACCTGCAAACGACATGGCCAGCCTTATTCGTGACAACCTACGAGCATTGCTCGGATAGCTGGAGACGAAACGCTCCGCGCGAACTCTACATCCGCTTGAGTGTTCCCCAGTTCGCCCTAGCAAGTTGTCCCGATAGCTGCGGAACTTCACCATGTCTCCATGCAGCGTGCTCATGGAGTCCGAGGTGGAACATCTATCGCAAACGACCAACGCGGCCGGCATCGACAACGACATCGGCCGGTCTCTCCCCTTGCCGGGAACGGAGGCCTACGAGGCACTGCCGCAATTTCCGAAGCGCAGCGCCCTCCCCTTCCGACGCACCATTCGCCGCCAGGAACTGCGGCAGATAGTCCCCTTGGCCGAAACGACGATCTACGAAATGGAGCGCCGCGGCGAGTTTCCACGCCGATTCAATCTGACGCCGCGCTGCGTGGTGTGGGACTTGGCCGAAGTAGAAGCGTGGGTCGAAGAACGAAAGCAAGCGCCTCGCGGCGGCACCTCAAAGCCGGATGTCCACCTACGAAAAACCCGCCCTGTCCGGGCGGGTTCGAGCGAGAAATGAGGCCGGCGACGTTCCTCATCCGACCAGGGCTTGCAGTTCCTTTGACGCCGAGCGCGGCAGCCGCCGCCCCTCCTTCGCCACGTTGACCTGCAAAGCCACTCGCGCCACCTCCAGCACGTCCTTGGCCAGCGCATAACTGCCCTTGGCCTGCAACCAAGCCAGCACGTCCGCCAGATGCCAGATCGACGCACTGCCCTCATGCACCGGCGCCGGGAAGCTGCCCGGATGGGCCAGCATCAACTTGCGCATGTTCTGCCGCGACACGCCCACGATGTCGGCCACATCGGTCAGGCCGACCAAATCCGGCGCCACCTCGATCAGCTTGGCCGACGGCGCGGCACGGCGCACATCGGCCAGCGCACTACGCACCGCGTCATCCGCATCCGCCGCCTCGCGCGTGAACTCCAGCGCCAGGCGCCCCGGCTGCCCGATGCCGACCAAGGCATCGTCGCAGCCGGCTTCGCCCAGGCGCTCCACCAACGCCTCCGTGTCGCGGTCGTCGTCGGCAAGCTGGTATTTCAGGGTGAAGGTGTATTCCATCGCGCTACTCCTTGGAACCGTCGTCAGCCTCGTGCTGCTTGCGGTGCGTGGTGCAGTTGTCCACGACGCGCCGCAAGGCGCGAGCGTGGTTGCCGGGGTTCTTCGGCGTGCTCCACACGCTGGTGATGCAGAACTCGCCGCAGCGGCATTCCTCATCGTTGTACGGGCAGTAAATCCGCCCCCAGGCATGGCTACCACCGACTTCGACGCGCCAGCCCTGCCCTTCGGCGTGCCTGAGAGCTTCCTCGACCTCTTTCTTTGGATGAGGGGAACGAGCCATCAGTGACCTTCAGTATGAGGATGGCCGGCAAGGTTGTCAAGTGACAACCTTGCCAGGACAAGATCAGGCCACATATCGCCGACCAGCGAGAAGTTCAGATTTCCTCGTTTTCGATCACTCAAAGTGATCGCTTCCTCGAAATAACAAACCTGGCACAACCCGGCAAAGACCGATTCAAGGCAACCCATGATGCGGCCCTCCTACGCGATCGCGCTCAACGCCGGCACGACCACGTTCTCCGGCATCAGCTTCGGCACGTAAGTCTGTCCGCCACCCCAGGCATCGACCAGGTTGGCCCACTCTTGCAGCATGTGGCGCCGCTGCTCGGCGTATTCGGCCTTGTTGTAGACCGAACGCGAGGAACGCCCCTCCTCGTGCGCCAGGCACTTCTCAATCCAGTCGCGGTTGAAGCCGATTTCGTTCAGCAGCGTCGAGCCGGTGCGGCGCAGATCGTGGACGGTGAACGGCTGTAGCGGCAGATCTTTGGCCTTGGCACCTTCTGCCACCAGCATCGTGATGCGATTCAAGGTCGCATTGGACATGCACCGCTCTGCATCGTAGCGAGAAGGGAAAACGAACTTTGAGCCAGCCGCACAGGCGTGCAGCGTCACGAAGATGTCGAGCGCCTGGCGCGACAGATAGACCACGTGCGGATTGCGACCCTTCATCCGCTGCTTCGGAATCGTCCAGGTCTTGCGCTCGAAATCGACTTCATCCCAAGTGGCCTGGATCAGTTCGCTCTTGCGCACCAGCGTCAGCAGGATCAGGCGCAGCGCCAGCTTGATGGTCGGATAGGTCGCCACCGTCTCCAACTGCTGCACCATCAAACGGATTTCCAGCGGCGAGAGGGCACGATCCTTCGGCACGAAGGTGGCGATCGAGGACGGCCCCACGCTGTCGGCGGGGTTGACCACCTTCTCACCGTGGGCGATGGCGTAGACGTAGACCTGCTTCACGATGTCCCGGATCTGCACCGCGGTGGCTGGTGCCCCGCGCTCCTTGACCTTGTTGCACAGAATCCGAAGGTCTTCGGCCTGGATCTCGGTCAGCAGCCTATTCTGGAAAACCGGCAGGATGTCCCGGTCGATGATGTGCTTGCGCACGGCGCGGGTGCTGTCGGCCCATCTCGTGTGGGCAAGATACGTCTCCATCGCCGCGCCGAAGGTCTTGATGGCGCGAACCCGGCGCTTGTCGCGTTGCTTCTCCAGCGCGGGCGATATGCCCTGGAGAACGGCCTTGCGCGCCTCCAGAAGCAGTTCACGCGCCATTGCCAGCGAAATGCCGCCTGCACCGTAGCGGCCGATGGTCAAGGTCTCGCGGCGGCCGTTGAGACGGTAGTCGTAGCGGAAGGTGACGGTATTTGCGGGCGATACCGTCACGTACATCCCGTCCCGGTCAGAAACCTTATAAGTCAATGACTTAGGCTTCAGATTGCGCAGTGCTGTGTCGGTCAGCATCGAGGTTTACCTCCTGTTTTGCGACGGCTTTTACCGTCAAGGACCAGGAGACCCACTGATGCCCGGAAAGCCGCATGCAATAAGCTTTCCCGAGAAGGCTTTTACCGTCAAAGACGGTAAAAGTCTGAATAGTGAACGAGAGTGTCTTAATTCGGCCTCAGTTCTTACCGTCAGCTCTACCGTCAACCGTTTTTGCTGGTCGGCGATAGCCACCGATAGCTGCCGCGACGTATTTCCTTCTAAATCAACACGTTACGACGGGTTTTCGGATGGCTGGCGATAGTCCCTGAAGGACGTAAATTCACTCCCACTCAATCGTCGCCGGCGGCTTTCCTGACACGTCATAAACCACCCGATTCAACCCCCGAACCTCATTGATAATCCGGTTCGAAGCCCTCCCCAGCAACGCATACGGCAAATGCGCCCAATGCGCCGTCATGAAGTCGGTAGTCTGCACCGCGCGTAGCGCGACGACGTAGTCGTACGTCCGCCCGTCCCCCATCACGCCCACGGACTTCACGGGCAGGAACACGGCGAACGCCTGGCTGGTCAGGTCGTACCAGTTCTTCCCGACCTCCTCGGCCGCGCACAGGCCCGCTGCGGCATCCTGTTCGGTTGCCCGGGTGCCTCGCAGTTCTTCGATGAAGATCGCGTCCGCGCGGCGCAGCAGGTCGGCGTATTCCTTCTTCACCTCGCCCAGGATCCGCACGCCCAGGCCCGGCCCGGGGAACGGATGCCGGTAGACCATGCCGTGCGGCAGGCCGAGCGCGATGCCGAGCTTGCGCACTTCGTCCTTGAACAGCTCGCGCAGCGGCTCGAGCAGTTTCAGGTGCAGGGTATCGGGCAGGCCGCCGACGTTGTGGTGCGACTTGATGGTGACGGCCTTGCCGGTCTTGGCGCCGGCCGATTCGATCACGTCGGGGTAGATGGTGCCCTGCGCCAGCCACTTGGCGCCCTTGAGCTTGGCGGCTTCGCGCTGGAAGACTTCGACGAATTCCTTGCCGATGATCTTGCGCTTGGCCTCGGGGTCGGTTTCGCCGGCCAGCTTGCCCATGAAGTCGTCGGTGGCGTCGACGTGGATGATCTTCAGGCCCATGTTTTCGGCGAAGGTCTGCATGACCTGCTCGCCTTCGTTCAGGCGCAGCAGGCCGTGGTCGACGAAGACGCAGGTGAGCTGGTCGCCGATGGCCTTGTGGATCAGTGCGGCCGCCACGGAGGAATCGACGCCGCCGGACAGGCCCAGGATGACTTCGTCGCTGCCGACCTGTTTGCGGATGGCCTCGACGGCTTCGCTGACGTAGTCGGGCATGTTCCAGTCGGTGCCGCAGCCGCAGATGTCGTGCACGAAGCGCGACAGCAGGGCCTGGCCCTGGACGGTGTGGGTGACTTCGGGGTGGAACTGGACGGCGTAGTAGCCGCGGTCGACGTCGGCCATGCCGGCGATGGGACACGAGGCGGTGGAGGCCATGAGCTTGAAGCCGGGCGGCAGTTCGGTGACCTTGTCGCCGTGGCTCATCCAGACCTTGAGCATGCCGTGGCCTTCGGGGGTGGCGAAGTCCTGGATGCCGTTCAGGAACGGGGTGTGGCCGTGGGCGCGGACTTCGGCGTAGCCGAATTCGCGGTGGTCGCTGAAGCTGACCTTGCCGCCCAGTTGCATGGCCATGGTCTGCATGCCGTAGCAGATGCCGAGCACGGGCACACCGGATTCGAACACGGCCTGGGGGGCGCGCATGGAGGCTTCGTCGTAGGCCGAGGCGTGGCTGCCGGACAGGATGACGCCTTTGAGGCCCTTGGCGAGCTCGCCGCGGACGAAGTCGTCCGAGACGTCGTAGGGGTGGATTTCGCAGTAGACCTGCGCTTCGCGCACGCGGCGGGCGATGAGCTGGGTGACTTGCGAGCCGAAGTCGAGAATCAGGATGCGGTCGTGCACGCTTCAGTCCATCCGGTAGTTGGGAGCTTCTTTGGTGATCTGCACGTCGTGGACGTGCGATTCGCGGATGCCGGCGGCGGTGATCTGGACGAATTCGCTCTTGGTGCGCATTTCGTCGATGGTGGCGCAGCCGCAGTAGCCCATGGAGGCCCGCACGCCGCCCACCAGTTGGTAGATGATGGCGATGACGCTGCCCTTGTAGGGCACGCGGCCTTCGATGCCTTCGGGCACGAACTTGTCGGAGTTGTTGGCCGGGTCCTGGAAGTAGCGGTCGGCCGAGCCGTCGGCCATGGCGCCCAGGCTGCCCATGCCGCGGTAGGACTTGTACGAGCGGCCCTGGTACAGGACGATTTCGCCCGGAGCTTCGTCGGTACCGGCGAACATGCCGCCCATCATGACGGTGTAGGCGCCGGCCGACAGGGCCTTGGCGATGTCGCCGGAGTAGCGCACACCGCCGTCGGCGATCAGCGGGACGCCGGTGCCTTCCAGGGCCTCGGCCACGTTGGAGATGGCGGTGATCTGGGGCACGCCCACGCCGGCCACGATGCGGGTGGTGCAGATGGAGCCGGGGCCGATGCCGACCTTGACGCCGTCGGCGCCGGCCTCGACCAGTGCGCGGGCCGCGGCGCCGGTGGCGATGTTGCCGCCGATGACCTGCAGTTGCGGGTAGTGTTTCTTGATCCAGCGGACGCGGTCGAGCACGCCGGCGGTGTGGCCGTGGGCGGTGTCGACGATGAGGACGTCGACGCCGGCGGCGACGAGCTTCTCGACCCGTTCGTCGGTGCCCTCGCCCACCCCGACGGCGGCGCCGACGCGCAGCTTGCCGTGTTCGTCCTTGCTGGCGTTGGGGTTCTCGGTGGTCTTGATGATGTCCTTGACGGTGATCAGGCCGCGCAGCTCGAAGCTGTCGTTGACGACCAGCACGCGCTCCAGGCGGTGCTTGTGCATCAGGGCCTGGGCCTCGTCCAGCGAGGCGCCTTCGCGCACGGTGATGAGGCGCTCGCGCGGCGTCATGACGGTGCGGATGGGCTCGTCGTAGCGGTCTTCGAAGCGCAGGTCGCGGTTGGTGACGATGCCGACCACCTGGCGGCCCTCGACCACGGGCAGGCCGGAGATGCCGTGCTGGCGCTGCAGCTCGATGACTTCGCGCACCTTCATGTGGGGCGCGATGGTGATGGGATCGAGCACGACCCCGGCCTCGTAGCGCTTGACCTTGGCGACTTCGCGCGCCTGCTCGTCGGCGGTGAGGTTCTTGTGGATGATCCCGATCCCGCCTTCCTTGGCCATGGCGATGGCCAGGCGCGATTCCGTGACGGTGTCCATGGCGGCGGACACCAGGGGAATGTTCAGCGAGATTTCACGGGTCAGACGGGTTCGAAGACTGGTGTCGCGGGGCAACACCGCAGAGTATGCGGGCACCAACAACACGTCATCGAAAGTAAGCGCATTTTGTACGAGACGCATCGAGTAACCCCTGGCCGCAATAAACCTAGTATTGTAAATCAGAGCGGGGGGCTGCGCTGTTCAGCCTTGCTGTCAAGAGGGTTTATATGCGGGAAAACCCACGGTCCACACGCCGGGCCCGTCTAGCGGCCCGGTCCGCCCCGCCTGGCGCCTGCCGACGCCGCCTTGTGCGCGGCTCGCCGGCGGCGGGATTCCTTGGGGTCGAAGACCAGCGGGCGGTAGATCTCGACCCGGTCGTGGTCGTGCAGCACATGGTCCAGCGGCCGGCGGCGGCCATGGACGCCGGTGCCGGCCTGGGCGGGGTCCACCCCCGGGTAGGCCTGGCGAAAACCGCTGGCCAGGATGGCGTCGGCCAGGGTCGCGCCCCGGGGCAGGACGAGTTCCCGCATCCAGGTTTCCGACGCATCCGCATAACAGACGCTGACGGCCACGGTGCCGCCCCGCCCCGCCTGGCTATCCATAGCAGGCTTCGGCCCGCTGGGTGAAGGCGTCGATGAAGCTGGTGGCGATGCGGTTGAACACGGGGCCGACCAGGGTTTCCAGCGCACGGCTGGAGAACTGGTACTGCATGGTGAAGACCACCTTGCAGGCGTCGTCGGCCAGGGCGTGGAATTCCCAGACGCCTTCCAGCAGCGAGAACGGCCCGTCCACCAGGTCGAGCTGGATGCGGTCGGGATAGTGGTGGGTGTTGCGGGTGGTGAAGCGCTGGCGCAGGCCCGCGAACTGGATCACGACCGAGGCGCGCATGCCGTTCTCGTCGCGCTCGTGCACCTCGGTTCCGCCGCACCAGGGCATGAATTTGGGGTAGTCCTCGACCTTGGCCACCAGGTCGAACATCTGGGCGGCGCTATAGGGGACCAACACCGAACGTTGCACTTTATGCATGCGTAGATGATCCGATTGGGCAAATTGCTAGAATGACCCATTTTAACGGCGTGACGAATGAGCATCATTGAGAACCGCAAGGCATTCCACGACTACTTCATCGACGAGCGTTTCGAGGCCGGCCTGGTACTCGAAGGCTGGGAGGTGAAGGCGATTCGTGCCGGGCGTGTCCAGCTCAAGGAAAGCTACGTCATCGTCCGCGATGCCGAACTGTACCTGCTGGGCATGCACGTCAGCCCCCTGGAGACGGCCTCCACCCACGTCCATCCCGACCCGACCCGCACGCGCAAGCTGCTGCTCAAGGCCGAGGAGATCCACAAGCTGATCGGCAAGGTGGAACAGCGCGGCTTCGCGCTGGTGCCGCTGAACCTGCATTTCAAGAAGTCGCTGATCAAGCTGGAATTCGGGCTGGCGCGGGGCAAGAAGCAGTTCGACAAGCGCGACACCGAGCGCGAGCGCGACTGGCTGCGCGAGAAGGCGCAGATCATGAAGCACGACACGCGCAAGCACTCCTCCTGATCCCTCAGGCATATCAGCTTTGGCGCCGCGGTGATGAACAGCCGCGCGGCGGCTACCTATACTCGTGCCAGCCATCCATCGCACGAGACCGGACCCGGATCCGGCCAGGAGACGCCTCATGCCGCGCCGCATCGCCCCTTTCCCCACTGACCTCCCCTGCCGCCCCGCCCACGGCGCGAGCCGGCCATGAGCAGCCTGGCGGGCGTGAAGGTCCTGGACCTGAGCCGGGTGTTCTCGGGCCCCTGGGCCGCGCAGATGCTGGCCGATTTCGGGGCCGACGTGATCAAGGTGGAGCGGCCCGGACGCGGCGACGACGTGCGCCACCAGGGCCTGCGGGCGCGCGGCGAGGACGGCGGCGAGGTGGGCGAGACCTCGTCCTTCATGTCCATGAACCGCGGCAAGCGTTCGGTGGCCATCGACCTGTCCAGGCCGGCCGGCCAGGCGCTGGTGCGCGAGCTGGCCATGCGCTCGGACATCCTGATCGAGAACTTCAAGGCCGGCGACCTGGCGCGCTACGGGCTGGACTACGCGTCGCTGTCGGCGCTGAACCCCCGGCTGGTGTATTGCTCGATCAGCGGGTTCGGGCAGACCGGTCCGTACAGCCACCTGCCGGGCTACGACCCGCTGTTCCAGTCCATGAGCGGGCTGATGAGCATCACCGGCCACGCCGACGGCGAGCCGGGCGGCGGGCCGCTGCGCGTGGGCTATTCGGTGGGGGACATCACCGCCGGCTTCTATGCCGTCAGCGCCATCCTGGCCGCGCTGCGCCACCGCGACGTGGTGTCCGGCACGGGACAGCACATCGACCTGGCCCTGCTGGATGCCCAGGTGGCGTCGATCTCGCACGTGGCCATGATGTACCTGGTGTCGGGACGGCAGCCGGAGCGGCTGGGCAATGCCTCGCCCATCACCTGCCCCTGGCAGTCCTTCGACTGCGCCGATGGCCAGATCGTGGTCGCGGTAGGCAACGACACGCAGTTCGCCGCCATGTGCGAGGTGCTGGGGCTGCCCGGGCTGCCGGGCGATCCGCGCTATGCCACCAACCCCATGCGGGCGCGGCACCGGCTGGAGCTGGTGCTGCTGCTGGAACAGGCCATCGCCCGGCATCCCGTGGCGCAATTGCGCGCGGCCTTCGACGCCGCCGGCGTGCCCTGCGGACCCATCAACGACTTCGCGCAGGTGTTCGACGATCCGCAGATACGCCATCGGGAGATGCTGCTGCGCATGCCCGCGGACGCGGGGCGCGATATTCCCCAGGTGGCCAATCCGGTCCGCTTCTCGGACACGCCGGTCGAATACCGGCGCGCCCCGCCCGCCCTGGGCCAGCACACGGACGAGGTGCTGCGCGAGGTGCTGGGCCTGGAGGCGGCCGAGCTTGACGCTCTGCGGCGCGACCGCATCATCCAGGCCGCCCCATGACCGCCCCGCTGCACGGCATCCGCGTACTGGACCTGAGCCGGGTGTTCTCGGGCCCGTTCGCCACCCAGATGCTGGCGGACCTGGGGGCGGACGTGATCAAGGTCGAACGGCCGGGTATGGGCGACGAAGCGCGCTACCAGGGTTCGCCCCTGCGGGACGCCGACGGCAGGCCGCTGGACTGGACCTCATCTTTCCTGGCGATGAACCGCGGCAAGCGGTCCATCGCCATCGACGTCGCCAATCCCGAGGGGCAGGCACTGGTGCGCGGCCTGGCGCGGCAAAGCGACGTCTTCATCGAGAACTTCAAGGCCGGCGACCTGGCCCGCCACGGGCTGGACTACGCGTCGCTGCGCGCGGTCAATCCGCGCCTGGTCTATTGCTCGATCACGGGTTTCGGCCAGGATGGGCCGCGTGCCCGCCAGCCCGGCTATGACCTGGTGTTCCAGGCCATGAGCGGCATCATGAGCATGACGGGCGAACCCGACGGCCCGCCGCAGCGCGTGGGTTATTCGGTGTCGGACATCACCGCCGCCTACCATGCGGTGATCGGCATCCTGTCGGCGCTGCACGCGCGCCAGGCGGGTCTGTGCGAAGGGCAGCACATCGACATCGCGCTGCTGGACTGTCAGCTGGCCGCCGCCTCGCATGTCGCGATGGGCTATCTGCTGTCGGGTTCGCAGCCGGCGCGCATAGGCACGCGTTCGCACTTCATGGTGCCCTACCAGGCTTTCGACTGCGCGGACCAGCCGCTGGTGGTGATGTGCGGCAACGACGACCAGTTCCGCCGCCTGGCCGCCGCGCTCGGACTGCCGGGGCTGGCGGACGATGCGCGCTACGCCGCCAATCTCCAGCGCATGCGGCACCAGGACACGCTGGTGCCCCTGCTGGAAGATGCGCTGCGCGCCCGCCCGCGCGCCCATTGGCTGGAAGCGCTGGACCGGGCCGGCGTCCCGTGCGCGCCCATCCAGGACTTCCAGCAGGCCTTCGACGACCCGCAGGTGCGGCACCGGCAGGTGGTCACGCACCTGCCCTTCGCGCCCACCGGCACGCTGCCCATGGTGGCCAATCCCGTGCGCCTGTCGGAGACCCCGGTCGAGTACCGACGCCCGCCACCGGCCCTGGGCGAGCACACCGAGGAAATCTGCGCGCAGCTGCTGCAAGTGCCGGTGGAGCGGCTGCGGGCCTTGCGCGAGCAAGGCATTCTTTGACGGGGCATGCCCCAGGGAACTTCATGGACGATACTCTGCGGGAATTTCGCGACAGCGCCGCCGACTACCTGGGCGCGAACGACCAGCGGCAGCGCATGCGTGCGCTGGACGACAGCGCGGGCGGACACGATCGCGAGGAATGGCGCCGCATCGCCGAACTGGGCTGGCTGGCGGTGCTGGTGGCCGAGGACGACGGCGGACTGGGCCTGGGTCTGCCCGAGCTGTGCGCGATCGCCCAGGAAGCCGGCCGCCATCTGCTGCCCGAACCGCTGGCCGCGGCGGGCGTGCATACGATGGCGCTGCTGGCCGGCCTGCCCGCCACGCTGCCGCGCGCATCGCTGCTGGAGAAGGCCATGTCGGGCGCCCTGCTGCTGGGCGTGGCCTGGCAGGAACGCGCGGGCCAGCTCGATCCCGACGCCCGGCCCGGTTCATGCGCCACGCGCGGGGCCGGCGGCCTGCGGCTGGCCGGCCGCAAGCGCTTCGTCCAGCCCGGCGCCGACGTCGATGGCTGGCTGCTGGCCGCCACGCTGGACGACGAAGCCGCGCTGCTGTGGCTGCCCCGCGAACGTCTGGCCCGCGCTCCCATCACCCGGCGCCTGGTGGACGGCAGCGCGCAGGCGGACCTGGACCTGGACGGTACCGTGCTGGATGCGGAGCACGTGCTGGCCACCGGCCCGGCGGCCAGCGAGGCCCTGGCGCGCGCCAACGACGTGGCGCGCCTGGCCCAGGGCGCGGAGCTGGCGGGCATCGCCCGGCGGGCGCTGGAACTGACGCGCGACTACCTGGCGACGCGGGAGCAGTTCGGCCGCCCGATCGGCAGCTTCCAGGCCTTGCAGCACCGCATGGTCGACGGGCTGATACAGGTGGAACTGGCCGAGGCCTGCCTGCGCGAGGTGCTGGCGCAGGCGGCGCCGGATGCTCCCGCCACGCGCCTGGGGCGCCTGGCCAGCCGGGCCAAGGCCCGCTGCGCCCACGCGGCGCTGGAGATGACCCGCATGGCGATCCAGTTGCACGGCGCCATCGGCACGACCTACGAATACGACATCGGCCTGTATTTCCGCCGCGCGATGGCGCTGTCCGCGCACCTGGGAAATGCCGAGGCGCACCGCGTGCGCTACGCCACGCTGGCCGCTCCGGAAGCGGACGATCGCGAAGCCGGGCCGGCCCCCGCGCCCATCACCGCGTTTCCCGCCGACGCGGACTGGGGGGCGATGCCGGAAGCCGAATTCCGCCGCCTGGTCCGCGCGCTGTTCGACACGCACTACCCGCAGGACCGGCGGCACATGCCCTACCGCCAGACCTGGGCCGAGACGCGCGACTGGTACCTGACGCTGGCCCGCCTGGGCTGGCTGGCGCCGGCCTGGCCCCGCGAGCATGGCGGCATGGGCCTGCCGCCCGACAAGCTGATCGCCTACATCGAAGAAGCCGAGGCCTACGGCGTCGCGCGGCCGCCCGACCAGGGGCTGAACATGGTGGGGCCGATCCTGATGCGCTTCGGCACCGATGCGCAGCGCGCCCGCTTCCTGCCGGCCATCCTGAAAGGCGAGCACGTCTGGATCCAGGGCTATTCGGAACCCAACGCCGGCTCGGACCTGGCCGCCGTGCGCACGGAAGCCGTGCCCGACGGCGACCACTTCGTCGTCAACGGCCAGAAAACCTGGACCACCTGGGGTTCGGACGGCACGCACATGTTCATGCTCGTGCGCACCGACAAGACGGCCAAGAAGCAGGCCGGCATCAGCTTCCTGCTGGTGGACCTGAAGACACCCGGCATCACCGTTCGCCCCATCCGCAACATCGCCGACGAGCGGGAATTCTGCGAGGTGTTCTTCGACAACGTCCGCGTGCCGCGCGAGAACCTGGTGGGAGGCCTGAACGAGGGCTGGACGGTGGCCAAGGCGCTGCTGGGCTTCGAGCGCCTGTTCACCGGCAGCCCCAAGCATTCCCAGCACACACTGCGGCAGGTGGAAAAGCTGGCGCGCCAGCGCGGGCTGTTCGACGACCCGGCCTTCGTCGCGCGCCATACCGCCTTGCAACTCGACACGCTGGACCTGGGGGCGGCGTACGGCGGCTTTGCCGACCTGGCCAAGCGCGGGGCGGCCATTCCGCCCACCGTGTCGATCCTGAAGATCTGGTCCACCGAGACCTACGAGCGGCTGGCCCTGCTGCTGATCGAGGCCGCCGGCGAATACGGCGCGGTGCGCGACCACGCCGGCACCGACGAGATCGACCTGCACGTGGTGGCGCCGCTGTTCAACGCGCTGGGCGCGAAGATCTTCGCCGGCAGCAACGAGATCCAGCGCAACATCCTGGCCAAGGCCGTGCTGGAGCTGCCCTCGGGCTGAAGGCGGCGGCGTTCAGCCCTGGCCGGCCTGGGTGCCCTTGACCACGGTCAGCGCCGAGGCGATCAGGCCGCTGATGTCGCTGACGTTGGCGGGCACGATCAGGGTGTTGTTGGTCTTGGCCAGGTTGCCGAAGGCGTCGACGTAGCGCTCGGCCACCTTGAGGTTGACCGCTTCCATGCCGCCGGGGTGCTTGATGGCCTCGGCCACCTGGATGATGGCCTTGGCGGTAGCATCCGCCACGGTCACCACGGCGGTGGCCTCGCCCTGGGCCTGGTTGATCTGGGCCTGCTTCTCGCCCTCGGAACGCGCGATGGCGGCCTCGCGCTCGCCGGTGGCGATGTTGATCTGTTCCTGGCGGCGGCCTTCGGAGGCCGCGATCAGGGCCCGCTTCTCGCGCTCGGCGGTGATCTGGGCCTGCATGGCGCGCAGGATCTCGGCCGGCGGCGTCAGGTCCTTGATCTCGTAGCGCAGCACCTTCACGCCCCAGTTCAGCGCAGCCTCGTCCAGCGCGCTGACGATGCTGCTGTTGATCTGCTCGCGCTCCTCGAAGGTGCGGTCCAGTTCCAGCTTGCCGATGACCGAGCGCAGCGTGGTCTGGGCCAGCTGGGTGATGGCGACGATGTAGTTGGACGAACCGTACGAGGCGCGCATCGCGTCGGTGACCTGGAAATACAGGATGCCGTCCACCTGCAGCTGGGTGTTGTCGCGCGTGATGCAGACCTGGCTGGGCACGTCCAGCGGGATTTCCTTGAGCGAATGCTTGTAGGCCACGCGCTCGATGAAGGGGATGACGAAGCCGGCGCCGGGCGACAGCACGCGGTCGAACTTGCCCAGGCGCTCGACCACCCACGCATGCTGCTGCGGAACGATGGCAATGGCCTTGACGACGATGAGGATGGCCAGGAAAACGATGACCAGCAGGACGATGGTGGATGCGCTCATGGTGCTTCCTTATGAGTGATGCCAGCGATACGGGAAGGCCGTCCGCAACGGCCTTAGCGAGTGGGCGAAAGAACGAGGCTGTTGCCGCGCATCTCGGTAATCACGAACTGCCCGGCGACCGGCTCGGCCCCGGGAGCGAGCTCGGCCTGCCAGTGCGCCCCACGATACCAGACACGTGCGGTGCGGTCTTCGTTCCAGGCGTCGACCTTGACGGTCTGGCCGATGTCCATGTTGACGTTGGCGTTGGAAGACGGCGGCCCTCCCCGTTTCTTCAGCACGTTCAGGCGCTTGAGCAGCAGCGTGCAAAGCACCACCGCCGCCGCGCACAGCACCAGTTGCCAGGCGATGTCCACGCCCAGCCAGGCCGCGATGCCGGCCACGGCGAAGCCGACGGCGACCATCAGCAGATAGAAGGTGCCGGTCATGACTTCGCCGATCAGGGCCAGGGCCATCAGACCGAACCATACCCAGGCGGGATTCATAGTTGCCTCCTTCGAGCGAGAGCGGACGCGGCCCGCCGGCTCGGCCGCGCGGCACGAAACGTGCCGCAGTGACGTATCTGCCTCTATTATGCCTGCCTGGGGGAAATGCCGCCCGGCCCCGCCCCCCGGCCACCGGAGGAACCCCCATGCGCATACCGCCCGCCCCCACTCCCGCCTATCCGTCATCCGCCAGCCGGCGGCAGTTCCTGGGCTATGGCGGTGCCGGCATGCTGGCCGCGGTCCTGCCCGGCTGCGGAGGGGGCGACGGCCCGACGCCCGCCGCCTATGCGCAAACGATCGAGTGGGGCCGGCAGGAAATCGCGCGCGCCCTGGCCGGCGATCCCGGCAACGTGGCCGCGGTCTCGATTGCCCTGCTCAAGAACGGCACCGTAGTCTGGCAGCAGGCCTTCGGCCGCGCCTCGGTCCAGGACAACGTGGCGGCCACCGTCCTGACCCGCTTCAACATCGGTTCGGTCAGCAAGGTGCTGGCGGCGCTGGCCGCCATGATCCTGCGGGACCGCGGACTGCTGGACCTGGACGCACCCGTGGCGCGCTACCTGCCGGGCTTCGCCATGCTGTCGCCCGAGTATGCGCTGATCACGACCCGGCACCTGCTTTCGCATTCCTCGGGCCTGCCGGGCACCAGCATGCGCGATGCCTTTGCCTTCGAACCCATACCGGGCTACGCGGCCCATGCCGAAGCGGCTCTGGCCAACCAGCACCTGAAGCACCTGCCGGGCGAACTGGCGGTCTATTGCAACGACGGCTTCACGATGATCGAACGGGTGGTGGCGGCCCTGGCCCGGCAGGACTACGCCAGCTTTGTCCAGGCCAACATCCTGACGCCGCTGGGCATGGCCGACTCCGGCTTCCTGACGAAGAAGCCCACGGGCGGCTCGTTCGCGCTGCCTTATTCGGGCGGCAGGCAATATCCCCAGGAGTTCGTCAATCCGCTGGCCACGGGCGGCCTGGCCGCCACGCCAGGCGACATGATGAAGCTCGCCCGCATGCTGCTCGAACGCGGCACCTACCAGTCGCGGCGCATCGTGTCGGCCGACGGCATCGCGCAGATGGGCACCGACCAGACCACGGGCCTGGCCATCAATCCCTCGCCGGAATGGGTATGGGGGCTGGGCTGGAACAGCGTGCGGCATCCCGGGCTGGCCGCGGCAGGCGTCCGGGCCTGGCAGAAGAATGGCGGCACGACCTTTTTCTCGAGCGACTTCTACGTCCTGCCGGACCAGCGGCTGGCCCTGATGGTGACCGGCAACACGGGCAACGCGCAACGCCCCGATACGTATCGCGCCGGCGCGCTGGCCGAAGGCGTGCTGCTGCGCGCCCTGGTCGAGGACGGCACGATACGTGCCCTGCCGCCGCTGGTCGCCCATGCCGCGCCGCCCGCGGCGGCATCGCCCGGGCTGGCCGACGCCGTGGGCGTGTACGCCAACTACAACCAGCCCACCCGGGTCACCGCCAACCAGGACGGCAGCTTCTCGCTGTCGTCCTGGAACGGCACCGCCTGGCAGCCGATGAACGGCGGTGCCAGATACAGTTATCGCAGCGACGGCTGGTGGTGGGGCAACGACGCCCCCATCAGCTACCGCTTCGAGGTCGTGTCCGGCACCGACGCGAACGGCCAGCCCTACCGCTATCGCTACCTGATGCTGCGCGGCCCCCTGTTCGGCGCCGGCTACAGCGAAACGACGCTGCCCGTGGGCCAGCAACTGCTTCCGCTGGCGCCGCTGGGCGCCGCCTGGCAGGCGCGGCTGGGCAAGACCTGGACGGTCATCAACGAATCCCCCACGACCATGCCGTCCACCCTGGGCGGCACACCCTACGCCACACTGGGCAGCCTGCCCGAGCTGCCGGGCTACATCCTGGTGCGCAATAGCAGCTACGACGACGGCTCGCCCGAATACCAACTCCTGGCCCCGCTGGCCGCCGACCGCGCCGGCATGACCGTCAAGATCCCCGCCAACGCCGGCCGCGACCTGTACGAACTGCACTTCGCCACGGCTGGCGGCAAGGAAACGCTGACCATAGGCAGTTGGACCTACGAAGCAGCCACGGGCTGACCTCAAAAAATGCCCCCACGCTAGGCCCTTCGGGCCGTCGCTGCCCCCCGAGGGGGCGTTTTTGCCTTGGGGCGGCCCGGCGGAAAAAATGCCCCCACGCTAGGCCCTTCGGGCCGTCGCTGCCCCCCGAGGGGGCGTTTTTGCCTTGGGGCGGCCCGGCGGCAAAAAAAAACGGCGCTCCAAAAGGAACGCCGCTCTCCACGAGCCCGGTTTTACCCCAGGATGCGGTGGATCCGGCTTTGCCGGTCCACCCGCATCGCCCCCTGGGGGGCGCGCGTCAGCGCGTAGGGGGGATCCTATTCAGCCAACTTCTTCCAAGTATCGACCACCGTATCCGGATTCAGCGAGATCGACTTGATGCCCTGGTCCTTCAGCCAGACCGCGAAGTCCGGATGATCCGAAGGACCTTGGCCGCAGATGCCGACGTACTTGCCCGCCTTCAGGCAAGCCTCGATGGCACGCTGCAGCAGCGCCTGGACGGCCGGATCGCGCTCGTCGAAGTCGGCGGCCAGGAGTTCCAGGCCGGAGTCGCGGTCCAGGCCCAGGGTGAGCTGGGTCAGGTCGTTCGAACCGATCGAGAAGCCGTCGAAGTATTCGAGGAACTGCTCGGCCAGCACGGCGTTGGACGGGACTTCGCACATCATGATCAGGCGCAGGCCGTTCTCGCCGCGCTTGAGCTGGTTGTCGGCCAGGAGGCCGACCACTCGCTCGGCCTGCTTGAGCGTGCGCACGAAGGGAACCATGATCTCGACGTTGGTCAGACCCATGTCCTGGCGCACGCGGCGCAGCGCCTCGCATTCCATGCGGAAGCACTCGGCGAACTCGTCGGCGATGTAGCGCGAGGCGCCGCGGAAGCCCAGCATGGGGTTCTCTTCCTCGGGCTCGTAGCGCGAGCCGCCGATGAGCTTGCGGTATTCGTTCGACTTGAAGTCGGACATGCGCACGATGACCGGCTTGGGATAGAAGGCCGCCGCGATCGTGGCGATGCCCTCGGCCAGCTTGTCGACGAAGAACGCGCGCGGGCTGGCGTAGCCCCGGGCCACCGATTCCACCGCCTTCTTCAGGTCGCCGTCGACATTCGGATAGTCGAGGATGGCCTTGGGGTGGATGCCGATGTTGTTGTTGATGATGAATTCCAGGCGGGCCAGGCCCACGCCGCCGTTCGGGATCTGCGCGAAGTCGTAGGCGAGCTGCGGGTTGCCCACGTTCATCATGATCTTGACGTCGATGGCGGGCATTTCGCCGCGTCGGACTTCCTCGACCTCGGTTTCCAGCAGGCCGTCGTAGATCCGGCCCTCGTCGCCTTCGGCGCAGGACACGGTGACCATGGCGCCGTCGGCCAGCACGCTGGTGGCGTCGCCGCTACCGACGACCGCCGGGATGCCCAGTTCGCGCGCGATGATGGCCGCGTGGCAGGTCCGGCCGCCACGGTTGGTGACGATGGCCGAGGCGCGCTTCATGACCGGTTCCCAGTTGGGATCGGTCATGTCGGTGACCAGCACGTCGCCAGGCTGGACCTTGTCCATGTCGGCGATGTCGGCCACCAGGCGCACCGGGCCCGAGCCGATCTTCTGGCCGATGGCGCGGCCCGTGACCAGCACGTTGCCGGTGGCCTTCAGGCGGTAGCGCTGCTGCACGTCGTTGCCGGACTGCTGCGACTTCACGGTTTCCGGGCGGGCCTGCAGGATGTAGATCTTGCCGTCGTTGCCGTCGCGGCCCCATTCGATGTCCATGGGACGGCCGTAGTGCTTTTCGATGATGACGGCGTAGCGCGCCAGCTCGATCACGTCGTCATCGGACAGCGAGAAGCGGTTGCGCTGTTCGGGCGCGACGTCGACCGTGCGCACGGCGCGGCCTTCGGTGCGGGCCGGGTCGAATTCCATCTTGATCAGCTTGGAGCCGATGCGGCGGCTGACGATGGGATACTTGCCGGCTTCCAGCGTGGGCTTGAAGACGTAGAACTCGTCGGGGTTGACCGCGCCCTGCACCACCGTCTCGCCCAGGCCGTAGGACGAGGTGATGAAGACGACGTCGGGGAAGCCCGATTCGGTGTCGATGGTGAACATGACGCCGGCCGCGCCGGTGTCGGAGCGGACCATGCGCTGGATGCCGGCGGACAAGGCCACGTCGGCATGGGCGAAGCCCTTGTGCACGCGATACGAGATGGCGCGGTCGTTGTACAGCGACGCGAACACGTGGCGGATCTTGTCCAACACGTCGTCGATGCCGACCACGTTCAGGAAGGTTTCCTGCTGGCCGGCGAACGAGGCGTCGGGCAGGTCTTCGGCGGTGGCGGACGAACGGACGGCGAACGAACCCTTGCCGTCGGCGTCGAGCTTGGCGAACGCTTCACGGATGTCCTTCTCGAACTTGGCCGAGAACGGAGCATCGACGATCCATTGCCGGATTTCCGCGCCGGTTTCGGCGAGCGCGCGCACGTCTTCCGGATTCAGGGAAGACAGGCGTTCGTTGATCCGGGTATCCAGGCCCGAATCCTTCAGGAAATCGCGGAAAGCCTCTGCCGTCGTGGCAAAGCCCCCGGGCACGCGGACTCCGGCGCCGGTGAGCTGGCTGATCATCTCTCCAAGTGAGGCGTTCTTTCCTCCTACCGAGTCAACATCCGTCATCCGGAGTTGCTCGAACGGCACAACATAAGACATGAAAGTCCCCTATTACAATGGCAAGAAAGCTTGTTTGGCGAGCACACGCGCCGGGCGATTCCGCGCCGCAATGCGTGGTGTGCTGGCCAAACCCGCCTCCGCCGCGGCCCAGGGCTCCGTAAGCCTGGGCGTGCGCCATGCGTAACCGGGGTAATCCCCGGATTGTACGCCGGCCGCCGGCCTTTCTGCACATTGCTTGCTTCGTTTGCCTTTCCCATCCCCGGAAACCCTGTTTTTGCGAGATATCCATGCCTCAACCCGCCCCCGCCGCGAATTCGTACCTGCGCACCGTATTCGTGGTCTCCGACGGCACCGGCATCACCGCCGAGACCTTCGCCCACTCGGTCCTGGCGCAGTTCGAGAACGCCCGCTTCCGCCATATCAGGCTTCCTTTCATTGATTCGGTGGACAAGGCCGCCGACGTGGCCGCGCGGATCGACGCCGCCTTCACGGCGGACGGGCAGCGCCCCATCGTCTTCAGCACCCTGGTCAATTCCGAGATCAATACCCGCGTGCGCCAGGCCAACGGCCTGTTCCTGGACCTGTTCTCGACCTTCGTCGAGCCCATCGAGCAGGAACTGAACATCAAGTCCAGCCATTCGATCGGCCGCTCGCACAACATGGCCAACACCAAGCAGTACCAGAGCCGGATCGAGGCCATCAACTTCAGCCTGGCGCACGACGACGGACAGTTCATCAAGGGCCTGGAACAGGCCGACGTGATCCTGGTGGGCGTGTCGCGCTGCGGCAAGACGCCCACCAGCCTGTACCTGGCCATGCAGTACGGGATCAAGGCCGCCAACGTGCCGCTGATTCCCGACGACTTCGAGCGCGACGCCCTGCCCTCGGCCATCCTGCCTCACCGCAACAAGCTGTTCGGGCTGACCATCCAGCCCGAGCGCCTGGCCGAGGTCCGCAACGAGCGCCGCCCCGACAGCCGCTATGCCTCGCTGGAGCAGTGCCGCTACGAGGTGGCCGAGGCCGAGAAGCTGATGCGCCGCGAAAGCATCCGCTGGCTGTCGACCACCACCAAGTCGATAGAGGAAATCTCGACCACCGTGCTGCAGAAGATCGGGCTGGAAGGCCGGTTCTATTAAGTCAGGAAGCAGGCCGCGGCGGGCGCGCCAGCGCCTCGCTTTCGGCCGCATGGGGCCGGGCCGCGACCTCCAGGCACTCGCGCAGCACGTTCAGCAGTTCGCGCCGCCTGGGTTCGCGGGGCATGACCAGGCCCAGCTCGCGGTGGAAGACGTCCTTGCCCAGCGAGACCGCCCGGACGCCCGGCGGCAGGCTATTGCTGCGCGTGATGGGCACCAGCGACACGCCCAGCCCGGCCGCCACCATCGCCACCATGGCATCCACGTCCTCGATATCCAGCATGGCCTCGACATGCAGGTCGTGCCGGCGCAGGAAATGCTCGACCCCCCGCCCGCCGAACGAGGCACGGTCGTAGCGGATGAAGGGGTGGGCGGCCAGCAACTGGCGCCAGTCCTCGCCCGGGACGCCCTCCGGCACCGCCAGCACGAAGGGTTCGCGCACCAGCGGCTGCCATAGCAGCTCGCGCGGTAGCATGAAGGGCGGCGCGATCATCAGCGCGGCGTCCAGCTCGCCGCTGTCGACCTGGCCGATCAGGAACAGCGACGAACCGTGCACCAGCCGCACCGATACCAGGGGATGGCGGCCCCGCAGGATGCCCAGCGCCGTGGGCAGCATGCCCACCTGGGCGGTCTGGATCGCCCCCATCCTGACCGTGCCGCGCAGTTCGCGGCTGGTCACCCGCACGGCCAGCTCGTCGAACAACCCGACGATCTGGCGAGCCATTTCCACCGCTTCCTCTCCCGCCTCGTTCAGCGTGGCCGAGCGTCCGGTCCGGGTGAACAGGGGCGCGCCCAGCGCCTCCTCCAGGCGTTGCATCTGGGCGCTGACGGCCGACTGCGTCAGGCCGATGCGGGCCCCCGCCGCGGCGAACGTGCCCCAGCGCACGACCGCAAGAAACGTCTTCAGCTCGCGCAGCACGACGGCACCCTCCGAATGATCAAAAAAATTTGACCTCAGGCGAAAAACAAAGCGTTTTCGTTTAAGGATTTTTGTTTATACCATGGCTGCCATGGATGCCTGCCTTGGCGTCCCTTCCCACTTCGAATCCCTGGACACTGGGTCGCCTGCAGTGGGGTTAATTTCGCCCAAAAACAACTAAATCAAATCAAAACAAAATAAATACGCAGAATTTCTGTCAACTTCATGGCACAGCACTTGCTTGATAACCCAGGAGACGGCGCGCAATCCCGCGTTCGCCCCTCTCTCTTGAATGGAACAGCAGGTATGAAGATCCCCTCCTTTCTAGCGGCCGCCGCGCTGGCCCTGACCCTGGCCCTGCCGGCCCATGCCTACCCGGACCGGCCGATCACCATCGTGGTGCCGTTCTCGGCCGGCGCCGGCACCGATCTGACCGCCCGCCTCCTCGCGCGCACCATGGAGAAGCACGCGGGCCGCAGCGTCGTGGTGGTGAACCGCGCCGGCGCCGGCGGCGAGATCGGCATGGCGTCGGTGGCCAACGCGGCGCCCGACGGTTACACGCTGTCCATCCTGAACACGCCCAACGTGCTGACCATTCCCATCGAACGCCGGGCGCAGTTCAGCCTGTCCAGCTTCGACGTGATCGCCAATATCGTGGACGACCCCGGCACCCTGAGCGTGCGCGGCGACAGTCCGCTGCGCGGTATCCAGGAACTGGTGGACGCGGCTCGCAAGGCACCGGGAACGCTGACCTACGGGACGGCCGGCGTCGGCTCGGCCGGCCATATTTCCATGCTGCTGCTGGAGCAGGCCGCCGGCATACGGCTGCGCCACGTGCCCTTCAAGGGCACGGCGGACGTGGCAACGGCCTTGCTGGGCGGCCACATCGACATCGCCACCGCCAACCTGGGCGAGGCCCTGGGTTTTTCCAAGGGCAAGCAGTGGCGCATCCTGGGCCAGATGGCGTCCAGCCGGTCCCCCATGGCGACGGACCTGCCCACCTTCGCCGAGGCCGGCTATCCCATCGAAAGCGGTTCGCTGCGCGGGCTGGGCGCGCCGCGCGGCACGCCGCCGGAAACGCTCAGGGCGCTCTCGGCGCTGGTGGACAAGGCCATCAACGACCCCGACTTCCGCCAGGCGGCCCGGGGGGCCGAGCAGAACGTCCGCTACCTGCCGCGCGACGACTACGCGCTCCTGCTGACGGGCATGCAGGGCCAGTTCGAGAAACTGTGGGCGGCCTCGCCCTGGAATCAATGATGCCGAGCCCCTCGTTCCCCCCGCACCGGACCGCCACCATGAAAACCGCCCTTCGCTTCCTTCTTTCCGCCCTCGCGCTGGCCGGCGCCTGCGCCGCGCACGCCGCCTATCCCGACCGCCCCATCACCATGATCGTGCCGTTCAGCGCGGGCGCCGGCACCGACCTGACCGCGCGCACCGTCGCCCAGTGCATGGAAGGCCAGATCAAGGGTGCCACCATCGTCGTCACCAACCGCCCCGGCGCCAGCGGCGACATCGGCCTGGCGGCGCTGGCCACGGCCGCGCCCGACGGCTATACCCTGGGCATCGTCAACACGCCCGGCGTGGTCAGCATCCCGATCGAGCGCCAGACGCGCTACACCGTCGCCAGCTTCGACTTCCTGGGCGCCGTGGCCGATGCGCCGGGCACGATCAGCGTGCACGCCGACAGCGGCATCCACTCCATCCAGGACCTGGTGCGCGCGGCCAAGGCGAAACCGGGCGGGATCACCGTGGGTACGCAAGGCGTGGGCTCGGCCGGCCACATCGCGCTCCTGCTGCTGGAGCAGTCGGCAGGCATCGAACTGACCCCGGTGCCGTTCCAGGGTGCGGCGCCCGCGCGCACCGCGCTGCTGGGCAAGGTGATCGACTCCACCATGGCCAACGTGGACGAGGCCGTGGGTTTCCGCAACGGATCGCCGTGGCGCATCCTGGGCGTGATGAGCGATACCCGCTCGCCCGTGGCCGCCGACCTGCCCACGTTCAAGGAAGCCGGCTACGACATCGTGGCGGGCTCCATGCGCGGCTTCGCCGGCCCCAAGGGCATGCCGCGCGAGGTGGTCAAGACACTATCCGACGCCATCCGCACCTGCGCCGCCGACCCGGTGTTCCTGGACCGCGCGCAGAAAGCCTTCCTGCCCGTGCGCTATCTGCCGCCGCAGGAACACCTGGACAGCCTGCGGCGCCTGGACACCTCGCTGCGCGAGCTGTGGAAGGCCAAGCCCTGGAACCAATGACCCCTTCACCCCAACGGCGGACCTTCCGCCATCCTGAACGAGACGAACGCTTCATGAGAACCGACCACAGCACCTATGCGGACATCCGCGCCTACCTGAAGAATCACGACACCCTGCTGGTCCCGGTGGGCGCCACCGAGCAATACGGCTCGCACCTGGCCACGGGCACGGAACTGCGGCTGTGCGAGATGATCGCCACCGAGGTCGGTGCGCTGACGGGCTTTGCCGTGACGCCCATCATCCCGGTCAACTACTCCGCCATGTTCCTGGATTACCCCGGCACGCTGTCGGTGTCCATGGCCACGCTGGAACGCTACCTGGACGAGATGTGCGACGGCCTGGCCGGCCAGGGCTTTCGCCATTTCATGTTCGTCAACATCCATGCCGGCTCGCTCGGTCCGATCGAAAGCGTCTGCCGCAATCTGCGCCGGCGCCATGGCGCGGTGGGCGGCACCATCGATGTCTTCACGGTGATGCGCGACGTCGGCGGCGTCGAATTCAAGACCAGGAAATCGCCCTCGGGCCATGCCTCGGAAATGGTGACCTCGGTGGCGCTGGCCAAGTGCCCGGAGCTGGTCTTCATGGACCGCGCCCAGGCCACCGAATCGCTGCGCCCCTTCGTGGACGGCGTCAAGACAGTGTCCAGCGGCAAGGTCAGCCTGGGCAAGTCCAGCTTCTCGGTATTCAGCGACATCAGCGACTATGCTCCCATCGGCACCCAGGGCGACCCGACCGGCGCCACCGCCGAGCAGGGGCACCAGGTATGGAACGCCGCGGTGGACTACCTGGCCGAGGCCGCCAGGAAGTTCAGCCAGATGTCGTTCCAGGCATAGGGAGCGGCCATGCGCAACAATCCGCTGAAAGCGCTCTGGCGGGCCGGCAAGCCGGCCTTCGGCACCTGGGCCACGCTGGTGCACCATCCGCGCTTCATGAAGCTCCTGGCCGTGACGGGCCTGGACTTCGTGCTGATCGAGATGGAGCACAGCGACTTCACCATCGCCGAGGTCGGCACGCTGTGCCTGGTCGCGCGCGAAGCCGGCATCGTGCCCATCGTGCGGCCCGCGGGCACGCAGCCG
Organism: Pigmentiphaga daeguensis; assembly: GCF_039523035.1. Lineage (NCBI taxonomy): Bacteria > Pseudomonadati > Pseudomonadota > Betaproteobacteria > Burkholderiales > Alcaligenaceae > Pigmentiphaga > Pigmentiphaga daeguensis. Next base: position 181,620 of record NZ_BAAAEN010000001.1, on the reverse strand, counting down.
CACGACTACACGCGGCCGCTGGACGCCGGCGCCATGGGCCTGCTGCTGCCCAACGTGGAGACGGCCGGGCAGCTCGAATCCATCCTGCGCGCCACCAAGTACCACCCGCGCGGCGAACGCATCCTGAACATGCGCGGCCCGCACACCGACTACGTCCGGCTGACCCAGCCGCTGGAGCAGATCCAGGCCATGAACGAGCACACCCTGACGGTGGCGATGATGGAGTCGCAACGCGGCCTGGACAACCTGGACGCCATCTGCCGCGTGCCGGGACTGGACGCCGTCATGATCGGGCCCGACGACCTGTCGCAGGCGCTGGGCGTGCCCGGCGACATGAAGCATGCGCGCATGGTCGAGGCCACCGAGCACGTCATCGCCACCTGCCAGCGCCACGACGTGCCCTGGGGCTTCAGTTGCCAGGACCCGGCCAGCGCCGCCGAATGGATAGGCCGCGGCATCCGGTGGATGCCCTATGCCAACGACGCCGCGGCGCTGTTCAACACCTTCAGCTCGGCCGCGCAGCAGCTCAAGCGCGCGGCGGGCCGCTAGCCCCCCATTCCTTCATAGACCAGGAGTCTTCGATGAAAGCAGTCGCCATGTACAGCCCCTACGGCTGGAAAGCCAAGATCGGCCTGATCGTGCCGTCCACCAACACCGTCAACGAACCCGAGTTCTGGCGCCTCGCGCCCGAGGGCGTGACCATCCATACCGCCCGCGCCATGCTGCTGGGCCCCGCCACCGAGGAGTCCTACTACAAGATGGCCGAGGCGGTGAACGGCGCCGCCGACGAACTGGCCACGGCCGAGGTCGACGTGGTGGCCTACGGCTGCACCTCGGGCTCGATCATCTGCCCGCTGCCGGAACTGATCCGCAACATGAGCCAGCGCACCGGCACCCCCGCCATCGCCACCGCCGGCGCCGTCGTGGCGGCGCTGCGCGCGCTGGGCGCCCGCAGGATCGCCGTGGGCACGCCCTACGTCGATTTCGTCAACGAGAGCGAGGACAAATTCCTGCGCGACTACGGCTTCGACGTACTGACCCTGCAAGGCCTGCGCCTGGGCGAAACCCAGGAGGAACGCCGCGGCATCGGCCGCGTGCCGCCCGAGATGGTGTTCCGCCTGGCCCGCGCGATCGACCGGCCCGAGGCCGATGCCATCTTCATCTCGTGCACCAACCTCGCCACCTTCGACGTCATCGCCGAGATCGAAAGCGAGCTGGGCAAGCCGGTCGTGACCAGCAACCAGGCGTGCTTCTGGGCCTGCCTGCGCCTGCTGGGCCTGCGCACGTCCATTACCGGCCACGGCACGCTGCTGGAGCACCAGCTCGATCCCATCGACGAATCCAGCTACGCGCTGCCGTCCGCGCGATGAACGTCCCGCCGCCCGACCTCGCGCTGGCCAAGACGCTGTTCGCGCAGTTGCGCCGCGATGGCCACGACGGCGTGGGCATCACGCGCGATGCCTACGGCCCGGGGGAACAGCGCGCGCATGACGAGGCCACGCGCCTTGCCCGCGCGCTGGACCTGGAGATCGCGCGCGACGCCGCGCTGAACCTGTACCTGACGCTGCCCGGCCGGGACCGGCAGGCACCCCGCGTCATGACGGGGTCGCACCTGGACTCGGTGCCGGCCGGCGGCAACTACGACGGCGCCGCCGGCGTGGTGGCCGGGCTGGCGGTGCTGGCGGGTTGGCGGGCGGCCGGATTCGTGCCTCCGGCGGACGTGACGGTGATGGCCGTGCGCGCCGAGGAAAGCACCTGGTTTCCCTATTCCTACCTGGGCAGCAAGGCCGCCTTCGGCCTGGTCGGCCGCGACGCGCTGCAATTGCGGCGCGCCGACACCGGCCGCCCGCTGGCCGAGCACCTGGCCGAATGCGGCGGCGACCCGGCCGCGTTCGGCAGTGCCTGGCTGGATCCGGCGCGCATCGCCCGCTTCGTCGAGCTGCACATCGAGCAAGGTCCCGTGCTGGTGGACGACGCGCTGCCGGTGGGCATCGTCACCGGCATACGGGGCAGCCTGCGCCATCGCGATGCCCGCGTCCTGGGCAGCTATGCCCATTCGGGCGCCGTACCGCGCGCCGGACGGCGCGATGCCGTGCGCGCCGCCGCCCTGCTGGTGGCCGCCATCGACGACGACTGGGAACGGCTGGAGGCGCAAGGCCGCGACCTGGTCGTGACCTTCGGCAAGTTCTGCACCAATCCCGCCCAGCACGCCTTCAGCAAGGTGGCCGGCGAAGTGGACCTGTGCGTGGACGTACGCAGCCAGGACCGCGCGGTGCTGGACGAGGTCGACGCCCTGCTGGACGCCCATGCGCGCCGGCTGGAACAGGCGACCGGCACGCGCATCGAACTGGGCCCGCGCACCGGCTCGGAACCGGCGCTGATGGATGCGGGCATCCAGCGGTCGCTGGAAGCCGCCGCCGCCCGCCACGGCATCGCCGCGCGCCGCATGGCCAGCGGCGCGGGACACGACGCGGCGGTGTTCGCCCAGCGCGGCGTACCCACCGGCATGGTGTTCGTGCGCAACGACCACGGTTCGCACAATCCCGACGAACACATGGACATGGACGACTTCGCGCTGGGCACGCGCCTGCTGGCCGACGTTCTGGCCGCTCCCTGACTCTCTTTTCCTAGGAACACGATGAAGCCACCCGTCTGCCTGGTTGTCCAGCCCATCCACCCCGCCGGCATCGCCCGCCTGCGGGCCGCCGGTATCGAAGCCCGCATGGCCAGTTCGGCCGACATGGCCACCGTGGCCCGCGAGATCGCTCCCTGCCAGGCCGTGATCACGCGCAACGCCGGACTGGATACTGCCGCCGTCGAGGCCGGCGCGCAACTGGCCGTGATCGCCAACCACGGCATAGGCACCAACAAGATCGACGTGGCGCGCGCCACGGCGCTGTCGATACCCATCGTCTACACCCCCACCGCGAACGCCCGCTCGGTGGCCGAGCACGCCGTCATGCAGATGCTGGCGGTGGCCAAGCGGCTGGCCGCCTGCGACCACGCGGTGCGCGCCGGCGACTGGGACTACCGCTATCGGCCCGGCCTGCAGGAACTGCACGGCAAGACCCTGGGCATCGTCGGCTTCGGCATCATCGGCCGGCTGACCGCGGCCATTGCCCTGCATGGCCTGGGCATGCGGGTCATCGTGTATTCGCCGGCCGTGCCCGCCGGCGAGATCACCGCCCAGGGGGCGCAGCCCTGCCCGGCGCTGGACGAGCTGCTGGCGCAGGCCGACGTGGTGTCGCTGCACCGTCCTTCCCGGGCCGATACCCGGCACATGATCGACGCGCGCGCGCTGGCGCGCATGAAGCCGACGGCCATCCTGGTCAACACCGCGCGCGCCGACCTGATCGACACCGACGCGCTGGCTGCGGCGCTGCGCGACCGCCGCATCGCCGGCGCCGCGCTGGACGTATTCGAGCAGGAGCCCCTGCCCGCCGGCCATCCGCTGTGCGGACTGGACAACGCGCTGCTGACGCCCCACACTGCCGGCAGCACGGACGAGGCCCTGCGCGCCGCCGCCGAACAGTGCGCCGACCAGATCATCGAGGTCCTGGCGGCACGCCGGCCGGCCCACCTGGTCAACCCGCAGGTCTGGGAAACCCGGCGCCTGCCCGTTCCGGCCTGACCCGTCATCTTTCATGCACCGACCGTCATCATGCAATCGATCTTCCACCTGGCCTATAACGTCACCGACCTCGCCCAGGCGCGCCGCTTCTATGGCGACGTCCTGGGCTGCGCCGAGGGGCGCAGCACCGACACCTGGGTCGATTTCGACTTCTTCGGACACCAGATCTCGCTGCACCTGGGCACGCCGTTCAAGACCGAGCGCACCGGCCACGTGGGCGACAAGCTCGTGCCCATGCCGCACCTGGGCGTGATCCTGCTGCTGGACGACTGGCAGGCGCTGGCGCGGCGCCTGCGGGAGGCCGGCACGGAATTCGTGCTGGAGCCGCAGGTCCGCTTCCAGGGCCAGCCCGGCGAACAATGGACCATGTTCTTCACCGACCCGTTCGGCAACCCCATCGAGGTGAAGGGGTTCAAGTCCTTCGAGTCGGTGTACGCCGCCTGAGGATCAGGCGCGGCGCGCCGTCAGCCATTTGGCCGGGGGCAGCGGCTCGGCGCAGATGCGGATCTCGCCGATGTTGCCCAGGAAGCCGTTGGTGCGCTCGCCGGCATACGCGCCGCCGCCGATCACCATGCGGTCGGTGGACTTGCGGTAGGCGATGCCCGGCGCGTTGGCCGCGTTGCGCAGCACCGGCGCCCCTTCCACGTACATGATGGTCTCGTTCAAGGCCGGATCGTTGACGATGGCGATGTGCACCCATTTGCCGGCGATGATCTCGCCCGACCAGTTGGCCGCGGGAGACTTGCTGCCCGGGCTGTTGGGCAGCACTTCCCATTGCACTTCCCGCAGGCTCGAGATCGAGAAGATGATGGGGCATTCGTCGCCGTCTCCGCCCGCGAAACCGGGGATCTGGCCACGCCGGCCGTCGCGCTCCATGATGTTCATCCACGCGTTCTGGCTGGCGGTCCAGCTGCTGTCGACCTTGATGAAGGCCTCGACGGTGTAGCCGGCATCCAGGGTGGCCGTGTTGACCTGGGCATCCGCGCGCGTCGTGAAATAGCTCATGCGCAGCGGACTCGTGGTCGTATTGGCGAAGCGCACGCTGCCGGGCGCCGCGGACAGGTAATGACGGTCGTCGGTCCAGGTCAGGTCGCCCTCCTGCCCTATCGTGGCGCCGTTAAAGGTCAGGGCCTCGCGATACACCGGATTCCTGCCGGTCGTGTCCGCCACCACCTGGCCCACCGGCACCACGCTGCCGGGCGTTCCGCCGAAGAAGCGCCAGTGCGCCACCGTGGACGCCACCAGCGGGTAGTCGTTCTCGTCGGCGGCGGGCTTCTTCTCCACCGTTTCCGGTTCCTCATAGGTCGCCAGGATGGCGGCCTTGGCACGATCGTTGATCGGCTCGTTGCCCGCCTCGGGCGTCTTGAAACCGGGGTTGAAGCGGGCGAAGCGCTTCTTGAAATCGAAGTCGATCTCGAATTGCTGGTTGGCCTCGGTCAGCACCGCCACGTCGAAGTCGTTCAGCGTATCGGCGGGCTTCTGCGGCACCCACGGCGAGAACGACAGGACCTTGATCTTGTTGCGGGTCAGGTCGAACTCGTACAGGCGCATCAGCCCGTTGCCGCCCATGTAGGCCATCTGGTAGTCGACCACCATTTCCTCGACCGCGTTGCCATAGTCGTTGGTCTTGGTCAGGCGCGAGGCGCCGTGATAGTGGCCGTTCAGCGTCATGAAGATCTGGTCGTTGTCCCGGATCAGCTTCTCCCACAGCATCTTGCCGTACGGAACCTCCAGCGGGCTCGCGCCGTCCGCGGCGATGTTCAGCAACTGGTGGTTGACCAGGATGGCGGGCAGGGTCGGATGATCCGCCAGCACCTTGCGCGCCCAGGCGATGGCCGCGTCCGACGCGCGCCACGACAGCGACAGCACCAGGAACCGGTTGCCGTCGGCCTCGAAGATGTGGAACTCGTGGAACCCGGACGCATCGCGGCCGCCGAACGTCGCCTGCTGCTTCGCGCGTTCGGTCGGGAACCACTTCAGGTACGGCTCGGCGGCCAGGTTGCGCTGGGCGTCGGTGTTCGAGGCCTGGCTGCTCTCGTCGACATAGTCCACGTCGCGGATCACGTCGTGGTTGCCCGCCAGGATGGAGTACGGCAGCCTGGCTTCCTCCAGCACCTTCATCGCGTCGTCGGCGACCTGCCACTGGGCCGGCTTGCCCTGCTGGTCCACCACGTCGCCCAGATGGATGGTGAACGGGATCTTCAGGCTCTTGGCGTTTTGCGCGATCCAGTTCGTCTGCGCGCGGAACGGCGTCGATCCGTACTTGCGCTGGAACTGCGTGTTCTCGGCCTCGGTCGCATAGCGCGCATAGAACTGGGTATCGGGCAGCACCGCCAGCGCGAAGCTGGACACCAGGGTGGATGGCTGCTCGCCGTCTCCGCCGTTGCCGTCCCCGGGATTGCCCGTCTGCGGCGGCGCGTCATCGCCGCCGCAGGCCGACAGCAGCAATGCCGTGCCGCCCAGCGACAATCCGAAGCCCGCCTTCATCAGCAAGCGGCGCTGCCGGTCGGGCAGTCCTTCCAGCTTGCGGAGCGTGTCCGGGGCGAGAATGTTGTCCTTCTTGTTCATGTCCTGCTTGTTTCCATGCCACGAAAGCCGCACAGCGTAGCGATGGAACATGACAGGAGTACGCGGTCCGCATGCCGCGTTGAAACGCGCATGCAACCTTGGAGCCGCGGCTGGGCCCTAACCCGGAACGAACCGGCGCCGATGCTCGAACAGGCACACCGCCACCGCCGCCCCGACGTTCAGCGACTCGGCCGCCGGCTCCTGCGGAATGCGCACCCGCAGCGCCGCGGCGGCCTGAAGTTCGGCGCGCACGCCCTGCCCTTCATTGCCGAATACCCAGGCGCAGTGCCGCGGCAGCGCGGCCTGGTAAAGGCCCACGGCATCGTCCAGCGTGGTGGCCACCAGCGGCAGGTCCAGGCGCGCCAGCAGGGCCCGCAGATCGACCCGCTCATGGATGGTCAGCGAGAAATGCGCCCCCTGCCCCGAACGCAGCACCTTGGGCGACCAGGCGAAGGCGGTCTCGTCCGACAGGAAGACGTGGCGCACGCCGGCCGCCGCGCAGGTGCGCAGGATGGCGCCGACGTTGCCGGGGTCCTGGACGCGGTCGAGCAGCACGCAGCCTTGCGTGACGCGCTCGGGCAGCGGCGGCGCCGGCGTCTCGACCACGAACACCACGCCCTGGCCGGCCTGCACGTGCTCCAGGTCGTCGATCAGGTTGCCGTCCAGCCAGACCTGGCGGTCGGCCGGCACCTGGTCGCGCAAGGCCATGACTTCGGCGCTGGCCCGCTCGCCTTCCAGCCGCCGCGCGTCGAACACCGCATGCCGGGGCAGGCCCCGCCATTGCAGGTAGGCCTGGCACAGGTGCACGCCTTCCAGCACGGACAGGCCGGCCTCGCGCCGTGCCTGCGAGGCCTGCGTCAGCTTGCGCAGCGACTTGAATAGCGGATTGTCGCGCGAGGCGATGCGTTTCATGGTCGGTCTTCCAGGCGGCGATCCGCGCGGCTAGGCGCGCTTGGCATGGCGGCGGCGCGGGGCCGGCGCCTCGGGTTCGGGCAGGTCGTCCCAGGGCAGCAGGCTGTCCATTACCCGGGCCAGCGGCGTTTCCGGCTCGGGTATGCCCAGGGCCCGGCGCACGGGCTCGAAACTGCGGCGGTGTTCCGGGCACGGGCCGTGTTCCAGCAGGCAACGCAGGTGGTCTGGCGTGCCGTAGCCCTTGTGCCGGTCGAAGCCGTACATGGGGTAGCTGGCGTGCAGCCGGACCAGTTCGGCATCGCGCGCGGTCTTGGCCAGGATGGACGCCGCCGAGATCGCCTGTACCTGCGCATCGCCGCCGATCACGGTCTGCACCCGGCAGGCCAGCGCCGGCGCACGGTTGCCGTCCACCTGCACCAGGTCGGGCACGCAGCCCAGCCCCTCGACGGCCCGCCGCATGGCCAGCATGGTGGCGTTCAGGATGTTCAGCGCGTCGATCTCGGCCACGCTGACGCTGGCCACGCACCAGGCCAGCGCGCGCTCCTGGATCAGCGGGGCGAGTTCGTCGCGGGCGCGCTCGCTCAGCATCTTGGAATCGTTCAGGCCGTCGACCGGACGGGCCGGATCGAGGATGACGGCCGCCGCGTAGACCGGCCCGGCCAAGGGCCCCCGGCCGGCTTCGTCCACGCCCGCCACGCGCAGGGTCAGCAGCGTGTGGGCATCGAAGGCCGACAACAGGTCCGCTCCCGGCGATTCCACCGCGGTCCAGCCCAGCTCGGTCTGCACCCAGCCCTTCTCAGCCATGGCCCGCCACCTCCAGGATCGCCTGGCTGGCCAGGGCGGGCGTGTCGCGCACGAGGTCGTCATGCAAGGCGGTGAAGCGCTCTTCCAGCCGGCGGGTGGCGGCCTCGTCGGTCAGCGCCTTCCAGGCCGCGTCGGCCAGCGCGCGCGGCGTGGCCTCGTCCTGCAGCAGCTCGGGCACGACCGTGTCGCGGCACAGCACGTTGGGCAGTCCCACCCAGGGCAGATAGGCCTGGCGCCGCATGATCCACCATGACAAGCGCGGCAGCACGTAGGAAATCACCATGGGGCGCTTGAACAGCGCGGCCTCCAGCGTGGCGGTGCCGCTGGCAACCAGGACGGCGTTGCAGGCGGCCAGGATGTCGTGCGTGCCGCCTATGACGGTATGCAGGTTGGCCAGCCCCCCCACGGCCGCGGCGTGCGCCAGGAACTCGCGCTCGCGCTCGGCGTTGGCCATGGGCGCCCACAGATGCAGGCCCGGATCGCGCGCCTGCAGCAGCTTGGCCGCGGCCAGGAAGCGCGGAGCCAGGTGTCGAACCTCGCCGGCCCGGCTGCCGGGCATCAGCGCCAGCACCCGCGCGCCGGCGGCTATGCCGTGGCGGGCCCTGGCCGCGGCGCGGTCGGGCACGCGCTGGACGAGGCGCGCCAGCGGGTGGCCCACGTAGGTCACGGGAACGCCGGCGTCGCGATAGATCTGCTCCTCGAACGGGAACACCACCAGCATGTGGGAGACGGCGTCGCGGATCTTGTTGATGCGTTCCCCCCGCCAGGCCCACAGCGAGGGGCCGATGAAATGCACGGTGGGGATGCCGCCCTCGCGCAGGGCATGCTCCAGGCCGAAATTGAAATCGGGCGCGTCGACCCCGACGAAGGCCGCCGGCCGTTCGGCCAGCCAGCGCTCGCGCAGGCTGCGGCGGATGTTGAGCAGCTCGGGCAGGTGCATCAGGACGTCGGCGTAGCCGTTCACGGCCAGCTTGTGCATGGGATACCAGGCATCGAAACCCTGGGCCTGCATGTTGGGGCCGCCTATGCCCGCCAGCGCCAGTTGCGGCGCCCGCTCGTGCAGGGCCTCGACCACCGTGGCCGCCAGCAGGTCGCCCGAAGGCTCTCCCGCCACCATGCCGATGGACGCCCTGCCCTCATCCGGCACGCCGGCCTCCGTCAGCGCACGATACCGCGCGTGGCGGTATCGAGGAAGGCCAGCAAGGTGGACAGCGGAGCATCGAGCTCGGGATCCTCGGCACGCCTGGCCTGGAGCGCCGCGCGCGCCTCGTCCAGCGTCAGGCCCTGGCGGTACAGCGTCTTGTAGGCGGCCCGCAGTCCGGAGATCTGCGCCGGCGTGAAACCGCGCCGCTTCAGGCCCTCGACGTTGATGCCGACGGCCCTGGCCGGACTGCCCGAGGACGTGACGAAGGGCGGCAGGTCCTGCAGCAGCGTGGAATGGACGCTGGTCATGGCATGCGCGCCGATCTTGACGAACTGGTGCACGCCGGTCATGCCGCCCAGGAATACGTGGTCGCCGATGTGCACATGGCCGGCCAGCTGCGTGCCGTTGGCCAGGATGATGTGGCTGCCCAGCTGGCAATCATGGGCCACGTGCACGTAGGCCATGATCCAGTTGTCGTTGCCCAGGCGCGTCGCACCCGCGTCCTGCACCGTGCCGGTGTTGATGGTGCAGCATTCGCGTATCGTGTTGCCGTCGCCGATCTCCAGGCGGGTGGGCTCGCCGGCGTACTTCTTGTCCTGCGGCTCGGCACCGATCGAGCACGACGGGAAGAAGCGGTTGCCGCGCCCTATCGTCGTATGGCCGTCGATGACGCAATGCGGTCCGATCTCGGTGTCGGCGCCGATGCGCACGTTCGGCCCGATCATGCTGAAGGGGCCGACCGTCACGCTGTCGTCCAGCCGGGCGGCCGGATCGACGATAGCGGTGGGATGTATCCTCGCCACGAAAACCTTCCGTCAGGGTTCAAGGATGCGCATGGTGCACATCAGGTCCGCCTCGGCCGCGACCTGTCCGTCCACCAGCGCCTTGCCGTTGTACTTCCAGATGCCGCGCGACGAACGCTCGACGTTGACCTCCAGGCGCAGCTGGTCCCCCGGGACCACGGGCCGCTTGAAGCGGGCGCCGTCGATGCCGACGAAGTAGTACACCGTGTTGTCGTCGGGCTTCTTGCCGGCCGCGGTGAACGACGTGATGGCGGCCGCCTGGGCCATGGCCTCGAGGATCAGCACGCCCGGCATGACGGGATGGTGCGGGAAATGGCCGGTGAAGAACGGCTCGTTGATCGACACGTTCTTGATCGCGAGGATGGATTCCCCGGGCTTGACGTCGATGACCCGATCGATCAGCAGCATCGGATAGCGATGCGGCAAATGGTCGAGTATCCCCTTGATGTCCATTTCCATACAGATTCCAGTATTTGATGCGCGGCGGGCCGCTGCGGCGCCCGCCCGCCTTTTACTTCTTTTCCAGCGCCTTGATCCGCTTGGCCATGGTGGCCAGGTGCCTGACAGCGACCGCGTTGCGCTCCCACTGGGCGTGCTCGGTCATCGGGAAGAAACCAGTGTACTGCCCCGGCTTGTCGATGTTGCTGTGCACCGGGGTTGCCGCCGAGATGAAGACGTCGTCGCCGATCTTCAGGTGGCCCCCTATCATCGCGGCCCCGCCGATGGAACAGCGCTGGCCGATGGTGGTCGATCCGGCGATGCCCACGCAGGCCGCCATCGCGGTGTGGTCGCCGATGCGGCAGTTGTGGCCGATCATGATCTGGTTGTCGATCTTGACGCCGTTGCCGATCACGGTGTCGTCCAGCGCGCCGCGATCGATGGTGGTGTTGGCGCCGATCTCGACGTCATCGCCGATACGCACGCCCCCGAACTGCGGGATCTTGGTCCAGGCTCCCTTGGCCCGGGACGGATCGGGCGCGAACCCGAAGCCGTCATCGCCGATGACCGCTCCCGACAAGACGACGCAACGCGCGCCCATGCTGACCCCCCGGTACAGCGTGACACGCGGATGCAGCACCGTATCGGCGCCGACGCGGCAGCCCTCGCCCACGACGCAACCCGCACCGATGCGGGCGCGCGGCCCGATCTGCGCGCCGGCCTCGATGACCGCGAGCGGCCCCACGTGGGCGCTGGGATCGACGCTGGCGTCGGGCGCGACGACGGCCGACGGATGGATGGAGCCGGCGGGCTGGGGATGCAATTGCCGGTCGAACCATTGCCCGATCCGCGCGAACAGCAGATAGGGCGAATTGCAGACCACCAGCGGCAGCGCCTGCTCGGCGCGGCCTGCCTGCGAGAGGCTTTCGCGATAGGCTTGCGCCACCTCGGCCGTGACCAGCACGACCGCTGCGCGCGCATCGATCAGTTGCGACTGGTAACGGGGATTGGCGACGAAACTCAGTTCCTGCGGCCCCGCGTGCTCGAGATTCGCGATGCCCGCGACCACGACTTCGGCGCTGGGGAGCGCTTGCGCCCCCCCCGGCTCGATCGTCCACGTCAACCCGCTGGTATCGGTTTCGTCGAGCAGCCTTTGCAGTACCGGCGCCTTGGTCGTGTCAAGCAGGATGGGCATGCGAAGCTCGCGCGGACGACAGGAACATGCGAGAGCGGCGCAATTACTTGGCGCCGCTGTTCAGGGCCTTCAGGACCTTGTCGGTGATGTCGACACGCGGGCTGACCACGACGGCTTCCTGGAAGATCAGGTCGTAGTTTTCCTGCTCGGCGATCTGCTTGATCACGCGGTTGGCGCGCTCGAGGATCTGCGAGAGCTCCTCGTTGCGGCGCTGGTTCAGGTCCTCCTGGAACTCGCGGCGCTTGCGCTGGAAGTCCTTGTCGAGGTCGCTCAGGTCGCGCTGGCGGCGGGTGCGATCGGATTCGGACAGTACGGCGCTGTCCTTGTCCAGCTGCTCGGACTGGGTGCGCAGGCGATTGGCCATGTCTTGCAGCTCGGCATCGCGCTTCTTGAAGTCGGCTTCGATCTTGGCCTGGGCGGCCTTGGCCGGCGCGGCGTCGCGGAAGATCCGCTCGGTATTGACGAAGCCGATCTTGACCGGGGCCTGGGATGCCTGGGCATGAGCCGCGCCGACAGCGGCACTAGAAAGCACCAGCGCCGCCAGCACCCGGCCGGCACCCTTGACTGCAGAGGAGGCGGTCAGACTGGTGGCAGATGTCGAAAACATGCGGATCATTTATTTCTCGCTAGGAAGGTAGTCGTGTATTTTGCCACTAATGGCGCCGGGCCGGGCAAGCGCCCGGGGCCGCGCCCTGGTAATTGGTTGTAGCAGAAAAATTCCCGGGCGGGCATAGGCCTTGCGGCCGCCCGCCTCGTTCGCCTCGTCAGAACCCCGTGCCGATCTGGAACTGGAAGCTCTGGGTCCGGTCCTGCGGCTTGGCGTTGAGCGCCTTGCCGAAGGAGATCTTCAGAGGACCGATGGGCGATTGCCAGCTCAGGCCGATACCGGCCGAGTAGCGCAGCTGGCCCAGGTTGATGTTCTCCTCGTCGGCGTAGACGTTACCCGCGTCGGCGAACAGGAACCAGCGCAGCGTGCGGTCCTGCTGGGTGCCGGGGAACGGCAGCAGCAGCTCGGCGTTGGCGATGACCCGCTTGGCGCCGCCCAGGCTGTCGCCGTTCTTGCTGTCGCGCGGACCCAGCGAACCGCCGTCGAAGCCGCGCACCGATCCGATACCGCCGGCGTACACGTTCTTGAGCAGCGGGTACGGCCGGCCGCCGAAGCCCTTGCCGTAGTCGACCTGGCCGTTCAACGCCAGCGTCATGCTGCGCGTGATGGGCCAGTAGTACTGGTGCTGGTAGCTGGCCTTGTAGTAGCGCAGGTCGCCGAACAGCGAGGTTTCGCCGGCCGCGCGCTGGTAGGTGCCGCGCGTGGGCGCCAGCGCGCTGTCGCGCCGGTCGTTGCTCCAGCCCACCGAGAAGATGACGGCGTTGCTGCGAGCCCCGAAGGTATTGACGTAGTCGATGAAGCGCTGGGGGCTGCTGTCGTAGATGTCGATGTCGTTGGCTTCCAGCGCGGTGCCGAAGAACACGCGCTGGGTTTCCGTGAACGGCACGCCGAACGTCAGGCTCGCCCCCATGGTCTTGATGCGGTAGTCGCCGGTGTTGATCGACAGCGGACGCAGCGTACGGTAGTACAGGCTGGTCGAGCGGCTGATGCCATCCTGCGTGAAGTACGGATTGGTCTGGCTGATCGCGATCGTGCGGTAGGTCTTGCCGGTGTTCAGCTCCAGGCCGGCGGTGGTGCCGCTGCCGAAGATGTTGTCCTGGCTGATGCCCGCCGACAGCACCACCTTGTCGGTACTGCTGAAGCCCGCGCCCAGGTTGATCATGCCGGTCGGCTTTTCCTGGACGTTCACGTTGACGTCGATCTGGTCGGGCGTGCCCGGCACCGGCGGCGTCTCGATGTTGATGTTCTGGAAGTAGCCCAGGCGGTCGATCCGGTCGCGCGACAGCTGGATCTTGCCGGCGTCGTACCAGGCGCTCTCGAGCTGGCGCATCTCGCGGCGGATCACGACGTCGCGGGTGCGGGTGTTGCCGCCGATGTTCACGCGGCGCACGTACACGCGGCGGTTGGGATCGACGAAGAAGGTGATGGCCGCCGTTTTTTTCTCGCGATCGACCTGGGGCGTGGCGTTGACGTTACTGAAGGCATAGCCCAGCTTGCCCAGGTAGTCGGTGATGGCCTTGCTGGAGGCGTTGACCTTCTCGGCCGAGAAGGTCTCGCCCGGCTTGACCGTGATCAGCTTGTTGAGCTCGTCGTCCAGGCCCAGCAGGTCGCCCGCCAGCTTGACGTCGCTGACCGAGTATTTGTCGCCTTCGGTGATGGACAGGGTGATGAAGATGTCCTTGCGGTCGGGCGAGATCGTGACCTGCGGCGAATCGACGTTGAATTCCAGGTAGCCCCGGTTCATGTAGTACGAACGCAGCGTTTCGATGTCGCCCTGCAGCTTCTGCCGCGAATACTGGTCGGCCTTGGTGTACCAGGTCAGCCAGCCCGGCGTGGTCAGCTGCAGCAGGTCCAGCAGTTCGCTTTCGCGGATGGCCTTGGCGCCGATGATCTTGATGCCCGCGATGCGCGCGACGTCGCCCTCGAAGATGTCGAAGGTGATGCCGACGCGGTTGCGCTCGAGCGGCGTGATCGTGGGCACGATCTCGACCGAGTACTTGCCGCGCGCCAGGTACTGGCGCTTGAGTTCCTGCACGGCGCGATCGAGCAAGGCGCGGTCGAAGATGCGGGCCTCGGCGAAGCCCACTTCGGCCAGCGACTTGAGCACGTTGGCGGACTCGAATTCGCGCATGCCGTTGAAGGAGATCGCGGCGATCGCCGGGCGTTCGTCGACGATGACCACCACCACGTCGTTCTCGACCTCGATGCGCACGTCGCGGAAGAAGCCGGTACCGTACAGCGCCCGCACCGCCTGCGTGGCCTGCTCTTCGGTGAAGCGTTCGCCCACCTTGACCGGCAGGTATCCGAACACCGTACCGGCCTCGGTACGCTGGATGCCTTCCACCCGGATATCGCGGACGACGAAGGGATCGAAGGCGTAGGCCAGGGGGGTGGCCGCCATGGCCAGCAAAATGGACAGCAGACGCGGCATGCGCCGGGTGCGATTGGTCATGCGTAATCCCGGAGTTTTCTTAATTGAGTGATATGCGAAAGCGCGGCGTGCGGCTCGACCCGGCCCGGGCGGTCGAGGCACGGTCCGCTAAGGCGGCAGGCAAGGCGGCGCGCATGGGTTCTAGGTCAGCAGTCGCGTAAAGTCGTTGAACAAGGCAACGGCCATCAGCACCATCAGGATGCCGAACCCGGCGCGCTGCCCCATTTCCATCCAGCGTTCCGGCGGCGGACTGCCCCGGATGATCTCGACGAGATAATACAGCAGGTGCCCCCCGTCCAGCATGGGAATGGGCAGGAGATTCAGCACGCCCAGGCTGACGCTGACCAGCGCCAGGAAGGCGATGTAGGCCTCCAGGCCCATCCTGGCCGTCTGGCCGGCGTAGTCGGCGATGGTCACCGGCCCGCTGAGGTTGCTCAGGGCCACGTCCCCCACCAGCATCTTGCCCAGCATCCGCAGCGAGAACCAGGACACCTCGGCGGTGCGGCGGGCGCCCATGGCCAGGCTTTCGACCGGACCATGGCGCACGGTGATGAGCTGGATGTCGCCGCCGATCTGGGCGCCGATGCGGCCCACCAGCGTACCGTCCGCCTGGCGCTCCTCGCGCGGCAGGACGTCGATCGCCAGCGCCGCCCCGTCGCGTATCACGGACAGGCGCAGCGGCTGGCCGGCATGCGCCTGGATCAGCGTGATCAGTTCGGTGGCCGAGGGATCCTTCTTGTCGCCTGCCGCCACCACCCTGTCGCCGGCCAGCAGGCCCGCCTGGGCGGCGGCGCTCTCGGGCACGATGCCGCGGATCACGGGTTTCGGGCTGGCCAGGCCGAAGCCCTCGCGGCCCAGCACGTCGCCTTCCATCTGGCCCAGCGCGGCGCGGGAGAAGTCGACCGTGCGCACGCGGCGCTCGCCGCTGGCCGTCTGCACCTCGACGGCGGGACGGGCCTTGTCGGTCAGGCTCTTGAGCAGCATCCACCGCGCGTCGCCCCAGGTACCCACCTGGGCGCCGTCGATGGCGAGGATGCGGTCGCCCGCCTGGACGCCCGCCGCGAAGGCCGGCGTGCCGGCCGCCGGCGCGCCCAGCACGGCCGCCGGTTCCTTGACGCCGGCCATGTTCAGCGCCGCGTACAGCAGCGCCGCGAGCACCAGGTTGAACACCGGCCCGGCCGCGACGATGGCGATGCGCTTGCCCACCGGCTGGGCATTGAACGCGCGGCCCCGCTCGGCGGCGGGCACCTCGCCCTCGCGCTCGTCCAGCATCTTCACGTAACCGCCCAGCGGGATCGCCGACAGGGCCCATTCGGTGCCGTGGCGGTCGGTGCGCTTGCACAGCACCTTGCCGAATCCCACCGAGAACCTCAGGATGCGCACCCCGCACGCGCGGGCCACGAGGTAGTGCCCCAGTTCGTGGATCACCACCAGCACGCCCAGCGCGACGGCGAAGGCCGCCAACGTCAACAACATGGAAATCTCCTTGCTCCGGCATCCTGGCCTGGACGCCGAACCGACGATTTAACACGGAAATGCACGCCGGCTCCGGCAATACACGGGGAATCTCGGTAAGCGAACATGACAGGATCATCGGCCAAAGGCCGGTGGCCGCCAACCCGGGTGCGCGGCAAGCGCGCTTCCTAGGGCCCGGCGCTCCGGGCCAGGGCCTCGCCGGCCCGGGCGCGCGCCTCGCGGTCCAGGTCGAGCAGGGCTTCCAGGCTGCCCAGCCGGTCCGCGGCCCGGACCCAGGCGCCATCCAGCACGGTCTCGATGATAGCCGCGATTGCCGGATAGGGGGCGGCGCCCCGCAGGAAGGCCTCGACGGCCACTTCGTTGGCGGCGTTCAGGGCCACGCAGGCGCCCTGCCCGCCCCGCAACGCCTCGAACGCCAGGCGCAGGCACGGAAAGCGGGCCAGGTCGGGGGCCTCGAAGTCCAGGCGGCCCAGCCGGGCCAGGTCCAGCGGGCCGACGCCCGTGGCGATGCGCTCGGGGAATGCGAGGCCGTACGCGATGGGGGTCCGCATGTCGGGATGCCCGAGCTGCGCCAGCACCGACCCGTCGTCGTACTCGACCATGGAGTGGATCACGCTTTGCGGATGCACCACGACGTCGATGCGCTCCGGCGGCATCGCGAACAGCCAGTGCGCCTCGATGACCTCCAGCCCCTTGTTCAGCATCGTGGCCGAATCGACCGAGATCTTGCGCCCCATGGACCAATTGGGATGGGCACAGGCCTGGTCTGGGGTGACGTCCGCCAGGCTGTCCAGCGGCCGGGTACGGAATGGTCCGCCCGAGGCGGTCAACAGCAGCCGGCGCACGCCCGGCGCGGGCGCCTGGGCCGCCGACGCCCGGGCGCCATGGGGCAGGCACTGGAAGATGGCGTTGTGTTCGCTGTCGATAGGCAGGAGTTCGGCGCCGTTGTCGCGCACCGCGTCCATGAACAGGCGCCCCGCCACCACCAGGGCCTCTTTGTTCGCCAGCAGCACCCGCTTGCCGGCGCTGGCGGCCGCCAGCGCCGAAGGCAGGCCCGCGGCGCCCACGATGGCGGCCATGACCGTGTCGCTGGCCTCGTCGGCGGCGGTATCGGCCAGCGCCTGCGCGCCCACGCGGATCTCCGGCAACCGTGCCCTGCCCCGCCACGCATCGACGAAACGCTGGCGCGCCGCATCATCGGGCACCACCACGACGGCAGCCTGGCTGGCCTCCGCCTGGGCGGCGAGCTGTTCCATGCGGCTGTGGGCGCTCAGGGCATGGACGCGGTAGCGCTGCGGGTGGCGCGCGATCACGTCCAGCGTGCTGGCGCCGATGGAGCCGGTGGCGCCCAGTATGGTGACGGTACGGAAGGTCATGACAGCAGGACGGCCAGCGGCAGGACGGGAATCAGGGCATCGATGCGATCCAGCACGCCGCCGTGGCCCGGCAGCAGGTTGCTGGAATCCTTGATGCCGGCGCGCCGCTTGATGAGCGATTCGAACAGGTCGCCCGCGATGGACAGCGCCGCCAGCACCACGGCCAGGGCCAGGGCTCCGGCCCATCCCCAGCGCTCGACCAGGGCGGCGCCGAAGGTGCCGGGGAAGAAGCCGCAGGCCAGCACGAAGACGACCACGCACACGACGCCGCCCAGCGCGCCCTCGCGGGTCTTGCCCGGGCTGATGTGGGGTGCGAGCTTGTTGCGCCCCAGCGCGCGGCCGACGAAATACGCCGAGATGTCGGCGATCCAGACCACCGCCATCAGGGTGAGCAGGAAGGGCACGCCGCGTCCGAACGCCGCGGTCAGCGCCGACCAGGCGGCCAGCAGCGCGAACGGCGCCAGCGCGGTCAGCCAGGGGTTGCGAGGCTCGGCATCCGGACTGGCGCGAAACAGCATGGGGACCAGCAGGCCCACCCAGACCGCCGAGACGGCGATCCACAGGCCGCGCCAGAAGCTGCCGGCGGGACCGGCCGAGAGGTCGGCGCCGCCGCTGTTCCAGCGCCAGGCGACCAGGGCGGCGCCCAGTACCACGCCCGCCGCGATGGCGGGCAGATGGGCGCGGCCGGTGCCGCCGCGGGGCGAAAGCGTCAGGCGCCACCACTCCCACAGCGCGCAGCCCACGAACACCGCCATCAGGATCTCGAAGGGGCGCGGATCGGCCACCGCCAGCACGGCGACCAGGACGATCAGCAGGACGATGGCGGTGACGACGCGCTGCCCGAGCATGGGTCTAGCCGCCGTTCGAGGAAACCGCCGCCGGCGCCTTCAGCTGGGCGCTGGTGCGGCCGAAGCGGCGCTCGCGGCTGCGATAGGACTTGCACGCCAGATCCAGTTGATCGGCGTCGAAATCGGGCCAGAAGCAGTCGGTGAAATACAGCTCGGTATAGGCCAGTTGCCAGACCAGGAAGTTGGAGATGCGCTGCTCGCCGCCCGTGCGGATGAACAGGTCCGGCTCCGGCGCGTACGCCATCGACAGATGCGGCGTCAGCATGGCCTCGTCCAGTTGCTCGGGATGGGCAGCCAGGTCCGGACGCGCAGCCAGCAGGCGGCGCGTCGCTTCCAGGATGTCCCAGCGGCCGCCATAGTTGGCGGCGATCGTCAGCGTCAGGCGGTCGTTGTCGCGGGTGCGGGCTTCCACGTCGGCGATCAGCTCGCGCAGCCGGGGCTCGAACGCGCTGATGTCCCCCACGACCTTGAGCTTGATGCCGTTGCGGGCCAGCCTGGCGACCTCGCGCTCCAGCGCGTGGACGAACAGCCGCATCAGCAGGGACACCTCGTCGGGCGGACGGCGCCAGTTCTCGGAACTGAAGGCGAACAGGGTCAGGTATTCGATGCCGCGAACGGCGCAGGCCTCCACCACCGCCCTGACGGCATCCACGCCCTTCTTGTGGCCCGCCACGCGGGGCAGGAAGCGCTGCGTGGCCCATCGGCCGTTGCCGTCCATGATGATCGCCACGTGCCTGGGCACGGCGTCGGTACGGGGAATGCCGAGGGTTGAACTCAGGACCATGTCAGCTCCGCTGGGACCGAATGTACATGGCGGAACTCAAACCGTCATGATCTCCGCTTCTTTCTGCGCGACCACCTTGTCGATCTCGGCGACGAAACGATCGGTCAGCTTCTGGACGTCGTCCTGCGCGCGGCGTTCTTCGTCCTCGGAGATTTCCTTGTCCTTGACCAGGCGCTTGAGCTGCTCGTTGGCGTCGCGCCGCAGGTTGCGCACGGCGACCTTGGCATCCTCGCCCTCGCTCTTGACCACCTTGGTCAGCTCGCGGCGGCGCTCTTCGGTCAGCGCCGGCATCGGCACGCGGATCAGGTCGCCCATGGACTGGGGGTTGAGACCCAGGTCGGATTCCCGGATGGCCTTCTCGACCACCTGGGCCATCTTCTTTTCCCACGCCTGGACGCTCAGGGTACGCGCATCCAGCACGCTGACGTTGGCGACCTGGCTCAGCGGAACCATGGAACCGTAGTACTCGACCTGGACATGGTCCAGTATGCCGGCATGGGCACGACCCGTACGGATCTTCGCGAGACTGCCCTTCAGGGTCTCGATGGACTTGCCCATCTTGGTCTCGGCGTTTTTCTTGACGTCGGAAGCGCTCATTGCGGTCTCCTAAATGCTGAACAATCGATCAAACGTGCACCAGCGTGCCTTCGTCGTCGCCCGAGACGACGCGCTTCAGGGCGCCAGGCTTGTTGATCGAAAAAACCTTGATCGGCAGTTTCTGGTCGCGGCACAGCGCGAACGCCGTCGCATCCATCACTTCCAGGCGGCGCACGATGGCCTCGTCGAAACTGATGCGGCTGTAGCGCGTAGCCGTGGGATCCTTCTTGGGATCGGCCGAATAGATGCCGTCGACCTTGGTTGCCTTCAATACGATTTCGGCACCGACCTCGGCGCCGCGCAGGGCGGCGGCGGTGTCGGTGGTGAAGAACGGGTTGCCCGTGCCGGCCGCGAAGATCACGACCTTGCCCTCTTCCAGGTAGCGCAGGGCCTTGGGGCGGATGTAGGGCTCGACCACCTGCTCGATGGTCAGCGCCGATTGCACGCGCGCATCGACGCCGCGGCGCTTGAGCGCGTCCTGCAGCGCCAGGGAGTTCATGATGGTGGCCATCATGCCCATGTAGTCGGCGGTGGCGCGGTCCATGCCCTGGGCACCCGGCGCCACGCCGCGGAAGATGTTGCCGCCGCCGATGACCAGCGCCAGCTCGACGCCCAGCTCGGCCACCTCGGCAATTTCCTCGACCATGCGGCCGATGGTCGCCCGGTTGATACCGAACGCATCGTCACCCATCAGGGCTTCGCCCGACAGCTTGAGCAGGACGCGCTTGTACGCCCCCGTTTTCGTTCCAGATGCGTTCATTTCCACCGTCATACATGCTCCCGCGCAATCGCCGACATCCGGCCCATCTCCGCCCACAGAGGCCCACCCTTCTGCGCTGCGTTACGTCTACATCTTTACAACAGCCCCACTTCCCCCAGACGAGGCACGAGGGATCCGGCTCCGCCGGTCCCTCGAGGCCGCCCCCGGGGGGCGCGCGTAAGCGCGTAGGGGGGGGACTAACTCTTTGCAGCAGCAGCCTGGGCAGCGACTTCTGCGGCGAAGTCGGTGACCTTCTTCTCGATGCCTTCGCCCACCACGTACAGCACGAACTGCTGGACGGCGGAGTTCTTGGCCTTGAGCACCTGCTGGACGGTCTGCTTGTCGTCCTTGACGAACGGTTGCGACAACAGCGTAACCTCTTTCAGGAACTTCTGGACCGAACCTTCGACCATCTTGGCGACGATGTCGGCGGGCTTGCCCGATTCGGCGGCCTTCTGCTCGGCAACCGAACGCTCGCGCTGGATGTCGTCCTGCGACACGCCGGCGGCGTCCAGCGCCTTCGGCTTGGTGGCCGCGACGTGCATGGCGATGTCCTTGCCCAGCGTTTCGTCGCCGGAGTACTCGACCAGCACGCCGATGCGGCCGCCGTGCACGTACTGGGCCAGCTTGTTCTCGGTGGCGATGCGGGTGAAGCGGCGGATGGAGATGTTCTCGCCGATCTTGCCGATCAGGGCGGTACGCACGCTTTCCACGGTGCCGTCACGGAACGCCAGCTCGGACAGGGCGGCGACGTCGGCCGGGTTGGCCTTGGCGATCAGCTCGGCGATTTCGTTGGCGAACTGGACGAAATCGTCGTTCTTGGCCACGAAGTCGGTTTCGCTGTTGACCTCGACGGCGACGCCGGTCTTGGCATCGGCCGAGACATACAGGGCCACCAGGCCTTCGGCGGTCACGCGGGCGGCGGCCTTGCTGGCCTTGCTGCCCAGCTTGACGCGCAGGATTTCCTCGGCCTTGGCCAGATCGCCACCGGCTTCGGTCAACGCCTTCTTGCACTCCATCATGGGCGCGTCGGTCTTCTCGCGCAGTTCCTTGACCATTGCTGCGGTAATTTCGGCCATGATTACTCCTGACATCTTCCGCCCCTGACAAAGGCGGAAATATAGTTTGACTAAAAAGAAGGGGCACAAGGCCCCTTCAAGCATTACTAGCGGCAGAGAAGCCCACTCCCGCATCCAGGCAAGAATGCGGCGCTTCGCGCCGAGACATCCCCACCCAGACCCAGGATGCGGTGGATCCGGCTCCGCCGGTCCACCCGCATCGCCCCCTGGGGGGCGCGCGCAAGCGCGTAGGGGGACCTTACTCCTCGCCTTCGACTTCCACGAACTCGTCGCCGCCTTCGGTCACGGCATCGACCACGCCCTGCAGGGCCTGTTCGCGGCCTTCCAGCACGGCATCGGCCACGCCGCGGGCGTACAGGGCGATCGCCTTGGACGAATCGTCGTTGCCCGGGATGACGTGGGCCACGCCGTCCGGCGAGTGGTTAGTATCCACCACGGCGACGACCGGAATGTTAAGCGCCTTGGCTTCGGTGACGGTAATTTTGTGATACCCGACGTCGATGATGAAGATCGCGTCCGGCAGGCCGTTCATGTCCTTGATGCCGCCGATGGACTTGTTCAGCTTCTCGAGCTCGCGCTGGAACATCAGCGCTTCCTTCTTGCTCATGCGCTCGGTCGCGCCCTCGGCCTGCATGGCTTCCATGTCCTTCAGGCGCTTGATCGAGGTCTTGACCGTCTTGAAGTTGGTCAGCATGCCGCCCAGCCAGCGGCTGTCGACGTAGGGCATGCCGCAGCGCTGCGCTTCCTCGGCGATGATCTCGCGAGCCGCGCGCTTGGTGCTGACGAACAGGATCGTGCCGCCGCGGGCCGACAGTTGACGCACGAACTTCAGAGCGTCCTGGTACAGGGCCAGGGTCTTCTCGAGGTTGATGATGTGGATCTTGTTGCGATGGCCGAAGATATAGGGGGCCATCTTGGGGTTCCAGAAGCGGGTTTGGTGGCCGAAGTGGACACCGGCTTCCAGCATTTCGCGCATGCTAACGGACATATTGACTCCGAGGGTTGGGTCTTGCACCGCATCAGCACCCGCCAGGCACACTAGGCCCGGCCGGCACCCTGGACGACACGGCGCGCGGTTGAAAAATCCAGGCCGAAGACGGGCGACATCCCTGGAGAAACTCCAGGCTTTCTGGCATGATGGACGCGCCACGCGGCGCCCCGCCACCCCAGGATCGCCCTGATCCGATCCGGCCTTTGGCTTCCTGAAATCACAGGAAGCCTATAATTCTACTATTTTCCGGACCACCTGCTCAAGCGATCCCTCGGCCCCGGCGCCGGCCCTCGTCGCTTCTTGTTACAAGAAAGCCTCGACGCCTGCCTTTCGGGCGCCGTCCGGGCCGGCTGCGGGCGCGACGGGCGGTCCGGCGCCATAACATAATGTGGAGCGCACACAGCGCGGGAAGCAGATCATGAGCATCACCATCAAGTCGGCCGAGGAAATCGGGAAAATGCGCGAGGCCTGCCAGGCGGCGGCCAGCGTGCTCGATTTCATCGCGCCCTACGTCAAGCCGGGCGTGACCACCGGCGAACTGGACCGGCTGTGCCTGGAATTCATGACCGACGAACTGAAGGTGAAGTCGGCCACCATCGGCTATGCGCCGCCGGGCTACCCGCCCTTCACCGGGGCCATCTGCACCTCGGTCAACCACCAGGTCTGCCACGGCATCCCCGGCGACAAGGTCCTGAAGAACGGCGACTCGCTCAACATCGACGTCACCATCATCAAGGACGGCTGGCACGGCGACACGAGCCGCATGTTCTTCGCCGGCGAGCCCTCCATCCTGGCGCGCCGCCTGGCGCAGGTCACGTACGAGTGCATGTGGCTGGGCATCGAGCAGGTCCGCCCCGGCGCCCACCTGGGCGACATCGGCCACGCCATCCAGAAGCACGCCGAGGCGCACGGCTACAGCGTGGTCCGGGAGTTCTGCGGCCACGGCATCGGCCAGGTGTTCCACGAAGACCCGCAGGTGCTGCACTACGGCAAGCCCGGCACCGGCATCGAACTGCTGCCGGGCATGATCTTCACCGTGGAACCCATGATCAACGCCGGACGCCGGGAAATCCGTGAACTGGCCGATGGATGGACCATCGTGACCCGGGACCACAGCCTGTCGGCCCAATGGGAACACACGGTGGTGGTGACGGACTCGGGCTACGAGACCCTGACCGTCTCGCCCGGCATGCCCGCCCCGCCCAGCTTCGTCACCGCCAAGGCCGCCTGATCCTGCTCCCATGTCCATGTCCACCGCCACGCTGGCCTCGCCCGGCCTGAACGAACTGCAGGGCCTGCGCAACACCATGCGAGCAGCGCGCGAGCGCGCGATCGCCACCTACCGCGAGAACCTGCGCGCCGATGGACTGCTGACCGAGCTGCGGCGCATCGTCGACCGCACGCTGGTGGCGCTGCTCGAGCGCCATCCGCTGCCCGAGGGCGCGACACTGGCGGCCGTGGGCGGCTACGGCCGCGGCGAGCTGTATCCCTATTCCGACGTGGACGTGCTGGTGCTGCTGCACCAGCCCCCCGGCGCCGAGGACGAGGCCAGAATAGGCGCGCTGATCACGGCGCTGTGGGACATCGGGCTGGAGCCCGGCCACAGCGTCCGCACGGTGGACGAATGCATGGCCGAGGCGGCCCGGGACATCACCGTGGAAACGGCGCTGCTGGAGGCCCGCTACCTGGCCGGCAGCCGGACGCTGATGCGCCAGTTCGAGACCGCGATGCGCGGCCGGCTGGACAAGCGTGCCTTCTTCCACGACAAGCAGCTGGAGATGCAGCAGCGGCACACCAAGTACAACTACACGCCGTACGCGCTGGAACCCAATTGCAAGGAATCGCCGGGCGGCCTGCGCGACCTGCAGGTCATCCTGTGGATGGCGCGGGCGGCAGGCTTCGGTAAGACCTGGGCACAGGTCGCCCGCGCGGGACTGCTGACGGCCGACGAGGCCCGCCACCTGCGGCGCGCCGAACAGGCCTTCAAGCGCCTGCGCATCGAGCTGCACCTGCTGACCGGCCGGCGCGAGGACAGACTGGTGTTCGACATCCAGCCGGCGATGGCCAAGGTCTACGGCATCGAGGCCGGCGGCGCGCGCCGCCCCAGCGAAATGCTGATGCAGCGCTACTACTGGGCGGCCAAGCTGGTGACCCAGCTCAACACCATCCTGGTCCAGAACCTGGAAGAGCGCCTGTTCGCGCGGCCGGGCGAAGAAGCCCAGCCCATCGACGAGGACTTCCGCAGCCTGCACGAACGGCTGGACATGTACCGGGACGACGCGTTCGAGCGCAACCCCACGCTGTTGCTGCGCGCCTTCCTGGTCATGCAGCAGCAACCCTCGCTCAAGGGCATGTCGGCCCGCATGCTGCGCGCCATCTGGCACGCGCGCCGGCGCATCGACGCCCAGTTCCGGCGCAATCCGGTCAACCGCCACCTGTTCCTGTCCATCCTGCAACAGCAGCGCGGCATCGTGCACGAGCTGCGCCGGATGAACGAACTCAGCATCCTGCCGCGCTACCTGCTGCCCTTTCGCCGCATCGTCGGCCAGATGCAGCACGACCTGTTCCACGCCTACACCGTGGACCAGCACATCCTGATGGTGGTGCGCAACCTGCGCCGCTTCACCATGCCGGAACACGCGCACGAGTACCCCCTGTGCAGCCAGTTGATCGCGAACTTCGACGGCCACTGGATCCTGTACGCGGCGGCCCTGTTCCACGACATCGCCAAGGGCCGCGGCGGCGATCACTCCGAGCTGGGCGCCGTGGAAGCGCGCAAGTTCGCGCGCGAGCACGGGCTGGCCAAGGACGACGCGGCACTGCTGGAATTCCTGGTGCGCCAGCACCTCACGCTGTCCTCGGTCGCGCAGAAAAAGGACCTGTCCGATCCGCAGGTCATCCAGGAGTTCGCGGCGCTGGTGGGCGACACGCGGCACCTGACCGCGCTCTACCTGCTGACCGTGGCCGACATACGCGGCACCAGCCCCAAGGTCTGGAACGCCTGGAAAGGCAAGCTGCTCGAAGACCTGTTCGTCAAGACGCGGCGGGCGCTGGGCGGAGAGATCCCCGACTCCAAGGCCATCCTGGAAAATCGCAAGGAAGAAGCGCTGGGCGCGCTGCGGCTGGCAGGGCTGACCGAGGACGCCCACGAAGCGCTGTGGAAGCAGCTGGACGTGGCCTATTTCCTGCGCCACGAGGCGCCCGAGATCGCCTGGCAGACCCGGCACCTGTACAACAAGGTCAACAGCGAGGCGCCCATCGTGCGCGCCCGCCTGGCGCCCATCGGCGAAGGCCTGCAGATCGTCGTCTACGTCAAGGACCAGCCCGACCTGTTCGCCCGCATCTGCGGCTATTTCGACGAGCGCCACCTCAGCATCCAGGACGCCCGCATCCACACTACGCGCCATGGCTGGGCGCTGGACAGCTTCATCGTGCTGGCCCAGGGCACGCCCAGCGAACAGCGTTCGCTGCTGAGCCTGGTCGAACACGAACTGACCCAGCGGCTGGCCACGCCCAACGCCGCCGGACCGGCCTCGGCGGGCGACGCCGTCCCGCTGGGGCCCCGGCAGTCGCGGCAGTCGCGCATGTTCCCGATCACCCCCGCGATCGAACTGCGGCCCGACGAGCGCGGACAATCGTGGATACTGAGCGTGACCGCCTCCGACCGGACCGGCCTGCTGCACGCGCTGGCGCGCACCTTCGTCAAGCACGGCATCAACCTCAAGACCGCCAAGGTCATGACCCTGGGCGAACGGGTCGAGGACACTTTCCTGATCGACGGCGACGCGCTCAACAACGCGCGCAGCCAGATCCAGTTCGAACAGGACTTGCTGGAAGCCCTGCAGTAAGCAGCGCCAGTTCCTTTCACGGCGCTGTCGCATGCTTAACCAATTGAAAACGCGGCTTGCGCCGCACGGATCCCAAAAGCAACAATAGCCGGGTTGCCCCGCCCCTGGGGCGGCGTACCGATGGGAGCTCCGCACGTGTCCGCACCTGTTCCCCTGCCGGCCGATGACGACGACGATCGCACGTCGTTCTCCAAGGAAAGCCTGAAGCGCGCCTTTTTCGACCACCTGTTCTACACGATAGGCAAGTTTCCGAAGATCTCGGGCAAGAACGACCTCTACCTGGCCCTGGCCCACGCGATACGCGACCGCAGCCTGCAGCGCTGGATCAGCAGTACCGCCCAGTACAACCAGACCGCGCCGCGCACCGTCGCCTACCTGTCGGCCGAATTCCTGATGGGCCCGCACCTGGGCAACCACCTGATCAACCTGGGCATCGCCGACAGCGTGCGCGAAGCCATGGCCGAGCTGAAACTCGACTTCAACGAGATCCTGCGCCAGGAAGAAGAGCCGGGCCTGGGCAACGGCGGCCTGGGCCGCCTGGCCGCCTGCTTCCTGGATTCCCTGGCCACCGGGCAGATCCCGGCCTTCGGCTACGGCATCCGCTACGAGTACGGTATCTTCTTCCAGACCATCATCGATGGCTGGCAGGTCGAGAACACCGACAAGTGGCTGCGCTACGGCAATCCATGGGAAATCCAGCGCGCCGAATGGGCGGTCGAGATCAAGCTGGGCGGCCACACCGAACAGTACACCGACGATGCCGGCTACCTGCGCGTGCGCTGGGCCCCCGAGAAGACCGTGGTGGGCGTGCCGTTCGATTCGCCCATCCCCGGCTACCGCGTCAACACCACCAACACGCTGAGGCTGTGGCGGGCGGAGGCCACCGAGTCCTTCGATTTCTCGGTCTTCAACCAGGGTGACTACCTGGGCGCGGTCAGCAAGAAGGTGACGTCCGAGAACCTGACCAAGGTGCTCTACCCCAACGACGAAACCACCCAAGGCAAGGAACTGCGGCTGGAGCAGCAATACTTTTTCGTGTCGTGTTCGCTGCAGGACATGATACGCATCCATCTTGCCCGCGGCGGCGCCATCGGCGATTTCGACAAGAAGTTCGCGATCCAGCTCAACGACACGCATCCGGCCATCGCCATCGCCGAACTGATGCGGCTGCTGGTGGACGAACACCTGTTGCCGTGGGACCAGGCCTGGGGCATCACCACGCGCAGCTTCTCGTACACCAACCACACGCTGCTGCCCGAAGCCCTGGAGCGCTGGCCGCTGGACCTGTTCCAGCGCATCCTGCCGCGCCACCTGGAACTCATCTATGAGATCAACGCGCGCTTCCTGAACGACGTGCGCATTCATTTCCTGGGAGACGAATCCCGCATCTCCCGCCTCTCGCTGATCGACGAAAGCGGCGAGCGCTACGTACGCATGGCGCACCTGGCCTGCGTGGGCAGCCACGCCATCAACGGCGTGGCCGAACTGCACTCGGACCTGCTCAAGCACGGGCTGCTGAAGGACTTCTACGAAATGTGGCCCGAGAAGTTCACCAACGTCACCAACGGCGTCACGCCGCGCCGCTGGCTGGTCCTGAGCAATCCGCGCCTGACCTCGCTGGTGACCAACGCCATCGGCGACGCCTGGGTGACCGACCTGCCCCGCATCCGCCTGATCGAGGACTACATCGACGATGCGGCGTTCCGGCAGGAATGGCGCGCGGTCAAGCGCGCCAACAAGGTGGACCTGGCGGCGCTGATCCTGCGGCGCACGGGGGTCAAGGTCGACCCCGATTCGATGTTCGACGTGCTGGTCAAGCGCATCCACGAATACAAGCGCCAGCACCTGGCGGTCCTGCATATCGTCACGCTGTACCACCGCTTGAAGTCCGGCCGGGCACGCGACCCCCTGCCCCGCACCTTCATCTTCGGCGGCAAGGCCGCCCCCGGCTATCACACCGCCAAGCTGATGATCAAGCTCATCACCTCGGTAGGCGATGTGGTCAACAACGATCCCGACGTGCGCGACCTGCTCAAGGTGGTGTTCATCCCCAATTTCAACGTCACGCAGGGCCAGTGCATCTATCCGGCCGCCGAGCTGTCCGAGCAGATATCGCTGGCGGGCAAGGAGGCCTCGGGAACCGGCAACATGAAATTCGCGATGAACGGGGCGCTGACCATAGGCACCATGGACGGCGCCAACATCGAACTGCGCGACCAGGTCGGGGCCGAGAACTTCTTCCTGTTCGGCCATACCGCCGCGGAAGTGCGCCACATCAAGACCGCCGGCTATCATCCCGGCGACTACTACCATAGCCACAGCGAGCTGCGCACCTGCCTCGACCTGATCCAGAGCGGTTTCTTCTCGCGCGGCGACACCGAACTGTTCCGGCCGCTGGTCGACAACCTGCTGCGGCACGACCCCTATCTGCTGCTGGCGGACTACCAGTCCTACATCGAGTGCCAGGATCTCGTCAGCCAGGCCTATCGCGACCATGAAGGCTGGACGCGCATGTCCATCCTCAATACCGCCCGATCCGGCAAGTTCTCGTCGGACCGCAGCATCCGCGAATACGCCGAACAGATCTGGAACGTCAAGCCGGTGCCGGTCGAACTGTATGACGAGGCCGAGATGGAGCACACGCTGCGGTGAAAGCTTGCCAAGCAGTGAGAGAATAGGCGCTTTCCACCCCCTTCATCGAGGCCCCATGAAGCTCTACTACTCCCCCGGCGCCTGCTCCCAGGCCCCCCACATCGTCCTGCGCGAGGCGGGCATCGACTTCACCTGGGAAAAGGTCGACCTCAAGGCCAAGACCACCGAGACCGGGCAGGATTTCCGCAAGATCAATCCCAAGGGCTACGTGCCAGCGCTGGAAGTGTCCACTGGCGTGGTGATGACCGAGCTGGCCGTGCTGCTGCAATACATCGCCGATCTCGTGCCGGCGCGCAAGCTGGCGCCCCCGCCCGACAGCGCCGAGCGCTACGCGCTGCAAACCTGGCTGGTGTTCATCGCCACCGAGATCCACAAGGGCTTCTCGCCCATGTTCAAGCCCACGCTGAGCGAGGAAGGCAAGGACGTCTTCCGCCAGATCCTGGCCACGCGCCTGGACTACGTGCAAAGCGAGCTGTCGCAGCGCGAATACCTGATGCCCGGTGGCTTTTCCGTGGCCGATATCTACCTGTTCGTGACCACCGGCTGGGCCGCGCGCCTGAACTACGACCTGTCGCGCTGGCCCGCCATCGTGGCCTTCCGCGAACGCATCGCGCAACGCCCCGCCGTGCAGGCGGCGCTCAAGGCCGAAGGCCTGCAGTAAATCCCCCCCCTACGCGCTGACGCGCGCCCTGAATCGTGGGCCCCCAGCCGCTACGCGGCAGCCCCCCGATGGGGGCTGGGCCCGCCTTGGGGCGGCCCGGCGCCGGGCCCAGGGGCGGCACTGGCGGACCGGCAAAGCCGGATCCGCTGTGCCCTGGATCACTGACGAATCAGGTGGCTCCGTCGCCGCAGGTGGTGCCCACCAGTTGGCCCAGGATGCGGTGGACGTTCTGCATGCTGTCGTCCACCACCACGCGCATGCCCTGCATGGAAATCTCGTCCACGCTGGCGCGCTGGCCGGCGGCATCGTTGGTGACGAGACACAGGGCCGCATAGTCCAGGTCGAGCTCCCGCGCCAGGGCGGCCTCGGGCATGCCGGTCATGCCGACCATGTCGCAGCCGTCCCGCCCCATCCGGCGGATTTCCGCGGCGGTTTCCAGCCGCGGACCCTGTGTGCAGCCATAGACCCCGCCGTCGACGACGTCTATCCCGCAGGTCCGCGCCGATTCCAGCAGATCGTGCCGCATGGCGGCCCCGTAGGGCTGGGTCATGTCCACGTGGGCGACGGGCTGGTCGCCTCCCTCGAAGAAGGTGCGGGGCCGTTCGGTGGTGTAGTCGATGATCTGGTCGGGCACGACGATGACCCCGGGCACGAGGGGACCCGCGATGCCGCCCACCGTCGCCACCGAGACGATGCGCCGCACCCCCACCTCGTGCAGCGCCCACAGGTTGGCGCGATAGTTGATGCGGTGCGGGGCCAGCGTGTGGCCGTATCCATGGCGGGCCAGGAAGACGATTTCGGCGCCGTCGCCGATGCGCCCGTAGGTCAGCGCGCCCGAAGGCTCGCCGTAGGGCGTGCGCACGACCTGGCGGCGCGTCACGACGAGCCCGGTCAAATGGTAGAGGCCGGTGCCTCCGATGATTGCCTGCATGGTTTTCCTTCCTGCGAAGCGGCGCTTCGCCCTGTCAAGACTGCAGCAAGGCCTTCAGGCCGTCCTCGTCGAGCACGGCGATGCCGAGCTCCTGGGCCTTGGCGAGCTTGCTGCCGGCGTCGGCGCCGGCGACGACGTAGTGGGTCTTCTTGGACACCGAGCCGGTCACCTTGCCGCCGGCGGCGCGTATGAGCTCGGCCGCGTCCTCGCGGGTGAGCGTGGGCAACGTGCCGGTCAGCACGAAAGTCTTGCCGCCGATGGGGCCGGCGGTGCGATCGACCACGGTTTCCGTGCCGGGGGTCACCCCGTTGCGCAGCAGGTCGGCCACGACCTCGCGGTTGTGCGGTTCGGCGAAGAAGCGAAAGATGGACGCGGCCACCACGGGCCCGACGTCGGGCACCGCCAGCAGCTCGGCCTCGGTGGCGTTCATCACCGCATCCAGGTTGCCGAAATGGCGCGCCAGGTCGCGGGCCGTGGACTCGCCCACGTGCCGTATCCCCAGCGCGAAAAGAAATCTCCCCAGCGGCGGCGTGCGTGTCGCGGCGATGGACTCGACCAGGTTGCGTGCCGACTTCTCGCCCATGCGGTCCAGGCCGGCCAGCTCTTCCTCGTTCAGCGTATAGAGATCCGCCAGCGTGTGCACGCGGCCGCGCTCGACCAGCTGATCGATCAGCTTCTCGCCCAGCCCCTCGATGTCCAGCGCGCGGCGCTGGGCGGCATGCCACAACGCCTGCTTGCGCTGCGCAGCGCAGAACAGGCCCCCGGTACAGCGCGCGATGATCTCGTCCTCGGGCCGCTCGATGGCCGATCCGCACACCGGACACTGGGTGGGCATGACGAACTTGCGGGCATCGGCCGGGCGCTTGTCCAGCACGGGTGTCACGACCTCGGGAATGACATCGCCGGCCCGGCGGACCACCACGGTGTCGCCGATGCGCACGTCCTTGCGCTCGATCTCGTCTTCGTTGTGCAGCGTCGCGTTGGTGACCGTGACGCCGCCCACGAACACCGGCTTGAGCCGCGCAACGGGCGTGATGGCGCCGGTGCGGCCGACCTGTACTTCGATGCCGAGCAACTCGGTGGTGGCTTCCTCGGCCGGGAACTTGTGCGCGACGGCGAAGCGCGGCGCGCGCGAGACGTATCCCAGCGTGCGCTGCGCCTCGAGCGCGTTGACCTTGTAGACCACGCCGTCGATGTCATAGGGCAGCGAGGCCCGCAGCCCCTCGACCCGCCGGTAGAACGCCAGCAGGCCGGCCGCGTCCGACGCCAGCTGGCGCTCGCGGTTGACCGGCATGCCCAGTTCCTGCAGCCAGTCCAGCATGCCCATGTGGGTATCGAACGGCGGCGCGTCGGCGCGGGATTCCTTGCCCGGCAGGCTGCCGCGTATCTCGCCCCAGCCATAGGCGAAGAATCGCAGCGGACGGCGGGCCGTGATGCGCGGATCGAGCTGCCTCAGGCTGCCCGCCGCAGCATTGCGGGGATTGATGAAGACTTTCTCACCGGCTTCGCGCTGGGCGTCGTTCAGGCGCTCGAAATCCTTGCGGAACAGCAGCACCTCGCCGCGAACCTCCAGCACCTCGGGCACGGGTCCCGCCAAGGTCAGCGGGATGGATCGTATGGTCCGGATGTTGGCGGTGATGTCCTCGCCCGTCTGGCCGTCGCCGCGGGTAGCGGCCCGCGCAAACCTGCCGTTCTCGTAGCGCAGGCTGACGGCCAGTCCGTCCAGCTTCAGCTCACAGGCGTACTCGACGGCGGACGCCGTTTCCAGGCCGTCGCGCACCCGTTTGTCGAAGGCCTGGATGTCCTCGTCGTCGAAGGCATTGTTCAGGGACAGCATGGGCACCGCGTGGCGCACCGAACCGAAGGCGGACAGCGGCGCACCGCCCACCCGCTGGGTGGGAGAATCGGGCGTGGCCAGCAGCGGGAATTCCTGCTCCAGCTTGACCAGTTCCGCGAACAGCGCGTCGTACTCGGCGTCGCTGATCAGCGGGTCGTCCATCACGTAGTAGCGGGCGTTGTGCAAGGCCAGCTCCTGGCGCAGCTGCGCCGCCCTCTGCATGGCCTGGTTTTCCCGATCGACCCCCGACACCATATCCGCTCCGCCTGCGCGCCTTATCCGAATACCCGCAGGGCACGCACCGAACCGGCCTTCAGGCCGGACTGCTCAAGGCGCGCATACAGCGCCAGCAATTGCTTGTCGATGGCGGCCTCGGCGCCATCCGCCAGGGGCCGGCCGTTGTCGTCGACCACGGCGGCTTCCAGCCGCGTGGCCAGCCCACGGGCGACCTGGGCCATCTGGGCGAAGGCGTGCTCGTGGGCGGGCGCCCGGGGCACGTCCAGGACCAGGCTGAGTTGGCCGATGGTGGCCGGGCCCGCCGAGCCCAGCGATACGCCATCGCTGCGCCCCAGCGTGAAGCGGACCGCGCCGTCCTGATCCACCCATGGCAGGCGGCCGTCGTGGATGGACGAGAATCCGGCCTCGCGCGCGGCGGTCAGCACGTCGCCGGATGACCAGCGGCGGCTGCTGGCCACCAGGGTCAGGCCCACCTGGGCGTCGAGCGCGGCGCAGACGGCATCGAGCTTGTTGGCGCGATCCAGCACCGCTTGCGTATCGCTGGCCTCCACCGTGCCGTCGAACCGATCGGCCAGCACGCGCGAGCGCGACAGTGCCTCGGCCCATTCGCCGGCGCTGAGCGGGCCGCTGCGATTGGCCAGCAGCACGGCCACCTGGACGGACGCATAGTTCTCGCCACTGCGGATGGCCGAGCGGTGCACCCCCTCGGCCGTTTCGGCGAACACGCGCAGCGATTTCTGGCCGGCGTGGCGGATGCCCTGGGTGAAGGCCGCCAGCTCGTCGCCCGGCACGGGTTCGAGAAAGGAGACGTCGATGACGGTCTCGCAGGCCTCGTCGGCTTCGTCCGCATCATGCTGCTGCGGCACGGCCGCGCCTTCGGCCGGCGCCTCCATGCCTCCGACGATGTTGGGCTCGGCGATTTCGCCCGCGCCCAGCCCCGGCTCGCGGCGTACCCCGTCCGCCTTGGGCAGGCCGGTTTCGACCCCATGCAGCAAGGGATCCTTGCCCGAGTCCGGGAAGCCGTCCTGTATCTGCTTGCGAGCGCGGCGGTCCTGCCACCAGTTCAGTCCAAGCACGACGACGATGGCCAGAACGCCAAGGGCGATGAGCCCGGTTTGTAGATCACTCATTGGTGTGTTCCCGATGGCGGGGCATGGTGGAAAGAGTGCCGGTTCGCGGACTGCCGGCTCATCAGGCGGCCTCGACGGCGAGTTGCATGGCCGAGTCGATGTCGACGGCCACGATGCGGGAGACGCCCTGCTCCTGCATGGTCACGCCGACCAGCTGGTGTGCCATTTCCATCGCGATCTTGTTGTGCGAGATGAACAGGAACTGCGTCTGCTCGCTCATCCGGCGCACCAGGTTCGCGTAGCGCTCGGTGTTGGCATCGTCCAGCGGCGCGTCGACCTCGTCCAGCAGGCAGAACGGCGCCGGATTGAGCTTGAACATGGCGAACACCAGCGCGGTGGCCGTCAGTGCCTTCTCGCCGCCCGACAGCAGATGGATGGTGCTGTTGCGCTTGCCCGGAGGCTGGGCCATGACCTGCACGCCGGCATCCAGGATTTCCTCGCCGGTCATGACGAGCTTCGCTTCGCCACCCCCGAACAGCGACGGGAAGAGTTCGCCGAAGTTGCGGTTGACGGTGTCGAAGGTCTCCTGCAGCAACTGGCGAGTCTCGCGGTCGATCTTGCGGATGGCGTCCTCGAGCGTATCGATGGCGGCCTGCAGGTCGGACTGCTGGGCATCCAGGTAGGTCTTGCGCTCGCGCGAGGCGTTGAGTTCGTCCAGCGCGGCCAGGTTGACCGCGCCCAGCGCGGCAACCTCGCGGGCCAGGCGCTGCACTTCGGCCTGCAGCCAGTTGGGACGCTGCCACTCCTTGGGCAGCGCGTCGAGTTGCTCGCCCAGCGCCGCCAGGTCCAGCTCCTGGCCGGCCAGTTGCTCGGCATATTGTTCCTGGGCCAGGCGGGCCGCCTGTTCCTTCAGCTGCAGCTCGGTGATGCGGCTGCGCAGCGGCTCGAGCGAACGCTCGATGCCCAGGCGCTGCTCGTCGGCGGCGCGCAGTTGCGCGGCCAGGGTATCCATTTCGATGCGGGCGCGGTTCAGCACCTGCTCGCGCTCGCTGCGCAGCTCGAGCGCCGACTGCAGGCCGGCCTGGGCCGCGGCGTCGTCCAGGACCCGCAATTCCTGCTGGACCCGTTCGGCCTCGGCGGCGGCGCGCTGGCTCTGCTCGCCCGCCAGTTGCAGGCTGCGGCGCAGCTCGTCGATGCGCGCGCGCAGGCCCCGCTCGGCGAAGCTGGCTTCCTGGGCCGACCGCTCGAGTTCACGCAGGCGATCGCGCGCCCGCTGGACGTCCGCTTCACGCTGCTCCTGGGCCATCTGCGCGTCTTCGAACGCGGACTGCTTGTCGCCCAGCTGGCCATCCAGGATCTCGAAGCGGCCCTCGGCCTCTTCCTTGCGGATGCGGGCCTCTTCTTCCTGCGCCTCGAGTTCGGCATGCTCTTCGCGGATGCGCGCGGCGCGCTCCTCGGACTGCGCGGCCTGCTGCGACAGCTTGGAATGCTCGAGCTGGATGGCGTGCAGGCGCTGGGTAACCTCGGCCAGGCGCTGGCGCGAGGCGGGCAAGGCCTGCGCCACCTGCTGGTAGCCGGCCTCGGCGCGCGCCACGGCGGACCGTGCCTCGTCGGCGATGAGCTGCTGGGCCTTGAGCTGGCGTTGCAGGTTCTCGATTTCCTGCTGGCGCGCCAGCATGCCGGCCTGTTCGGAATCGGGGGCGTAGAAACGGACGCTGTTGTGCCCGATCAGGTGCCCTTCCTTGACCACGAACTGGCCGCCTTCGGGCAACTGGGCGCGCGCGGCCAGCGCCTGGGTGGCGTCGGTGGCCGTATAGACATCGCGCAGCCAGTCGGCCATGAGCGAACGCAGGCCCGGATCGGTGATGCGCAGCAGCGACACCAGCGGCGTCAGCGCGGCTGGCGCGGGAGCCGGCGCCGTGGCCGGCGGCATCTGGTAGAAGGCCAGCCGCGCGGGCGGCGCGTCGCCGAAGAAGGCCTTGGCCCATTCGAGATTGCTGACTTCCAGCGCGGCCAGCCGCTCGCGCAGCACGGCCTCCAGCGCCGTTTCCCAGCCTGGCTCGATATGCAGCTTCTGCCACAGCCGGCCGAGCTGCGTCAGTTCGTGTTTCTCCAGCCAGGGATGCAGCGCGCCCTGCTTCTGCACATCCTGCTGCAGGCGGGTCAGGGCCGAGAGCCGGGCTTCGATCTGCGAAACGGAGGCGGCCTCCTTCTGCACCAGTTCCTGGGCCTGCCGGCGGCCGGCGTCGACCTGCGGCAACTGGGCCTCGAGCGTGGACAGCTCCTGCTGGGCATGCTGGACACGCTGCTCGGTGTCGGCCAGGTCGCCCGTCAACTGCTCGAGCCGGGCCGGGTCGGGGCGCTGCAGGTTCCGTTCTTCCTGTTCCAGGCGCTCGCGGCGCTGCGCCAGGGCCTGCAACTGGCGGTCGGCCTCGCGCTGCTCCTGGGCGGTCAAGGCCAGGTTCTGTTCGACCTGGGACAGCGCAGCGCGCAGCTCGGACAGGCCGGATGCGGCATCGCGCACCTTGGCCTCGATGTCCGGCAACTGGGCCTGCGCTTCTTCGGCCACGACGCGCGCTTCCTCGGCGCGGGCCTCGCCCACGGCCAGGTCTTCCTCGGCCTGCGCCAACTGGTCGCTGCCGGTCTCGTGCTGCTCGTTCCACTGGGCGATCTGCTGCTGCAGTTGCGCCAGCTGGGCCTGCATCCGGTTGCGCGCCTCGACCACGTACTTGATCTCGGCCTCGAGCCGGCTGACCTCGGCATTGGCCTCGTACAGGCCGCCCTGCGCGGCATGGACGGCATCGCTGGCGGCATAGTGCGCCTGGCGCGTGCCTTCCAGGTCGGACTCGAGCTTGCGCAGGCCCGCCATGGCGGCCTCGAGGTCGGTCTGGGCCTGTTCGATGGCCAGCGCGTGCTTCATGCGGTCGGCGTCGGCCTCGCGTTTCTTCAGCAGCCACAGGAAGCGCTGCTTCTGCTCGCTTTCCGCCTGGAACCCCTGGTAGCGCTGGGCGACCTCGGCCTGTGCCTCGAGCTTCTCGAGCTGGGTGGCCAGCTCGCGCAGGATGTCCTCCACGCGCGTCATGTTCTCGCGCGTGTCGGCCAGGCGGTTCTCGGTCTCGCGGCGGCGCTCCTTGTAGCGCGACACGCCCGCCGCCTCTTCCAGGAATACGCGCAGTTCATCGGGCCGGGCCTCGATGATGCGCGAGATCATGCCCTGCCCGATGATGGCGTAGCCCCGCGCGCCCAGGCCGGTACCCAGGAAGATGTCGTGGATGTCGCGGCGGCGGACCTGCTGGTTGTTGACGAAATAGCTGCTGGTGCCGTCGCGGGTCAGCACGCGCTTGACGGCGATTTCGCCGTACTGGCTCCATTGCCCGGACGCCCTGCCCTCGGAGTTGTCGAACACCAGTTCGACCGACGAGCGCGCCGCCGGCTTGCGGTTGACCGATCCGTTGAAGATCACGTCCTGCATGGACTCGCCGCGCAGCTCGGAAGCCTTGGATTCGCCCAGGACCCAGCGCACGGCGTCGATGATGTTGGACTTTCCGCAGCCATTGGGTCCCACCACGCCGACCAGCTGGCTCGGCACCTGGATGGAAGTGGGGTCGACGAACGACTTGAAACCTGCGAGTTTGATCTGGGTAAGTCGCACCGGAAACGAAGCTTCGCTTAAAAAAGGCTGGAAAAGGAACCGACCTGCACCCAAGCCGGTCCGATATGGCGGAACACTCCCCACCCCCGCCCCAGGGCACCGGGATCCGGCTCCGCCGGTCCTCCAGTGCCGCCCCCTTCAGGGGTCGCGCGAAGCGCGGAGGGAGGGGGGCCAACACAGCTTCGTATAATACCAAAGGGTCATCGGCAAGGTTACGCCAGGAGCCGCCGCCCAGTCTGTTTTTTCATTTTCGTTACGTATAGATCGCAAGAGACATGCCCTCTCAACCCAGCAAGAGCCTAGACACCTTCGCCAACCCCAGCCCGGGGCGCGACTTCCAGATCCACATCGAGGTGCCGGAATTCACCTGCCTGTGCCCGATGACCGGACAGCCGGACTTCGCCCTGCTGGTCATCGACTACATCCCCGACCAGTTGTGCGTCGAGCTCAAGAGCCTCAAGCTCTACGCCTGGAGCTTCCGCAACGAAGGCAAGTTCCACGAAGCGGTCACCAACGAGATCCTGGACGATCTCGTACGCGCGCTGTCCCCCCGCTTCATGCGGATCACCGCCAAGTGGTACGTGCGCGGCGGCATCTTCACCAACGTCGTCGCCGAGCACCGCCAGCCCGGCTGGACGCCGCAGCCCGCCGTGCAACTGCAGGAATTCGCGCCCGGCAGCAATATCCGCGGGTAACTACCACCGGATCGGCCGGGACGCGGCCTCGGAACCTGCGCTACGATGCGCGGCACGCATTCCTGCCGTAGTGCCCCGAGTGCGGCACTTTCCGATCCACTCAAAGGCACACGAGTCCACGCCTACCGATGAAACGCGGCTTTTACCTGATCATGGCGGCGCAGTTCTTTTCCTCGCTGGCCGACAATGCGCTTTTCATCGCCGCGATCGCGTTGATCCAGCAGTTGGACGGTCCGGACTGGATGACGCCCATGATCAAGTGGTCGTTCGCCCTGGCCTATGTCCTGCTGGCCGCCTTCGTGGGTGCCTTCGCCGACTCCTTTCCCAAGGGCCGCGTGATGTTCGCCACCAACGCGGTGAAGATCATCGGCTGCCTGACCATGTTCGCCCACGCCAGCTTCGGGCTGGCCGACCACCACCAGGTCTATACGGTGTGCGCGGCCTATGCGCTGGTGGGCATCGGCGCGGCGGCCTATTCGCCTGCCAAGTACGGCATCATCACCGAACTGCTGCCGCCCGAGCAGCTCGTCAAGGGCAACAGCTGGATCGAAGGACTGACGGTGGTGTCCATCATCCTGGGCGTGGTCCTGGGCGGCGCGCTCATCAGCCCCAAGGTGTCGACCTGGCTGCTGTCCCTGGATCTCAGCCCGGGCTTCGGCCCCGACATCCAGACGCCGGCCGAGGCCGCCATCATGGTCATCGCGCTGGTCTACCTGGTGGCCGCCTTCTTCAACCTGCTCATCCCGTCCACGGGCGTGTGCTACCCGCGCCAGCAGCGCAACCCCATCAGGCTGATGAGGACGTTCGGCTGTTTCGTGGCCACGCTGTGGCGCGACAAGCTGGGCCAGATCTCGCTGGCGGTGACCACCCTGTTCTGGGGGGCCGGCGCGACGCTGCAACTGATCGTGATCGAATGGGGGCGCGTACAGCTCGGACTGCCGCTGAACAAGGCCTCCATCCTGATGGGCGTGGCCTCCGTCGGCACCATCCTGGGCGCCACGCTGGCCGGCAAGGTGCCCCTGCATCACGCGCTGGCCGTGCTTCCGATGGGCGTGGTGATGGGGCTGGTCGTGATGCTGATGCCGCTGGCCTACGAACCCTGGTTCGTCTATGCGCTGCTGATCGCCATCGGCGGCCTGGGGGGGTTTTTCGTCGTACCCATGAACGCCCTGCTCCAGCACCGGGGCCACGTGCTGCTGTCGGCCGGCCACTCGATCGCCGTCCAGAACTTCAACGAGCAGCTCAACATCCTGCTGATGGTGGCGGTCTATTCGCTGATGCTGGGCATGCAGATTCCCATCAACACCATCATCATCATCTTCGGCACGCTGGTCGCCTGCCTCATGCTGCTGATCATGGGCTGGAACCGGCACAACCACCGCACCCACCCGGATCTCGACCTGGTGATAGGCAGCCGCGCGCACGGCACGGCGCTGCGCGGGGAATGACCCCGCGCGGGGCCGCGCTCAGTTGCGGGCCCGCCCCACCGACAGGGCCAGCTGCAGGTCCTGCCAGGCCTTGACCTTCTCGGCCGGGCTGCGCAGCAGATAGGCCGGGTGGTAGCTCACCACGACCGGCACCGGCCTCCCCGCCACCGACAGGCTGTGCACCTTGCCCCGCAGGCTTCCTATGCGCGCATCGGTCTCGAGCAGGGTCTGCGCCGCGAACCGCCCCAGCACCAGGATCATTTCCGGATTGATGAGGGAGATCTGCCGCATCAGGTACGGGCTGCACCGCGCCACCTCCTCAGGCAGCGGGTCCCGGTTGCCGGGCGGACGGCACTTGATGACGTTGGCGATGAAGACGTCCTGCTGGCGCGAGCGCGCGATGGAAGCCAGCATGCTGTCCAGCAGCTTGCCCGACCGCCCGACGAAGGGCGCGCCCTGCTTGTCTTCCTGCTCGCCTGGCGCCTCGCCCACCAGCAGCCAGCGCGCCTTGGGCGATCCGGTGCCGAACACGGTCTGGGTACGCCCCTTGCACAAGCCACAGGCCATGCAGTCGCGCACCTCGTCCTGCAAGGCGGCCCAGGCCTGCCCGGGGTCGGCGGGCGTGGCGGCCGGCACCGGAATCTCCTGCGCCGGGATTTCCTGCACGAAGGCCACGGATTCGACCCTCTCGGACCCGGCGGCGGACCCGGCGGCGGGCGCGGCGACCACGGGTGCCGGCACCGGGCCCGGGGACGGCGCCACGGGCTCTTCCTGCGCCGCCGGCGATGCATCGGGTTCGGGTGCCGCGGGTGGGGCCGCGGACGCCACCGCGCCGGGCAGGTTCCACAGCCGCTCCACGCCCAGTTCGCGCAGCCAGGCGCGCCGGACCGCGCTCATGCCCTCGGCGCCGTTGCGTTCAGTTGCCATGGAGGCCTCCGGGAATCGGATGGACCGCCAGCATCTTGCGCATGACGATCGCGTCTTCCCGCCCGCGCACCGACGGATAGTAGCCACGGCGCAGGCCGATGCGCTCGTAGCCCGAGCGTTCGTACAGGCCCTTGGCCACCAGATTCGAGGGACGCACCTCCAGCAGCAGGCTCTGCGCCTGGCGCGCGGCGGCGCACTGCTCGACCCAGGCCAGCAACCTGCGGCCCAGCCCCAGGCCCTGCGCCTGGGGCGCCACGCTGATGTTCAGCAAGTGCGCCTCGTCCAGCGCCACCATCACGATGCAGTATCCCAGCAGCCGCTCGCCGTCGCTCACCACCCAGGCGTCATAGCCAGAGCGCAGCGAATCGGCGAAATTGCCGCGCGTCCAGGGAAACGAATAGATCTGGCGCTCGACCGCGTCCACCTGGTCGAGATCCCGTTCGGTCATGGGACGGCAGGCCTGCCCCCATGTCGCCAGGATGCGCGCCGCGTCGATCGGCGCCCGGCCCTGCACCGCAGTCATGATTGCGCTCCCGATGTGGCGACGCGCGGGTTGCCCCCCGCGCCGGCTTCCCGTTCCGCGGTGGTGAACGCCACCTTGTCCCTGACGTACAACGGCGCGGCGAGTTCCGCCGCGACGGCTTCGCCACGCAGGTAGGCGTCGTGAGCCAGGCGGGCGACCGCGGCCGCCGTGGGCCGCGCAATGTCCGACCGCTCGTCCGCGCCGAAACCCGCGAATACCTCTGGATAGGCGGCCGCCGCATCACCGCACAGCAAGGGCCTCTGCGGCACCGGATCGCCCAGGTCTTCCAGGCGCCGGCGCACCCAGGACTCCAGCCCCTCGCCCGCCATCAGCTGCGGTTCGATCACGCAGGCAAGCCGGCCGGACGGCTCGCGGCGATAGGCGGCCAGGTAGATTTCCTGCATGCGCGCGTCCATGGCGACCACCAGCGTCCGGGATCCGGGATCCCGGACCTGCTGCGCCACGGCCGCATGCGAGACCACCGGTACCACCGGACGATCCAGGGCAAACCCCAGCCCCTGCGCCACGCCGCAGGCGACCCGCAGTCCGGTGAAGCCTCCGGGCCCCTGCCCGAAGGCGATGGCGTCGAGTTGCGTCCGGGCGATGCCGGCCTCGTCCAGCACTTCCTGCACCATGGGCAGCAGCCGGGCCGAATGCTCCTGCACGCCCTGGTGCTCGCGCGCGAACAGGTCGGCGGCGCCCGTGTCCGTGGCGCGCAACAAGGCAACGCCGCACCAGGCGGAGGAAGTTTCTAGAGAAAGGATATGCAGCGACATGGGCTGCGATTGTAAGACCAGACGGGAGGAAATACCGGGATGACCTCCCGGTTTTCAGTGCTTGTGCTTGCGATAGGGCTCGTACACTTCCTCGCTGGCGCGGCGGATTTCCTGCCGCAGCAGGACGCGTTCCTCGGAAGAGAGTTTGCGCGGCCCCACCCGCCGCTCGTCCGGACTGACCGGCCCGGCCCAGGGGTCCATGGCGGCGCGGATCACGCCGGAATGCCCGGATTGCGGCGCGGCCGCCGTGTTGGCCTGCGCATCGGCCTGTGAAACCGCGCTTTCGACCTGGACAGCCAGCCCGCCGGCGACGGGAGGCGCGGGGCGAGCGGCCTCGGCGCGGGAGAGCGGTGCACGAGGATCCCTGACCTGGCCGATCGCCGCGCCACCGGCCAATACCGTTATCATCACGAACAGCCCACCCAGCATGATCGCTGCGCTGGAGCCTGCCGTACGAGTGGAGTCGAATACTTTGTTCACGTTTCAATCATACGATGTACCCATGACAGCGTCATAGATGCCTGCGTGACCAAACGGGCATTTATGTAACAACCAATGTCCCTCGCTGGATTGATACAAACTCCTCCGTTACATTCGCGCCATGTCACTAGCCAACGCCCCCAAGAAAATCCTCGTCGTCGACGACGACGTGCGGCTGCGCGATCTGCTGCGCCGCTACCTCGCCGAGCAAGGTTTCTCCGTCTGGGTCGCGGAAAACGCCCAGACCATGAACAAGCTCTGGCAGCGCGAGCGTTTCGACCTGCTCGTGCTCGACCTGATGCTGCCGGGCGAGGATGGCCTGTCGATCTGTCGCCGCCTGCGCGGCGCCCGCGACAGCACCCCCATCATCATGCTGACGGCCAAGGCCGAGGACGTCGACCGCATCGTCGGGCTGGAGATGGGCGCGGACGACTACCTGCCCAAGCCCTTCAACCCCCGGGAACTGCTGGCCCGCGTCAACGCGGTGCTGCGCCGCCGGGGCCCCGAAGAGCATCCGGGCGCGCCCAGCCAGGACAATGAATCGGTTACGTTCGGCCCCTATGTGCTGAACCTGGCGACCCGCACCCTCACGCGCGACAACGAGCCGGTGGCGCTGACCACGGGCGAATTCTCCGTGCTCAAGGTCTTCGCCCGCCATCCCAAGATCCCGCTGTCGCGGGACAAGCTGATGGAACTGGCGCGCGGCCGGGAATACGAAGCCTTCGATCGCAGCCTGGACGTGCAGATCTCCCGACTGCGCAAGCTGATCGAACCCGATCCGGCCAAACCTGTATTCATCCAGACGGTATGGGGCCTCGGCTACGTATTCGTACCCGATGGGGGCAGTTGATCCGCTCGTAGGCATTCATGTCGGTCGCCCTGCGCGTCGCGTCCAGGCTGGGTCTGTTCAGCCGGACCTTCCTTTTGCTCACCGTCCTGATGACGGCAAGCCTGGCAGCGTGGCTCCAGGCCTTCCGCAGCATGGAGGTCGAACCGCGCGCGCAGCAGGTGGCCCAGCAGATCGTCACCGTCGTCAACATCACGCGCGCCGCGCTGATCCACTCCGCGCCGCAGGAGCGCCGCTACCTGCTGCTCGATCTGGCCACCAACGAAGGCATCCAGATCTACCCGCACGAAAAGGATGACATCACCGTCCGCCTGCCCGACCGCCAGGTCCTGCAGCGGGTCGAAGAACAGGTGATCGATCGCCTGGGGCCCGAAACCGTCGTGGCCTGGGAAGTCAACCGCATCCCCGGCCTTTGGGTCAGTTTTTCCATAGACGATGACGACTACTGGATGGTGGTCGAACGCGACCGGGCCGAACGCGTGCCCGGGGTCGAGTGGCTGGGCTGGGGCGCGGCCGCCCTGCTGCTGTCGCTGCTGGGCGCGGCGGTCATCGTCGGCTTCGTCAACCGGCCCCTGTCGCGCCTGTCGCGCGCCACGCTGGCCCTGTCGCGCGGCGAAACCCCGCCGCCGCTGCCGGAGAGCGGTCCCGAGGAAATCCGGCGGGTCAACACCAACTTCAACCGCATGGTCGAGGAACTGGACCGCGCCGAGGCGGATCGCGCGCTGATGCTGGCGGGCATCTCGCACGACCTGCGCACCCCGCTGGCCCGGCTGCGGCTGGAAATCGAGCTGAGCGGGGTCTCCGAAGCCAGCCGCGACGCCGTGGACGAGGATCTTGCCCAGATCGACCGCACCATCGGGCAGTTCATGGAATACGCCCGCCCGGCCAGCGCCCCCGACCGCAACACCAACATTTCCGAGCTCGTCTCCGAGATGGTCGAGCGCGAATGCAGCCATACCGAGACGCTGGGCGGCTCGCTGCAGGTCACGATCACGCCCAACCTGTGGGCTCGCATCGCCGCCGCCGACCTGCAGCGGGTCGTGGGCAACCTGCTCGAGAACGCGCGGCGCTACGGCCACAAGCCGGGCGAAGCGCCCCACATCGACCTGACCGTCAGCAGCCAGGGCGCCAACGTCCTGATCGACGTGTCCGACCACGGCCCCGGCGTCAAGGCCGAGGACGTGCCCCGGCTCACGCGCCCGTTCACCCGGGGCTCCGATGCACGCACCAACGCCGGCGGCGCCGGACTGGGCCTGGCCATCGTCAAGCGGCTGCTGCAACGCGCAGGTGGTACCCTAAACCTCCTGAACCGGGATGGCGGGGGCCTGACCGCCCGCATCACCCTGC
This sequence comes from Pigmentiphaga daeguensis, assembly GCF_039523035.1. NCBI lineage: Bacteria > Pseudomonadati > Pseudomonadota > Betaproteobacteria > Burkholderiales > Alcaligenaceae > Pigmentiphaga > Pigmentiphaga daeguensis. The sequence goes on along the minus strand of NZ_BAAAEN010000001.1, from coordinate 137,266 downwards.
CGGCCTCCTCGCAGAAATCGGCCGACGCCAAGTAGGCGGCATCGGCCATCGGCGCGCGGAGCCGGCGCTGTCCGAGGAGCGTGCATGAAAACCATCGGAGCCAAGCTCGAACCTTTCAAGGTGCATGGCGTCAAGCCAGGCTTCAACCAAGCCGAGGAAAACGGCGCCTCGGCCTTCGAGACCCTGAGCGAAACCTCGTTTCCAGGCAAGTGGAAGGTCATCTATTTCACTCCCAAGGATTTCTCCGACATCTGCGCCACCGAGATCGAGGGCTACGCGGCACTGGCCGAGCCCCTGGCACAACGCGGCGCCGTGCTGATGGGCGGATCCGTCGACAATGAGTACGCCAAGCTGGCGTGGCGCCGCGCGGTGCCCGCGCTGGCGAACCTGAACCACTACCAATTCGCCGACAGCGCGGGCGCGCTGGCGGATCAACTGGGCATCCGGGACCGCAACGAGGGCGTGGCGCTGCGCGCCACCTTCATCGTCGATCCGGACAACACCATCCAGCACGTGTCGGTGAACAACCTCAAGGTCGGCCGCTGCCCGGAAGAAACGCTGCGGGTGCTCGACGCCCTGCTGACCGGCCAGTTCTGCCCCGCGAACCGCCCCGTCGGCGACCCGCCCTCGAAAAAATCCTGAACATGCCGCACGTATTCGTCTACGGCACGCTGCGTCGCGGCGAGATCAACGACATCGAGCGCCTGGCGCGCCGATTGATGCTGTCCCCGCCCCTGCTGCTGGGCGAGGCGCGCGTGCGCGGCCGCCTGGTCGATTTCGGCGACTGGCCGGGACTGGTCGAGGACGGCGATGCGCGGATACTGGGCGAGGTCTACGTGGTGGACGACCCGCTGCTGGCGGCCATGGACGCGGTCGAGGAATACGATCCGGACGGCGGTTCGCTGTTCGTGCGCCGCCCGGTGGATCTTCAGGTGGCGGGACAGGCGCTGTGCTGCCACTACTATCCGATCGAACCGCGCCTGATGGGGGGCGCCGTCCCCATCGACCATGACGACTGGGTCGCGTACCGCCTGGCGCGCGACACGGGGCGCGCGGACAGGATCCGGCAGGCCGCGGGCTGAGCCCCGGCCGCAAGGTCAGCGCCGGTCGGCTTCCAGGACGCCGGGTACTTCGCGTATGCCCGCCAGCGCCCGCACCAGGTGCTCGCCGTTGCCGACCTCGGCGGTGAAGACCATGCGGGCGATTCCCTGCCGGCTTTGCGTGTTGACGCCGATGACGTTGATGCGCTGGCGTGCGAAGACTTCCGAGATATCGCGCAGGAGTCCGTGGCGGTCGTTCGCCAGCACGACGATGTCCACCGGATACACCGCGTCGCGCGTATCGCCCCAGGTCACGTCGATGACGCGCTCGGGCTCGCGCGCGGCCAGCGAGCGGAAGCTCTTGCAATCGCAGCGGTGGATGGAGACTCCCCTGCCGCGCGTCACGAAGCCCGAGATGAGGTCGGGCGGCGCCGGCCTGCAGCACTTGGCCAGCTGCGTCAGCAGCGCATCCACGCCAACCACCAGCACGCCGCTCTTGCCCGCATGGACCGCGCTTTCCGGCCGGCTGTCGCGCGTGAGTGCGGACAGGTCGGGGCCGGCGTCGGGCGGCGGCGCCTCGAAGGCAGCCGCGACGTGCCGCAGGCTGAATTCGTCCTTGGCCAGCGCGACGTACAGGTCCTCGGTGCACGCGAAGCCCAGTTGCTGGGCCAGCGATTCGAGGTTGGTCGCGGTCTTGCCCAGGCGCTGCAATTCCTTTTCCAGCATGCCCTGGCCCTGGGCAATGCGCTCCTGGATGTCGATGGCGTTGAACCAGGCGCGCACCTTGGCACGCGAACGCTGGCTGGCCAGATAGTTCAGCTGGGGATTGAGCCAGTCGCGCGACGGGCCACCGGACTTGGTCGCGATGATCTCCACCGTCTGGCCGGTGGCCAGGCGGGTGTTGAGCGGCACCATGACCCCGTCCACCCGCGCGCCGCGACAGCGATGCCCGAGATCGGTATGGACCTGGTAGGCGAAGTCCACCGGCGTCGCGCCCGGCGGCAGCTCTATCACCCGCGCCTGCGGCGTCAACACGTAGATGTTGTCGACCAGCGTGTCGAGAGCGGCCTGGCCTATCTGGTCGTCGACCTGGACATCGGCCTTCCAGGCCAGCAATTGACGTATCCAGCTGAGCTTGCGATCGTATTCCGAATCGGCGCTGACCTGCCCGCCCTTGGCGCCCGCTTCCTTGTAGCGCCAATGCGCCGCCATCCCGAATTCGGCGAACTGGTGCATCTCGCGCGTGCGGATCTGCACCTCGAAAGGCCGTCCGTCATGGTCGTAGACCACCGTGTGCAGCGACCGGTAGCCATTGGGCTTGGGCCGCGAGATGTAGTCGTCGAACTCGTCGGGAACGGGCGTCCACAGGTGGTGCACCAGCCCCAGCACCGTGTAGCAGGTACGGATGTCCTCGACGATGATGCGCAGCGCGCGCAGGTCGTACAAACCGGCGAAATCCAGGCGCCGGTTGCGCATCTTGTTCCAGATGCTGTAGATGTGCTTGGGCCGGCCGGTGACGTCGGCCTCGATGCCCGCGCTTGCCAATGCCTGGCGCACCCGGGCGATGGCGTCGGCGATGAAGGCTTCGCGTTCGGCGCGCTTTTCCTCGAGCAGGTGGGCGATTTCCTTGTAGCGGACCGGCTCCAGGAACCGGAAGGCCAGGTCCTCCATTTCCCACTTGACCTGCCAGATGCCCAGGCGGTTGGCCAGGGGCGCGTAGAGTTCCAGCGTCTCGCGCGACAGCGCCTCGGGCAGCGGCACCTTGTGCTGGGCGTGCCAGCGCAGGGTTTGCAGGCGCGACGCCAGCCGCATCAGGACGATGCGCAGGTCGGCCGCCATGGCCAGCAGCATCTTGCGCAGCATCTCGGCCTGCGCGCCGCTGCCGGCCGACGCATCGCTGGCGTCGCGGGTGACTTGGCCCAGGCGGATCAGGGCGCGATAGCCATGCACCAGCTTGCCGATCTCGGGACCGAACTGCAGCGTGACCGGATCCTTGTGCGGATTGGCGCTGACGTCGCGGTCGCCCACGGCGATCGCCAGCAGCGCCGCCATGCGGGTATGGCCATCCACCTGGAGTCCCGCCAGGATCGCGACCACGCCCGCCGCGTGCTCGGCCCAGCCCTCGCCCTCGGGCACGGCCGGCTCGCGCGCATAGCGGGGAAACGACCATTCGAGCGCCTTGCGCAAGTCCAGTCGCGCCGCCTCCGACAGGCCGGCATTGGCCGCCTGTTGCCAGTCGGGGCCGAAGGTCGCCGACAGGTTCGCGGAAGTCTCGGGAGCGGATGAGTTCATGGTCTTACACTTGGGGCGATGCCGGCCCTTCCTGGCCGCCGGCACGGTACTCTAGTCGCTTATCCACCAGGGAAGTTCATTGTATGTTGGGATGGCTGTTTGCCCGCGGCGCATCGAAGCACCGCGTGGCGCAGATGCAGGCTCGCATCAATCCGGAATTATGGACCCAAACGCTGGCCTCGCATGCATTCCTCGCGCGCCTGACCGAGGACGAACGCGACACGCTGCGGGAGCGGGCCGCGTGGTTCCTGGCCAGCAAGACCATGACCGGCGCGGCCGGCCAGGTCCTGACCGACGAGATCCGCCTGTCCATCGCGGTACAGGCCTGCCTGCCCATCCTGTACCTGGATCCGGGCCTGTACGAGGGATGGTCCGAGGTCATCGTCTATCCGGGCGGATTCCTGATCCCCCGCTCCGACGTGGACGAGGACGGCGTGGTGCACGAATATGTCGAGGAAGCCGCCGGCGAAGCCTGGGACGGCGGTCCCATCGTGCTGTCCTGGGAGGATGCCAGTCCCGGCCTCGAACGGCCGGCGGGCTTCAACGTGGTCATCCACGAATTCGCCCACAAGCTCGACCTGCAATACGGCCAGGCCGACGGCATGCCCAGCCTGCACGCGCATGCCGGCATACGGCCCAGGCTGTGGCGCAGCGTGCTGGAGCGCAGCTACGACGCGCTGCTGGCCCGGCTGGAGGAAATCGAGGCGGCCATCCCGGCCGACGTGGATCCGGAATCCGAGGAAGCGGACCACTGGTATGCGCAGCTGCCGCTGGATCCGTACGCGGCCACGGACGAGGCCGAGTTCTTCGCCGTCAGTTCCGAGGCCTTCTTCGTGCATCCCGAGCCGCTGTGGCGCGCGATGCCCGAATGGTATGCGCTGCTGTCGCAGTACTACCGGCAGGACCCGCTGGGCGCCGGGCCCGCGCTGCCCCGCTGAGCGGACGGCGGGCGGCCGGCGGACCGGGATCAGACCGCGGCGGTGACGACGATCTCGACCTTGTATTCAGGCGCGGCCAGCTTGGCCTCGACCGTGGCGCGGGCGGGCGTGTGGCCGGCAGGCACCCAGGCGTCCCAGACCGAGTTCATCGCGGCGAAGTCGGCGATGTCGGCCAGGAAGATCTGTGCGCGCAGGATGCGGGTCTTGTCGGTGCCGGCGGCGGCCAGCAGCTTGTCGATGGCGGCCAGCACCTGGCGGGTCTGGTCCGCCGGATCCTTCGAGGGATCCTCGGCCACCTGGCCGGCCAGGTAGGCCACGCCGCCGTGCACGACCATTTCGGACATGCGCTTGCCGACACTGAAACGCTCGATGCTCATGATGTTTTCCTCTTTGTGGGGCAGATTCGGAGCCGCAAGCATAGCAGGCGGCGATGGCCGCTAGTCGCGCAGGAAACCGTCCACCAGGTCCAGTTGGGCGGACGTCATGAAGGTGGGCGCATGCCCGACGCCGGCGACGTCGACGCGCCGCGCATGGGGATTGCGGGCCAGCATCGCCGCCACGGTATCCTGGGTGAGCAGGTCGGAATGTTCGCCGCGCACGATCAGGATGGGACATTCTATGTTGGTGTAGACGTGCCACAGCGCCGCCTCGGCCGCGATGGCCGTGGCGGGATCCATGGCCGCGAAGGCCTCGGCGATGGCGGGATCGTAGTGCATGGTCCAGGGCCCGGCCGGACCGTCGACCTGCCGCACCACGTGCCGGGTCAGTTCGTCCCACTGTTCCTGGGTATGCGGACCGAACGAGGCCGATACCGTGCTCACGTAGGCCCGCGCCTCCTCGAAGCTGCCGAAGGCCGGCGCCTTGCCCACGTACTGCGCGATGCGCGCCAGCGCGGCGGGATCCAGGTGCGGCCCCACGTCGTTCAGCACCAGCTTGTCGATGGGGGACGCCTCCAGGCCCGCCAGCGCCATGCCGATCAGGCCGCCCAGCGAGGTTCCGAACCAGTGCAGGGTCTCGGCCTGCACGCGGGCCAGCAACGGCATCATGTCCGCCACGTATTGCGGTACGGTGTAATAGGCCGGATTGGACAGCCAGTCCGAGCGGCCACGGCCCACCACGTCCGGGCAGACCACGCGATAGCGGCCGGCCATGCGCCGCGCCAGCGCGTCGAAATCGCGACCCGAGCGGGTCAGGCCGTGCGCGCAGACCAGCACGTGGTCGTTGGACGGATCGCCCCATTCCCAGTACGCCATGCGATGCAGGCCCGCCGGGCTCAGGCAGGTCACGAACTCCAGGCGGGGCTGGAGGGAATCGGGCGAGGCATCGTGGTTCATGAAGGCATTCCTTGCTGGGCCGGACCCGGGATTGTAGCCACCGCCGTCACGGTGCGGTATGCCAATAGCGCCGTCGGGATTCCCGCTCGCGCGCGACCCGCAGCCCCTCCTGCCGCGAGACGAACACGAGCGCGCCGTGCCTGTCGGTGCGATGGAACACGGCGCCGGCGCGCCGCCACCGCCGTTCCGCGTCGGGATGCGGATGGCGATAGCGGTTCAGGTAGCCCGCCTGGGCCACGACGTGCGAGGCCCGCGTGGCCGCGACCAGCGCCGGGCTGGACGATCCGCGTGAACCGTGGTGGGGCGCGGCCACCACATCGGCGGCAAGGTCCTCGACGGCCGCGAGGCCAGCTTCCTCGGCCGCGCCGATGTCCCCCGCCAGCAAAGCCGCGTGGTGGGCACCGCGTACCCGCAATACGCAGCTGTACGCGTTGCGTGCGCGAGCCGGTACCTCGCCCCTGGGCGAGGCCGGGTGCAGGAACTCGAACGCCACGCCATCCACCGTCCACCGCTGCCCGGCGGCGCAGCGCGAGAAAACCGCCTGCCCGATGTCCGCGGACGCAAGATCGTAGGACGCATGCACCCGCGCCGCGGGCAAGGCCGCCAGCACCGAACGCAGCCCGCCCGCATGGTCCGCATCCGCGTGCGATACCACCACGTCGTCCAGCCGCCGTATGCCCCGCGCCCGCAGATAGGGCCAGACCACCCTGCCACCGGCATCGGCCTTGTCGCCATAGGGCGGACCGGTGTCGTACAGCAACGTCGCGCTGGCCGTCTCCACCACGATCGCGGTGCCCTGCCCCACGTCCAGCATCGCCAGGCGCCATTCGCCCGGCGCGGGACGCGCGGGCCGATAGGCCAGCATGGGCACCAGCAGCACGAGCCCCAGCCAGCGGCCGGGCAGGCCGCGCGGCTGCAAGGTCCATACCACCCCGGCCAGCGCCAGCACGAACAGCGGCCAGGGCGGCGCGGCCAGCGAGACGGCCGCCAGTTCGGTATCGGCCAGCCACTGCAACGGCACCATCAGGCCCTCGAACACCGCATGAGCGACGGCGGCCGTGGCGGCGCCCCACTCCTCCAGCCCCGGCACGACAGACAACGCCAGCGCCGCCAGCGCGAGCGGCGTGACCAGCAGGCTGACCACCGGGATGGCCACGGCATTGGCCAGCGGCGATACCAGCGACACCTGCTGGAACAGCAGCGCCAGGGCGGGCAGCAGGCCCACGGTCAGCGCAGCCTGCGCGCGGGCGCCTTCCCGTACCGAAGCGGCCACCCGCGCCGGCCATGCGCTGGCCGGCGCAGGCCCGTCGCGCTGCCGCCAGCGCCCCCCGCCACACAGGATCAGCAGCGCCACCGCGCCGAACGACAGCCAGAACCCGGCCGCCAGCGTCGCCCAAGGATCCAGCGCGCAGACCAGGGCCGCCGCCAGCGCCAGCACCCGCGAGCCGGACACCGGGACTCGCCAGGCCGCCGCGCCCGCCACCACGGCCAGCATGAAAAAGGTCCGGCGGGCCGGCACGCCCCATCCGGCCAGCAGACAGTACAGCCATGCCACCGCCAGGGCCGCGCCGGCCGCCGCCACCTGGGCGGGATGCCGCTCGGGCAGCCGGATGCCGTCCCAGCGGCAGCGCTTCCACGCCTGCAGCACCGCCCACCCCGCCAGGGCGGCCAGCATCGTCACGTGCAGGCCGCTGATGGAGACCAGATGGGTGATGCCGGTGCGGTTGAAGATGTCCCAGTCGCGCCGGTCCACGCCGGCCTGGTCGCCCATCGCCAGGGCGGCCAGCACGGCGCCGTAACGCTTGCCCTCCAGCGCCCGGCGCAAGGCCTCGCGGCACACGTGGCGGGCACGTTGCACCGCTACATCGAAACTGGCGTAGGCATCGTCCGCCAGCCAGCTCGGCTGGCCGCGCACCGACCCCGTCGCGCGGATACCGTGTTCGAACAGATAGGCCTCGTAGTCGAAACCATGCGGATTCAGCGTGCCGTGGGGCCGCCTGAGCAGCACGGTCCCGCGCCAGCGTTCGCCGGGCACGACCTCCGCGGCCCGGCCCCACCACGATAGTTGCACCTGGCCGGGCACGCCGGCCGGCGGATCCAGCACCGTCGCCTCGAAACGCTGCCCGGCCGCGGTCGCCGTGGACAGGCTGGTGACGAGGTACTCCAACTCCAGCGGCACGTTCTCTTGCGCCGGCGACAAGCCGTCCTGCAAGCGCAGGTCGATGCGCGCCAGCGCCAGCGCGGACCCCGCGGCAAAAGCGGCGACCGCGAGCAGGACAGCCGCGCGGCGATGCCGCCGGCATCCTGGCCGCGCCCGCCCCCACGCCGCGCACGCTGCCGGCACGGCCACGCCCGCCAGCGCCGAGACCCAGGCCGGCGGCACCGCCGGCAGTCCATGCACCCAGGCGGTGCCCAGCACGAACGCCACCAACGCGAAACGCAGCATGCCCTTCCTCCGGCCCAAGGGCAGCATGGTAGGCATGCCGGGGCCGCCACGCAGCCCCTGCCGGGATGAATCTGTCCATGATGAATCTGCCCGGGCCGCACCCGGCCGGCGCTCAGGCCGCCAGCGCGCCGCTCAGGCGCGGCAGCACGCGACGCGCATTGGCCGACGTGGCCGCGGCGATCTCGGCCACCGGCAGGCCGCGCAGTTCGCCCAGCACCGCCGCGATGCGCGGCAGCTCCCCGGGCTCGTTGCGACGGTCGTCGCGCGGCAGCCAGGCGGGCGGTATGTCGGGCGCGTCGGTTTCCAGCACCAGCGCGGCCAGGTCCATCCCGGCCGCCAGCCGGCGGATGTTGCGCGAACGCTCATAGGTCATTTCCCCGCCCAGGCCCAGCGCGAAGCCGCGCGCGACGAACAGGTCGGCTTGCTGCCGGCTGCCGTTGAAGGCATGGGCGATGCCTCCCGGCACTTCCACGCGCCGCAGGTACTTCAGCAGCACGTCCTGCGAGCGGCGCACGTGCAGCAGCACGGGCAGGCCGAACTCGGCGGCCAGCGCGAGCTGCGCGTGGTAGAAGCGCTCCTGGCGCGCGCGCTGTTCGCCCTGGGCGATGTCCTGCACGAAGAAGTCCAGGCCGATCTCGCCCACGGCGACGAAGCGCGGATCGCCCATGGCCTGCGCCACCGCGTCGCGCAGGCGGTCCAGGTCCTCGTCGGCGGCGTGGCGCACGTACATGGGATGGATTCCCAGCGCATACGCACCGCCCGGAATCGCATGGGCCAGGTCGCGCACGGTGGAAAAATTGTCGCGCGCCACGGCCGGAATGACGATGCCGGCCACGCCGGCGGCGCGGGCCCGCATGGCAACGTCCGGACGGTCGCGGCCGAACTCGGCCGCGTCGAGATGACAATGGGTATCGATCAGCATCGGACCACTTTACCGTCTTCGCCGTGCCAGGGCCTGTTCACCCTAAAACCTAAAAGGAACCTCGCACAGGCCCTAGCCGGCGGCTTCCTCTGCCAGCAGGCCGTCGGCCATCTTCAACTGCCGGTCGGCCAGCGCCGCCAGTTCGGCATCGTGCGTCACGATGACGAAGGCCATGTCCAGTTCCTGGTTCAGCCGCTTGAGCAGGCCGAATACCTCGCGCGCCGTGTGGCGGTCGAGGTTGCCGGTGGGTTCGTCGGCCAGCACGCACAGCGGCCGCGTCACCAGCGCGCGGGCCAGCGCCACGCGCTGGCGCTCGCCGCCCGACAACTGGCCGGGATGATGGCTGGCCCGCTGGCCCAGCCCCACCTGCTCGAGCATCGCCGCGGCGGCCCGCCGGGCCTGCGCGCGTTCCATGCGGCGCACGATCAGCGGCATCGCGACGTTGTCCAGCGCCGAGAACTCGGCCAGCAGATGATGGAACTGGTAGACGAAGCCCAGGCTGCGGTTGCGCGCCAGGCTGCGCTGCTTTTCATTGAAGCTGGCCGCCGCCTGACCGTCCAGCAGGACCTCGCCGGCGCTGGGCTGGTCCAGCAGCCCCAGCACGTGCAGCAGCGTGCTCTTGCCCGAGCCCGAGGCCCCCACCAGGGCCACCATCTCGCCCTGGCGCACCCGCAGGTCCACGCCGCGCAGCACGGTGACGCGTTCGCCGCCCTCGGCATAGACCTTGGATATGCCCCGCCCTTCCAGCACCACGCGGCGATCAGTCATGGCGCAGCACCTCCGCCGGTTGCAGGCGCGAGGCGCGCCAGCTGGGATACAGGGTGGCCAGGAACGACAGCACCAGCGACGTCACGCCTATGGTGACGATGTCGGACAGGCGCGGGTCGGACGGCAGCTCGGTGATCAGGTAGATGTCGCGCGGCAGGAACTGGATGCCCAGCGCATGTTCGATGGCGGGCACGATGACGTCGATGTTGTAGGCGATCAGCGTGCCGCCCGCCACGCCCAGCAGCGTACCGATGACGCCGATCAGCGCCCCCTGCACCACGAAGATGCGGGCGATCTCGGCCGGGGTGGCGCCCAGCGTGCGCAGGATGGCGATGTCCGCCTGCTTGTCGTTGACCGCCATGACCAGCGAGGACAGCAGGTTGAAGGCCGCCACGGCGATGATCAGCGCCAGGATCAGGAACATCATGCGTTTTTCGGTCTGCACCGCGGCGAACCAGGTGCGGTTGTTGCGCGACCAGTCCGCGGCGGCGATGTTCGGCGGCAGCAGTTGCGCCAGGTCGCGGGCCACCTGCGGCGCCTTCTGCATGTCGGCGATGCGCAGCCGCACCCCGCCTATGCCGCTGTCGCGAAACAGCCGCGCGGCGTCGTCCACGTTCACGAACGCCAGGCTGGAGTCGTATTCGTAGTGGCCGGCCTCGAACACGCCCACCACGGTGAACTGCCGCATGCGGGGCGTGAAACCGGCGGGCGTGACCGAGCCCTGCGGGGCCAGCATCAGGATCGGATCGCCCAGCCCCACGCCCAGGCCCTGCGCCAGCGCGCGCCCCAGCACCACGCCGTAGCTGCCGGGCTTCAAGTCGTCCAGCGAACCGGCCACCATGTTCTTGGCCACGTCGGACACGTCGCGCTCGGCCTCGGGGTCGATGCCGCGCACCTGCACGCCGCGCAGCACCTGGTCGCGGGCGATCATGGCCTGGGCCGCCACGTAGGGCGCCCCCGCCTGCACTTCGGGATTCTTCCTGGCCAGCGCCGTCAGTTCGCGCCAGTTGGCCAGCGCCGCGCCGCGCTCGCCCCCCACCGGATAGAGTTCGATGTGCGGCAGCACCGACAGCATGCGGTCGCGCACCTCCTTCTGGAAGCCGTTCATGACGGACAGCACGATGATCAGCGCCGCCACGCCCAGGCCTATGCCCGCCATGGAACTGGCGGCAATGAAGGAAATGAAGCGATCGCGTCGCCGCCCGCGGCCGGCGCGCGTATAGCGCCAGCCTATCCAGAATTCGTAGGGTATCTTGAGCACGCGCGTATTATGGCAGAAGGCGGCGGCCGGCACCGCCTCCGCCCCACCCCCTACAATACCGGCCATTCGGCCCGCCGCCCGCGGGCCCTCCTACCCGGATCCTGCCGCCGTGCCCGCCTTGCCGTCCGCCCTGACCCTGCTGCTTCCCGGCCTGCTGACCGACGCCGCCATCGCGCCCGAACTGGCGCGCCAGCTCGCGGACCAGCCCGCCGTGCGCACGCTGGTCTCGTGGCTGGGCGCGGCGCGGCCCGTCCAGCAGGACTTCGACCCCTTCGAGGCGGGCTGCACCTCGCGCGAGTACTGGTGGCTGCATCGCGCGGGCCACCGGCCCGCGGACGGCAGAATCGGCGCGGGGCTCGCGCCCTTGCTGGTGGACGATGCCCGAGACGGCCGGCCCGTCTGGCTGGCGGACCTGGCCCACGTGCAGGTCGGCCGCGACGGCCTGGTCCTGACCGACTCCACCGAACTGGGCACGACGCAGGCCGAGAGCGACGCGCTGCTGGCCGCGGCGCAGCCCGCGCTGGAGGCGCATGGCGCGGCGGCCCGCGCCGTCGATCCGCGCCGCTGGCGCCTGGACCTGCCCCAGGGCGCGGCCCGGCACACCGGCACGCCGGATGCCGTGACGGGCGCCGCGCTGGATGCCTGGTGGCCGCGCACGCCCGAGGCCCGGCCCTGGCGCAAGCTGATCAACGAAATCCAGATGCACTGGCACGAGTCGCCGGTCAACGTCGCCCGCGAAGCGCGGGGGCAGGTCCCGGTCAACACCCTGTGGCTGCACGGCGGCGCGGTGCCATGGCAACCGGACTGGCCCGCCGGCCGGCCCGCGCTGGTGGCCGGCAGCGCGCCCTGGCTGCGCGCGCTGGCCGAACGCGGCGGCCTGCCCTGGCAGCGCCCTGCCGATGCGGCCTCGGCGATCCGGCCCGGCGCGCTGGTGGAACTGGACGACCTGGCCCTGCCCGAGCGCACCGACGACTGGCGCAGCTGGCTGGACGCCGCCGCGCGGCTGGAGCGCGACTGGTTCGCCCCGGCCGACGCGGCGCTGCGCGCCGGCGCCCTGCGGCAACTGATACTGGTGCTGCCGGCGCGCGAACGGCTGGTCACCCTGACCCTGGAACGCCGGCCCGCCCTGCTGCGCTGGCTGCCCTCCTCCCGACACGATTGGAAACGCTGGTGGTTGCCCCAAGAATCCTGACCCGTCAGCCCGACCCGGCGGCCCGGCGCCGCCTGGAACAGGCCGGCATCCATCCCCTCCTGGCCCGCCTGTGGGCGGCGCGCGGCGTGGCCGCGCCGCAGGAAACCGCGCCCGACTGGCAGGCCATGCTGGCCCCCTCGCTGCTGACCCACGCCGGCCGCGCCGCCGCGCTGCTGGCCGATGCCATCGCCGCGCGCAAGCGGCTGCTGATCGTGGCCGACTACGACTGCGACGGCGCCACCGCCTGCGCCGTCGGCCTGCGCGGCCTGCGCGCCATGGGCGCCGTGGTGGACTTCCTGGTGCCCAACCGCTTCGAGACCGGCTACGGCCTGTCGCCCGCGGTGGTCGACCTGGCCTGCGCCCACCCGGGCGGCAAGCCCGACATCCTGATCACCGTCGACAACGGCATCGCCAGCATCGACGGCGTGGCGGCGGCCCGCGACGCCGGCATGCAGGTGTTGATCACCGACCACCACCTGCCCGGCGACGTCCTGCCCGAGGCCCTGGCCATCGTCAACCCCAACCAGCCCGGCTGCGGCTTCCCGTCCAAGCACCTGGCGGGGGTCGGCGTCATCTTCTACCTGCTGCTGGCACTGCGCGCGGAATTGCGCCAGCGCGGCGCCTTCGGCGGGGACAGCGGCCCCAGGCTGGATGCCCTGACCGACCTCGTGGCCCTGGGCACCGTGGCCGACGTGGTCCGGCTGGACGCCAACAACCGCCTGCTGGTGGCGCAGGGCCTGAAGCGCATACGCGCCGGCCGCATGCAGCCGGGCCTGCGCGCGTTGTTCGCGGTAAGCGGCCGCCAGGCCCGCGAGGCCAGCACCTTCGACCTGGGCTTCGCCCTGGGCCCCCGCATCAATGCCGCCGGCCGCCTGGCCGACATGAGCCTGGGCATACGCTGCCTGGTCACCGACGACGAGGACGAAGCCCTGAAACTGGCGCGCGAGCTGGACACCATGAACCGCGAACGCCGCGAGATCGAGGCCGGCATGCGCGACCAGGCGCTGGCCTCGCTGGACGCGCTGCCCGCGGCCTCGGCCGCCAGCCTGTGCGTGTTCGATGCCTCGTGGCACCAGGGCGTGGTGGGCCTGGTGGCGTCGCGCCTGAAGGACCGTTTCTGGTGCCCGACGCTGGCCTTCGCGCCCGCGGGCGACGGCGAACTGCGCGGCTCGGGCCGGTCGGTGCCCGACGTGCACCTGCGCGACGCGCTGGATCTCGTCTCCAAGCGCTACCCCAGCCTGATCCGCAAGTTCGGCGGCCATGCCATGGCCGCCGGCCTGACCCTGCACGAGGCCGACTTCGCGGCATTCGCGCCGGCCTTCGACGCCGCCGTGCGCGAACTGACGGGCCGCAGCCGTTTCGAGCCGGCGCTGGAAACCGACGGTTCGCTGGAGGCCGACTACGCCAATGCCGAGGTCGCCACCCTGCTCGACCAGCAGGTCTGGGGCTCCGGGTTCCCGGCGCCCGTCTTCGTCGACGCCTTCATCGTCCGCAACCAGCGGGTGGTGGGCGAAAAGCACCTGAAGCTGGCGCTGGAACGCGGTGGCCAGCGCTTCGACGCGATCTGGTTCGGCCACGCCGACGCCCTGCCGCCCGCCGTGGACCTGGCCTACCGCCTGGCGCTGAACAACTGGAACGGCATGGTGTCCGTGCAACTGGTGATCGAGCACGGCCAGGACACGGCGCGCTGAACGCCGGGCGCACCCCGCCGAAGGGCGTCCGGCCTACGCTAAAATAGCGGGTTACGCGAAAAATCACCTGGAATTCAGCATGGAAGCAGAACGCCTCAACCAACTCGAAGCCCAACTGCAGGACCTGGCTGCGCGCACCCAGGATCTACGGAGGTATCTTTGACTACGATGTCAAGGATGAACGCCTGCAGGTCGTGAACGCCGAGCTGGAAAACCCCGACGTCTGGAACGACCCCAAGCACGCCCAGGACCTGGGCCGCGAGAAGAAGGCCCTGGAAACGGTCGTATTGACCATCAACGAGATCGATTCGGGCCTGCGCGACGCCACCGAGCTGTTCGAGATGGCCGCCGCCGACAACGACGACGCCACGCTGGAATCCATCATCGGCGATGCCCAGGGCCTGGAGGAAAAAGTGGGCGGGCTGGAATTCCGCCGCATGTTCGCCAACCCGGCCGATCCGCTCAACTGCTTCCTGGACATCCAGGCCGGCGCCGGCGGCACCGAGGCGCAGGACTGGGCCTCCATGCTGCTGCGGCAGTACCTGAAGTACGCCGAGCGCAAGGGCTTCAAGGCCGAGCTCATGGAAGAGTCCGAGGGCGAAGTGGCCGGCATCAAGTCCGCCACCATCAAGATCGAGGGCGAATACGCCTTCGGCTACCTGCGCACCGAGACCGGCGTGCACCGCCTGGTCCGCAAGAGCCCCTTCGATTCGTCCGGCGGCCGCCACACCTCGTTCGCCAGCGTGTTCGTCTACCCGGAAGTCGACGACTCCTTCGAGGTCGAGGTCAATCCGGCCGACATCCGCGTGGACACCTTCCGCGCCTCCGGCGCGGGTGGCCAGCACATCAACAAGACCGACTCCGCGGTGCGGATGACCCACATCCCCACGGGCATCGTCGTGCAGTGCCAGAACGATCGTTCGCAGCACCGCAACCGCGCCGAGGCGATGCAGATGCTGAAGTCCAAGCTGTTCGAACTGGAAATGCGCAAGCGCATGGCCGAGCAGCAGAAGCTGGAGGACTCCAAGACCGACGTGGGCTGGGGCCACCAGATCCGTTCGTACGTGCTGGACCAGAGCCGCATCAAGGACCTGCGCACCAACGTCGAAATCTCCAACACCCAGAAGGTGCTGGACGGCGATCTCGATCCCTTCATCGAAGCCAGCCTGAAACAGGGCGTCTGAGCGGCGCCGGAACGCGACATGAGCGATGCCATCGTGATACTGAGCGGTGCCTCGCGCGGCCTGGGGGCCGCGCTGGCCCTGGCCGCCTGCCGGCCGGGCACGCTGCTGGTCACGCTGTCGCGCGGCGCGCATCCGTTGCTGGCGCAGCAGGCGCGCCGCAGCGGATGCCAGCACCGGCACTATGCGGTGGACCTGTCCGATCCGGCACAGACGGAAACCGTGGCCCGGGGCCTGTTCGCCGACCTGCCGGCGGGCGCCGCCCGCTACCGGCTGATCAACAACGCCGGCACGGTCGAACCCATCGCCCAGGCCGCCACGCTGGACGCCGCATCGGTCGCGCATGCGCTGCATGTGAACGTGGCCGCCGCCATGCTGCTGACGGCGGCCTTCCTGGCGGCCGCGCCCGCGCAGGCGGACCGCCGCGTGCTGAACATCTCGTCCGGCGCGGGGCAGCGGCCCATGCCGGGCTGGAGCGTGTACTGCGCCACCAAGACCGCGCTGGACATGTACACGCGCACGGTGAAGCTGGAACAGCGGGGCTCGGGACTGCGCATCGCCGCGCTGGCCCCCGGCGTGATCGACACGCCCATGCAGGCCCGCATCCGCGCCACGCTGCCCGACGCCTTCCCCGCCGTGGAAGACTTCAAGGAACTCCATCGCGGCGGCCGCCTGGCCGCCCCCGCCGACGTGGCGACCCGCATCCTCGACTACCTGGAACGCGACGACTTCGGCCACGCCGACATCGACGACATCCGACATTACTGACCCGATAGCCATCATGACCGACAACCGGCCCACCGCCAACGAACCCGCGCAAGACGAAAACCAGATCATCGCCGAACGGCGCGCCAAGCTCGCCCGCCTGCGCGAAGCCGGGCCGGCCTTCCCCAACGACTTCGTGCCCGCCGACCGCGCCGCCGCGCTGCACGCGGCACACGACGGCACCGAGAAGGAAGCGCTGGACGCGGCCGACATTCCCGCCAGCGTCGCCGGCCGCATGATGCTCAAGCGCGTGATGGGCAAGGCCAGCTTCGCCACCCTGCAGGACTCGACCGGCCGCATCCAGATCTACCTGAGCAAGGAACTGGTCGGCGACCAGGTCTACGACGCCTTCAAGCACTGGGACATCGGCGACATCCTGGGCGTGCGCGGCAAGGTCTTCAAGACCAACAAGGGCGAACTGTCGATCCAGGCCACCGAGGTGCGGCTGCTGACCAAGTCGCTGCGCCCCCTGCCCGACAAGTTCCACGGCATCTCCGACCAGGAGATGCGCTATCGCCAGCGCTACGTCGATCTCGTCATGACCGAGTCGACCCGCAACACCTTCGTGGCACGCAGCCGCGCCATCGCCTCCATTCGCCGCCTGATGACCGAAGCCGGTTTCCTGGAAGTGGAAACCCCCATGCTGCACGCCATCCCGGGCGGCGCCGCGGCCAAGCCCTTCACGACCCACCACAATGCGCTGGACATGCCCATGTACCTGCGCATCGCGCCCGAGCTCTACCTGAAGCGCCTGATCGTGGGCGGCTTCGAGCGCGTGTTCGAGCTGAACCGCAACTTCCGCAACGAAGGCGTCAGCCCCCGGCACAATCCCGAATTCACCATGATGGAGTTCTACGCGGCCTACGGCGACTACCGCTGGCTGATGGACTTCACCGAGCAGCTCATCCGCCAGGCCGCCATCGACGCCACGGGCAGCGCCAAGGTGACCTACCAGGGCCGCGAGGTGGACGTGTCCAGGCCCTTCGACCGGCTGACCATCACCGAGGCCATCCACAAGTACGCCGATCCCGGCTACACCGACGAGCAACTGAACGACGAAGCCTTCGTGCGCGCCGAACTCAAGCGGCTGGGTGCCCACGTGGACGGCCCGCAACTGGCGCGCGCCGGCCTGGGCGCGCTGCAACTGGCGCTGTTCGAGGAAACGGCGGAAGCCAAGCTGTGGCAGCCGACCTACATCATCGACTACCCGGTGGAAGTGTCGCCCCTGGCGCGCGGCTCGGACACGCGCCCCGGCATCACCGAACGCTTCGAGCTGTTCATGGTCGGCCGCGAGATCGCCAACGGATTCTCCGAGCTGAACGACGCCGAGGACCAGGCGGAGCGGTTCCGCAAGCAGGTCGAAGCCAAGGATGCCGGCGACGAGGAAGCCATGTACTACGACGCGGACTACATCCGCGCGCTGGAGTACGGCATGCCTCCGACCGCCGGCTGCGGCATCGGGATCGACCGCCTGGTGATGCTGCTGACCGACAGCCCCAGCATCCGCGACGTGATCCTGTTCCCGCACCTGCGGCCCGAGGACTGATCCCCCGATCCATCGAGCAGGGATGCGCCGCAAAGCGGAAGGATCGCCGGAAGAGGCGCTTGAACGTACCGCAAGGAGTATCCATGGTCCCCGCGCAGCGTCACCTGGCCTTTCTCCTGTCGGTGTTCCTGGCCGGCGCCACATTCGCGGCTGCACCCCAGGACCCCGCCGGCTATCCCGACGCCGATGCCAGCGATCCCGCCAGACTCGGCTGGATGGTCGGCTCTCCGCCGCCACCGGACCGCATCCTGCGGTTCGACGACGGCTCGTACTTTCGCTTCCCCGCGATGCGCTGGAGCGTCTCCCACTTCCGCCAGCTGATGCCCACGGTGAACGTCTCGCGCGGCCTGGGCGCCCCCGCCCCTCTGCCGCGCGCGCTGCGCGGCGACATCGACGGCCTGGTCTTCCAGCCTCTGGGGTCGGACCGGACCATGACCTGGCAGGCCTCGCTGAAGGCCAACTATACCGACGGCATCGTCGTGCTGCACAAGGGGCGCATCGTCTACGAACGCTACTTCGGCGTGCTCGACCAGCAAGGCCAGCACGGCGCGATGTCGGTGACCAAGTCCTTCATCGGCACGCTGGCCGCCATGCTGGCGGCCGAAGGCACGCTGGATCCGTCGCGCAGGGTGGCCGAGTACGTGCCGGAACTCGCATCGTCCGCCTTCGGCGATGCGACGGTGCGCCAGGTCATGGACATGACGACCGGCATCCGCTTCAGCGAAGACTATGCCGATCCCGACGCCGAGGTCTGGGCCCACGCGGCCGCCGGCAATCCGCTGCCCAAGCCCGGTGACTACACCGGGCCGCGCAGCTACTACGAATTCCTGCAAACGGTGAAGCCGGAAGGCAAGCACGGCGAGGCCTTCCATTACCGCACGGCCAACACCGACGCGCTGGGCTGGGTGCTGGCCCGTGCCAGCGGCAAGCCGGTGGCGCAACTGCTGTCCGAACGCATATGGAGCCGGCTGGGCGCCGAGCAGGATGCCTACATGACGGTCGACTCGACCGGCACGCCGTTCGCCGGCGGAGGCCTGAACACGGGCCTGCGCGACCTGGCTCGCTTCGGCGAGATGATCCGGAACGATGGCTTCTTCAACGGCCGGCAGATCCTGCCGCCCGCCGCGGTGGCCGACATCCGGCGCGGCGGCGACCCGGCGGACTTCGCCCGCGCCGGCTACGCGCTGCTGGCGGGCTGGACCTACCGCGACATGTGGTGGGTCACGCACAACGCGCACGGCGCCTTCACCGCGCGCGGCGTGCATGGCCAGGCGATATATGTCGACCCCAAGGCGGAAATGGTGATCGCGCGCTTCGCCTCGCATCCGGTGGCGAGCAACGCCGCCAACGACCCGACCTCGCTGCCCGCCTACCATGCGCTGGCGCTGCACCTGATGGGTTCGCGCTGACCGGGGCGTTGGTCCGAAGGCCCGCCGGCGCCTGGGGTCTGTTCACGCTAAAAGGAGGGGCTCAGTCCGGGATTTCCGGTTCGACCAGCTTGGCCAGCTGGAGCAGCGACTCCTGCCAGCCGAGATAGCACATCTCCGTCGGAATGACCTCGGGAATGCCGGCCTGTTCGATGTCCAGGTCGGTGCCGCATGCCACCTGCCTGAGCACGACCGTGACCGCCATTTCGCCCGGCAGGTTGGGATCGTCGAACTTGTCGGTGTAGCGGATCTTCTGGAACGGGACCAATTCCTGGTACTCGCCGCCGAAGGAGTGCGCGTTGCCGGTCGTGAAGTTGCGGAAGGACATCTTGAAGGTCCCGCCCACCTTCGCTTCCAGGTGATGGACCTGGCAGGTGAAGCCATACGGCGGCAGCCACTTCGCCAGCGCGTCGGGCTCGACGAAGGCGCGATAGACGCGCTCGGGGGTGGCGCGCAGGACGCGGTGGAGTCGAACGGTTCCGGTAGCCATGGTGAATCTCCTTTCGTCAGGGTGGTTACATGCCTACGACGAGCGGGAAACCGGGAAATCGACAGAACGACCCATCAGTGAAAACCCTAGGCATCACACCCTGTCATTCCCAGACGTTGGCCGACCGCTCGAACCCGTCCCGGTAGGGCTTGCCCACGCAGAACCGGTGTCCGCTGGGCGCCTGCATGACCACCCAGGCCTCCTTGCGCGACACGAGGACGGCGCCGAGTCGTTCCAGGCGCGCCACCTCCGCCTCGATCGCATCGGTCTCGATGTCGAGATGGGCGCGCGCCTCGTGCTCGACCTTCTGGATGATGACCTGAACTTCCCCCGGCCTGGTCACGAGCTGGATGAAACGGCCATCCGGATCGATTTCCCCGGGCAAGGGATACCCCAGCGCCGCGCTCCAGAAGCGCGCTTCCGACAGCAGATCGCCGGTCTTGCAGTCGATGACGATGTTTCCCAATCGGCTCTTGTGCATCACAGCTCCCGAACGACAACGGCCACTACTTCCGCGCGTGCTCCCGCAGATAGTCCAGCACCGCGCGCTGGTCTCCCGTGAACACGATACGTGCCGCCTTCAGCTTGCGCTGGTAGACGTACATGGGATCGTAGTAGCCGGTCAGCAGTTCCTCGATCCAGGCCCGGTGCGGTTCGACACTTCCCCCTCGCGCCTGCTCGGCCAGGGCGGCGTCCATGACCGCCGCCAGGCGCTGATGGCGTTCGCCGCCCAGCCGCTTGCGGATATTGTCCAGGCTTGCACGCAGCCGCTGGCCGAAAAGCGCCCTGCCCGCTTCTTCGCCATGAAGGACGACGAACTCGGCGCACAGATCCACCACGTAGTCGCGCAGGATACGCTCCACACGGTTCTGCAGGCTGTCCTCCAGCCAGACCACAGGATATTCCTGCATGCCCTGGAAAAGGCTGAACGGCACGCTGCAACTGCCTATCGCATGGCTTTCGTCCTCCAGCACGAAACGGGCATGGCCGGCTTCCCGCTTCCTGAGCACGTCGATCGCCAAGCCGTTCTCGAAGCCAATCTGCGGCGGCTGCCCGGTGGCATGCTTGCCGAAGCTCGATCCGCGGTGATGGGCGTGCCCCTCCAGGTCCAGGGCATGGTCCAGCGCCCGCAGCACATCGGTCTTGCCCGTTCCCGTCATGCCGCCCAGCACGATGAAGCCGCACTCGGCCACGGCCCGTTCCAGCGTGTCCATCAGGAAACCGCGCATGGCCTTGTAGCCGCCCACCACGCGCGGATAGGCGATGCCCGCCTCGTCCCGCAGCCACTGCTGGACGATTTGCGAACGAAGGCCGCCGCGGAAGCAATACAGGCTGCCCTCGGGATGCACGCGGGCGAAGGCCGCCCAGGCCTCGATCCGTTCAGCCTTGGTGCGGCCCCGGACCAGTTGGTGGCCCAGCGCGATCGCGGCCTCCTGGCCCTGCTGCTTGTAGCAGGTGCCGACCTTCTGCCGCTCGATGTCGGTCATCAGCGGCAGGTTGACGGCCCCGGGAAAGGCGCCCTTGCGGAATTCGATGGGCGCGCGCGTATCCATCAGGGGCGTGCCCCGCAGGAACAGCGCGCGGTAGTCGTCGATATCGCCGCGCATCACACCACTTCGACCGCGTAGTCCCGCCGCTCGACCAGTTCCCCGATGGGCTCGAGCGCCAGTCCGGATTCGGCGGCCGCCGCCAGGAACTCCTCCTCGCCATCGGGCGCGACCGCCACCAGCAGGCCGCCGCTGGTCTGCGGATCGCACAACAGGTCGATGCGATCCTGGCCCAGCGGCGCGATGCGCTGGCCATAGCTGTCGAAATTGCGGCCCGTGCCGCCCGGTACGCAGCCTTCGGCCAGATAGTGCTCCACGCCCGGCAGGCGCGGCACCTTGGCGAACTCGACCCGGGCGCTGACGCCGCTGCCGTCGGCCATTTCCACCAGATGGCCCAGCAGCCCGAAACCGGTGACGTCGGTCATGGCCTTGACGCCGGCCAGCCGGCCGAAACGGCTGCCGGGCCGGTTCAGCGTGCACATCCAGTCCCGCGCCAGGTTCACATCTTCGGGGCGCAGCTTGGCCTTCTTCTCGGCCGTGGTCAGGATGCCGATGCCCAGCGGCTTCGTCAGGTACAGCTTGCAGCCCACCGTGGCGGTGTCGTTGCGCTTGAGCCGGGCCTTGTCCACCACGCCGGTCACGGCCAGCCCGAAGATGGGCTCGGGAGCGTCGATCGAATGCCCGCCCGCCAGCGGAATACCCGCGGCGTCGCAAGCCGCCCGGCCGCCGCGCACCACCTCGCGCGCCACTTCGGGCGGCAACAGATTGACCGGCCAGCCCAGGATGGCGATGGCCAGCAACGGATCGCCGCCCATCGCATAGATGTCGCTGATGGCGTTGGTGGCGGCGATGCGGCCGAAATCGAAGGGGTCGTCGACGATGGGCATGAAGAAATCCGTGGTCGACACCACGCCGCGCTCGTCATCCAGCGCGTAGACCGCCGCATCGTCGCGCGAGGCGTTGCCCACCCACAAACGGGGGTCGAGATTCTGCGCGCCGCTGCCGGCCAGGATCACGTCCAGGACCTTGGGCGATATCTTGCAGCCGCAGCCGGCCCCGTGGCTGTACTGCGTCAGGCGTATGGGAGTGCTCATGGATCGTTCGCAATGGCTTGATGGAAGCCATTCTAGAACACCCGTCCGGGCGGCCCTGCCGCCCGGCGCCCATTACTTCCCTTCCGGCATCGCCGACGAGTGATGGCTGGTGATCAGCCATTGCCGCCCGTCCCAGCGATAGGTATAGGTGTAGCGCGCCTTGACCGCGGCCCCCGTCCGGGCGAAGGTGAAGGTGTACAGCCCCGAGTCGACCGCGGTATTGCATCCCAGCGCGATGCGGCGCTCGTCGATCCGGCCCGCCGGGCGGTCTTCCAGGAAATGATGGAAGTAGTCTTCCTTGGCCTCTGCGCCATAGCGCGGCTGGTTGGACAGGGTGGGCAGCAGCACCGAATCCGGTGCGTAGTTCGCCACCACCCGATGCGGATCGCCGGTCTGCAGCGAGCGGTTCCACCGGTCGAACAAGCCGGCGATCTCCTGCTCGCTGACGCCCTTGCAATTTTCCAGGTGCGGCGCCAGCGCACCCCCGGACACCCTAGGATTCGTGGCACAGCCTGCCAGCGCGCCGGCCAGAATCACCATTCCCAGACGTTTCATGAACTTCCCCCTTCATTATTGTTGTGGAAGTGAATGCTCAAGCATAGCGGAGAGCGGCCTCGGTGCAGGCCTGCTTGCGGCCCCCGGCCGCCTCAAGAACCAAACCTCCACCGGTAGTCCAAATCATCACTTGCATTTTTATGTCTTATATCTTATATAAGACATAGGACCTACCCTTATAGAAAGTCATCCTCCCCTACATCGCAACGACGCAACATAAGTGGTAGATTTAACCGGTTTTCCTTCGGAGCCCATCATGCCGCACAACACGTTCAAAACCCTGAAAGAGTTCAAGATCGGCAGCAAAACCGGCCAGTACTATTCGCTCCCGGCGCTCGGCAAGGCCCTGGGCGTGGCGGTAGAACGATTGCCCGTCTCCCTGCGCATCGTGCTCGAATCCGTCCTGCGCAACTGCGACGGCAAGAAAGTCACCGAAGAACACATCAGGCAACTGGCCCACTGGAAACCCAACGCCAAGCGCGAAGAGGAAATTCCCTTCGTCGTCGCCCGCGTCGTGCTCCAGGACTTCACCGGCGTCCCCCTGCTGGCCGACCTGGCCGCCATGCGCAACGTCGCCGCCAAGCTCGACAAGAATCCCAAGGCCATCGAACCCCTGGTTCCGGTGGACCTCGTCGTCGACCACTCCGTCATGATCGACGCCTACGGCACCAAGAACGCCCTGGACATCAACATGAAACTGGAATTCAAGCGCAACCACGAGCGCTACCAGTTCATGAAATGGGGCATGCAGGCCTTCGACACCTTCGGCGTGGTGCCCCCGGGCTTCGGCATCGTCCACCAGGTGAACCTGGAATACCTGGCGCGCGGCGTGCACAAGCGCGACAAGGTCTACTACCCTGACTCGCTGGTAGGCACCGACAGCCACACCACCATGATCAACGGCATCGGCGTGGTCGGCTGGGGCGTGGGCGGCATCGAGGCCGAGGCCGCCATGCTGGGCCAGCCCGTCTACATCCTGACCCCCGACGTCGTCGGCGTCGAACTCAAGGGCAAGCTGCGCGAAGGCGTCACCGCCACCGACCTGGTCCTGACCATCACCGAGATGCTGCGCCGCGAGAAGGTCGTGGGCAAGTTCGTCGAGTTCTGTGGCCCCGGCACCGCCAGCCTGACCGTGTCCGAGCGCGCCACCATCGGCAACATGGCGCCCGAATACGGCGCCACCATGGGCTTCTTCCCGGTGGACGAGCGCACCATCGACTTCTTCAAGGGCACCGGCCGCACCAAGGAAGAAATCGAAGCCTTCGAGGCCTATTACCGCGCCCAGAAGATGTTCGGCGTCCCCAACGCCAAGGACATCGACTACACCAAGCTGCTCACGCTGGACCTGTCCACGGTCGCGCCCTCGCTGGCCGGCCCCAAGCGTCCGCAGGACCGCATCGAGATCGGCGACGTCAAGACCACCTTCAGCGACCTGTTCAGCAAGCCGGTGGCCGAGAACGGCTTCTCGCAGCCCGCGGAAAAACTCGACCAGGTCTTCACGACCGACAACGGCATCCCCATCCAGAACGGCGACATCCTGATCGCCGCCATCACTTCCTGCACCAACACGTCCAACCCCAGCGTGCTGCTGGCGGCGGGCCTGCTGGCCAAGAAGGCGGTGAAGGCCGGGCTCAAGGTCAAGCCGCACATCAAGACCTCGCTCGCCCCGGGATCGCGCGTCGTCACCGAATACCTCCAGAAGACCGACCTGCTGCCCTACCTGGAACAGCTGGGCTTCGACGTGGCGGCCTACGGCTGCACCACCTGCATCGGCAACGCCGGCGACCTCGCCCCCGAACTGAACGACCTCATCACCAAGAACGACCTGGTGTGCGCGGCCGTCCTGTCGGGCAACCGCAACTTCGAGGCCCGCATCCACCCGAACATCAAGGCCAACTTCCTGGCCTCGCCGCCCCTGGTCGTGGCCTATGCCATCGCCGGCACCATGAAGCGGGACCTGATGACCGAGCCCGTGGGCCGCGGCACCAAGGGCGACGTCTACCTGGGCGACATCTGGCCGACCCAGGCCGAAGTCGAGAAGCTGATGAAGTACGCCCTGGACCCCAAGGCGTTCAAGAACAACTACGCCCAGGTCAAGACCAATCCCGGCAAGCTGTGGCAGGACATCCAGGGCGTATCCGGACAGATCTACGACTGGCCCAAGTCGACCTACATCGCCGAACCCCCGTTCTTCGAGGATTTCACGATGGAACCCGGCGCGGCCAACGCCGTGGTCAAGGGAGCCCGGGCGCTGGGCCTGTTCGGCGACTCCATCACCACCGACCACATTTCGCCGGCCGGCTCGATCAAGGAAAGCTCGCCCGCGGGCAAGTACCTGCAGGCCAACGGCGTGATGAAGGCCGACTTCAACAGCTACGGCTCGCGCCGGGGCAATCACGAGGTCATGATGCGCGGCACCTTCGCCAACGTGCGCATCAAGAACCTGATGATCCCGCCCAATGCCGACGGCACGCGCGTGGAAGGCGGCATCACGCTGCACCAGCCCAGCGGCGAACAACTGTCGATCTACGACGCCGCCATGAAGTACATCGCCGAGGGCACGCCCACGGTGATCTTCGGCGGCGAGGAATACGGCACGGGTTCGTCGCGCGACTGGGCCGCCAAGGGCACGCAACTCCTGGGCGTGAAGGCCGTCATCGCGCGCAGCTTCGAGCGCATCCACCGCAGCAACCTGGTGGGCATGGGCGTGCTGCCCCTGCAGTTCAAGGCTGGCGACAGCATCCAGTCCCTGGACATCACGGGCCGCGAGACCTATGACATCACCGGGCTGGAGAACGGCATCAAGCCCCAGCAGGACGTGACGCTGACCATCCACTACGAGAACGGCACCAGCAAGCAGGTTCCGCTGCTGCTGCGCATCGACACGCCCATCGAGGTGGACTACTACAACCACGGCGGCATCCTGCCCTTCGTGCTGCGCCAGTTGCTGGCGGCCTGAAGCCGGCCGGCCCCGGCGGCCGCCTCCAAGGCCTGCGCTTGCGGTGCCCCCGGCATCTGGCGCAGGCCTTGCCACATCCGCGGAGCCCACGCTTGATCAACCTTTCGCGCTTCGACCTGGTGACGCTGTCGCTATTCGTGGCCGTCGCCCGCCACGGCAGCATCTCGGCCGGCGCCCGCCAGGCCCGGCTGGCCGTGGGCGCGGCCAGCCGGCGCATCGCCGACCTGGAAGACGCGGTCCGCACGCCCTTGCTGTACCGGCGGGCCTCGGGCGTCGAACTGACCGAGGCCGGACGGGCCTGCCTGCGGCATGCGCTGCGCATCCTGCAGGACGTGGAGCAACTGGCCGGCCGTATGTCCGACTACGCCAGCGGCGCCGTGGGCCAGGTCCGCATCGCCGCCAACACCTCGTCCATCACGCAGTTCCTGCCGGAAGACCTGTCGGCATTCATGGCCGGCCATCCCGGCATCCGCATCGAGCTGGAGGAGCAGAACAGCGCGGACATCGTGGCCGCGGTGAACGAGAACCGCGCCGACATCGGCGTGTTCGCCGACCGCACGCCCGCCCAGGGCCTGACGACCTACCGCTACCGCGAGGACGAGCTGGTGCTGATCGCGCCGCGCGCGCACGCCCTGGCGTCCCGGCGCGCCGTGGCCTTTCGCGACACGCTGGACTGCGACTACGTCAGCCTGCCGGATGCGACCTCGCTCGCCAGCCGGATAAGGGAGGAAAGCAGCCGGCTGGACCGCCCCATCCGGCTGCGCATCCAGGTGCGCAGCTTCGATGCCATCTGCAGGATGGTCTCGACCGGCATGGGCGTGGGGATACTGCCGCGCCTCGCGGCGGCTCCGCACGCGAAATCCATGCACCTGAAGCTGGTCGCGCTGGAAGACGACTGGGCCAGGCGCAGCCTGCTGCTGGGCGTGCGCGCGCCCGATGCGCTGGCGGCGCCGGCACGGCTGCTGGTGTCGCACCTGCGGGCCGCCGCCACGCCGGCCTGACGCCACCGGCCGGCTTTCGCGTTCCGGCAAACCCCGCTTGCCCGATCGCCCATTTCCTCCGTTGCGGGTTTCGGGTCACACTGTCGCCAAGATATTTCCCCGCGAGACTCCCATGCCACGGCAAATCCTCGAAGGCATCCGCATCCTGGAACTGGGCCAGCTGATCGCCGGCCCGTTCGCCGCCAAGACCCTGGCCGATTTCGGCGCCGAAATCATCAAGATCGAACCGCCCGGCCAGGGCGATCCGCTGCGCAAGTGGCGCATGCTCCACGAGGGCACCTCGGTCTGGTGGGAAGCCCAGTCGCGCAACAAGCAATCGGTATGCGTGGACCTGCGCCAGCCCGACGGGCAGGAACTGGTGCGCAAGCTGGCCGCGCAAGCCGACGTGCTGATCGAGAACTTCCGCCCCGGCGCCATGGAAAAATGGGGCCTGTCCTGGGAAGCCCTGCACGCCTTGAATCCCCGCCTGATCATGCTGCGCGTCTCGGGCTACGGGCAGACCGGCACCAAGCGCGACGAACCGGGTTTCGCCGCGATAGGCGAAGCCATGGCGGGCCTGCGCTACCTGACCGGCGAGCCTGGCCGCCCGCCGGTACGCGCGGGCCTGTCGCTGGGCGACACCATCGCAGGCCTGCACGGCGCGATGGGCGTGCTGCTGGCGCTGTACGACCGCGACGCGCGCGGCGGCCAAGGACAGATGATCGACACCGCGTTGTACGAAAGCGTGTTCAACCTGAGCGAAAGCCTGCTGCCCGAGTATTCGGTGTTCGGTGCCGTGCGCCAGCCGGCCGGCGGCGCCCTGCCCGGCATCGCGCCCTCGAACGCCTATCCGTGCGCCGACGGCGAATACGTGCTGATCGCCGGCAACGGCGACGGTATCTTCGTGCGCCTGATGCGGCGCATGGGACGCGACGACCTGGCCGACGATCCCGGCCTCGCCCGCAACGACGGCCGCGCGCAGCGCGCGGAGGAACTGGACGAGGCCATCGGCGCCTGGACCCGCACGCTGGACAGCGGCGCCGTGCTGGCGGCCCTGCGCGAGGCCGACGTGCCCGCCGGGCGCATCTATAACGCTCGCGACATCGCCCAGGACCCTCACTACCGCGCCCGCGAGATGATCCACGAGGTCACCTCGGCCAACGGCCTGAAGGTCGAGATGCCCGGCATCGTGCCCAAGCTGTCCACGAATCCGGGCGCCATCCGCCACCGCGCGCCGACCCTGGGCGAACACACCGACGCGGTGCTGCGCGGCGTGGGCCTGGACGACGAGACGCTGCGGACGCTGCGCGGCAAGGGAGTGATCGCATGATCGAGATCAACGAGGTCGGGCCGCGCGACGGGCTGCAGATCGAACCGGCCTTCGTCGCCACCGACGACAAGGTGGCGCTGGTCGATGCGCTGTCGGACTGTGGCTTCGCCCGCATCGAAGTCACCAGCTTCACCTCGGCCCGTGCCATTCCGGCGCTGGCCGACGCCGAGGCGGTCATGCAGCGCATCCGCCGCCGGCCCGGGGTGGTCTACACCTGCCTGGTGCCCAACCTGCGCGGCATGGAGCGCGCGCTGGACAGCGGCGCCGACGAGCTGAACCTGGTGATGTCGGTCAGCGAGACCCACAACCAGGCCAACCTGCGCATGACGCGCGAGCAATCCACGGCCCAGCTCCTGGCCATGCTCGAGCGCGCGGGCCAGGCCGGCGTGCCCTGCAACGTCTCGCTGTCCACCACCTTCGGCTGTCCGTTCGAAGGCGACATCGCGCCATCCGAGGTCGAGCGGCTGGCACGGCTTTTCGCCGGGGCCGGCGCCGCCGGCATCACGCTGTGCGACACCACCGGCATGGCCTACCCCACGCAGGTGGCCGACCTGTCCGCATCGCTGGCCGCCGCCCTGCCCGCCTCGGCCCCGTTGACCCTGCACCTGCACAACACCCGCGGCATGGCCCTGGCCAACGCGCTGGCGGCCTGGCAGGCGGGCATGCGGCGCTTCGACGCCGCCGTGGGCGGCCTGGGCGGCTGCCCCTACGCGCCCGGCGCCAGCGGCAACGTCAGCACCGAGGAACTCGTCCACATGTTCGATTGCATGGGCGTGGACACCGGCGTCTCGCTGGCACCCCTGATGGACATCGTGGCCACCCTGCCCCGCCTGGTGGCGCGCGAGGTACCCAGCCAATTGCTGGCCGCGGGACCGCGTCTGCGTACCCACCCGGCGCCAGGGAGATAAACTAGCGGACTCGAACAATCATTCCGTCAGCCGCGACCCCTCCATGCCCCGTTCCCGCAGCACCTCCTCGTCCCGCCTCAATCGCGATGCCGAAAAACTCGTTTCGCTGTCCCTGTCGCTCAACGGCTCGGGCAGCCGGGTCGAAGACCGCTACTGGGAAGGAGAACTGGGCGCGCTGTTGGAAAAGCTCATGCATGGCGGCCAGGACGCGACCATCGAGGCCGCGCTCGAGGTCCTGTACCAGCGCAACGCCGGCGCCTACGAGATCCTGGTCGAGCAGGCCGAGACCCTGTCGGAATCGCTGACGCTGCAGAAGGAAGGGGTGGACCACGACGTGCTGCTGGTGGTCGCGCCGGTGGTGGCCTGGACCCGTTTCAGCATCCCCTACGGGCCGATACGCATCGGCCTGCTGGACGCGCTGAAAGCCCAGCTGCATGGCCACATCCTGGCGGCCGACGCGCGCCTGGCGCTGGCCCCGGAGCTCTACAGCGTGGACCAGATGCCGCGTTCGTTCAGCGCCACCCGGCTGTGGCTGAGCCGCCTGGGCGCCCAGGCGCTGGGGCTGACGCTGCCGCGCATGCCCGCCACCGACACCGAAGTCGCGAACCTGCTGGCCGACACGCGCTACGTGGTCGCGGCCGTAGCCGTGCCGCGCGGCGCGCCGGTATTCCGCTGGCAGGAGAACCCCGGCAAGCCCGAGCACACGCGCGAAAGCTGCCTGGCGCAATGGGAGGCGCAGGCCGCGCCGCTGTTCGCCGACCTGCTGCCCGGGTGCGGTTTCGAATGCCTGCTGCCCGACGCCTATTACGTCAACAACCGCGAGGCCGACCGCCGGGTGCGGCCGCTGTCGCTGCGCGCCTCGGTCGCCTGGCTGGAGGCCACGCTGGGCGTCGCGCCCGACCAGTTGCGCGCGGTCATCGCCGCCTGCGGCGAGACCGAGGTCGAGGAATACCGGATCGGCTTCACCCAGCGCCAGAGCAACGACGTCATCTATGGCTCGGCCTGGCCCCTGTTCGGACGCGAGGACGACAATCCCGACATGCCGGCCATGGACGTGATCGCCGACCAGTTGCGAGAACTGGGCGTGACCGACCTGCGCAAGCTGCAGGGGCTGCTACCCATGGAATTCTGCGACGACTGCGGCGCACCCTACTTCCCCAATCCCCTGGGTGAAATGGTGCATGCCGAGCCGCCCGACGACGCCGACGCCGGCCCCGCCCATTTCCACTGAGCGGGACGCCGCCGGCGCTCAGGCCGCGCGCGGGCTGGCCTCGGGCGCTTCCTCGGGACGGTTGGCGTAGCGGCGCGCCAGCACCGCGCACACCATCAGCTGCATCTGATGGAAGATCATCAGCGGCAGCACGATGGCGCCCGCCGCGCTGCTGGACAGCAGCACCTTGGCCATGGGAATGCCCGTCGCCAGGCTTTTCTTGGAACCGCAGAAGACGATGGTGATCTCGTCCTCTTTCGAGAAGCCCAGCGCCCGGCTGATGTAGGTCGTGGCCAGCAGCGCCGCGGCCAGGATCACCGCGCACGCCACCAGCACGCCGGCCAGCGTCGCGGTGGAGGTCTGGTGCCAGAGGCCGCCCACCACGGCCTCGCTGAAGGCCGAGTAGACCACCAGCAGAATCGAGCCCTGGTCGACGTACTTGAGCACGGCGCGATGGCGCGTGACCCACCCGCCTATCCAGCGGCGCATCACCTGCCCCACCACGAAGGGCAGCAGCAGTTGCACCAGGATCTTGCCCACCGCGTCGAACGAGAACGCCGCCTCGCCGGCCGTGCTCATCATCAGCTTGACCAGCACGGGCGTCAGGAAGATGCCCAGCAGGCTGGAGGCGGAGGCGCTGCAGATGGCCGCCGGGATGTTGCCGCGCGCGATGGACGTGAGCGCGATGGCCGACTGCACCGTGGCCGGCAGCGCGCACAGGAACAGGATGCCCAGGTAAAGGTCGGGGGTGACCAGCGGCGCCAGGAGCGGCTTGAACGCCATCCCCAGGATGGGGAACATGACGAAGGTGAAGGCGAAGATCAGCAGATGCAGCCGCCAGTGGGTGGCGCCCGCGACGATGGCCTCGCGCGACAGCTTGGCGCCGTGCAGGAAGAACAGCAGGCCGATGGCGATATTGGTGACCCAGTCGAATACCACGGCCGTCTGCCCGGAACATGGCAGGAAGCTGGCAAGGGTGACGACGACGATCAGGCTGAGTGTGAAATTGTCGGGCAGGAAACGCGGACGAGTCATGGGATGGGCCGAAAGACAAAGGAAAACTGCGCCTGGCACCGGGCGCGAGGCCACGCGGCGCCTCCGGACGAACCGGTCGCTGGTCCCGCCGCAGCGGACGTTGCGCGCTGGCGGCCAGCGGCCGGAAGGCGGTTCCGGCCAAGGGTAAACACGGATTATCTTCCTTTGTCGGCCCCCTGCCCAGCCCGCATTCGTTGCATCTGCTGTGCTCCCAGGTCAAAGATCGCCGTCCGTATCCCTGCCGCAAGGGAGGCCTATCGGCCACGAGCGATGGTCTTTGTCGCATAATCGCATCGAACTCGACCTCTTTCCGGAGTCCCGCATGACCGACAAGATCGCCAAGCCGGCCCAGCAGCCCATCCAGGTCTACTCCTGGCCGACGCCCAATGGCCACAAAGTGCACATCATGCTCGAGGAGTGCAAGCTTCCGTACGAGGTGACGGGCATCAACATCGGGGCTGGCGACCAGTTCAAGGAAGAGTTCCTGGCCATCAGCCCCAACAACAAGATTCCCGCCATCGTCGATCCCGAGGGGCCCGACGGCAAGCCGATCTCGCTGTTCGAGTCGGGCGCCATCCTGGTCTACCTGGCCGGCAAGACCGGCAAGTTCCTGGGCAAGACCGACCGCGAGCGCTACAACACGCTGCAATGGCTGATGTTCCAGATGGGCGGCGTCGGCCCGATGTTCGGCCAGGCCCACCATTTCCGCCTGTACGCGCCCGAACGCATCGAATACGCCACCAACCGCTACACCAACGAAGCCCGGCGGCTTTACGGCGTCATGGACAAGCAGTTGTCCCGCCAGGCCTTCCTGGCGGGCCGCGCCTACACCATCGCCGACATGGCCACCTGGCCCTGGACGCGCTCGCATGCCAACCAGGGCGTGGACCTGGCGGACTTCCCCAACGTCAAGCGCTGGTTCGACGAGATCCACGCGCGTCCGGCCGTGCAGCGCGGCATCCAGGTCCTGGCCGACCAGCGCAAGCCGCAGGACGCCACCGCGAAGGAAAACCTGTTCGGCGCCACCCAGTACCAGCGGCGCTGACACCCGGGCGGCGGCGCCTTGCCGGCGCGCCGCCGCCCTCAGGCCAGCCAGGCCCCCAGCACCGGCGCCAGCAGCACCATCGACAGGCCGCTGAATATCATCAGCAGGCTCGCCATGACGCCCGCCTCCTCCCCCAACTCCCGTGCCTTGGCCGTGCCCAGCGCGTGGGCCGCCGCGCCGTAGGACGCACCGCTGGCCAGCCCGGAGCGGCGCGGCATCAAGGCCAGGATCAGTTCCCCGGTCAGCATGCCGGCCAGTCCGGTGAAGACCACGAACATCGCGGCCAGGTCGGCGTTGCCGCCGAAGCGGTCGGCCGTGGCCATGGCGAATGGCGTGGACACCGAGCGCACCAGCAGGCTGCGCGCGACCTCGGGCGCCAGGTGGAAGGCGCGCGCCAGCCACCACGAGCTGGCCACCGCCGCCGTCACGCCCGCCACCGTGCCTACGGCCAGCGCCGGCCACAACTCCCGTATCAGGCGCCGGTACTGGTAGATCGGCACCGCGAACGCGACCGTGGCCGGGCCCAGGAACCACAGCAGCACGCGCGTGTCGGCCGTGTATTCGTCCAGCGAGATGCCGGTGGCCAGCAGCAGTGCCAGCAGCGCCAGCGGGGTCAGCAGGATGGGATGCGTCCACAGCCGCGGATGGCGGGCATAGAGCAGCTTGTTCAGGTAATACAGGGCGACCGTGGCCACCACGCACAGGGCGATGATCATGATGCCGCCTTCGCCGGCACGCGGGCGCGGCGTCGCCGGGCGATCCATTCCACGGTCATGGCGGTGGTCAGCATCACGCAGGCGTTGCCGAGCACGATGACGGCCGCCAGCTTCAATCCCTCGCTCCTGAGCAGGTCCTGGTAGCGCACCATCGCGACCACCGCGGGAATGAAGAACACCAGCATGTCCGCCAGCAGCCATTGCGCGCCCTGGTCAATGCGATGAAGCGGC
Organism: Pigmentiphaga daeguensis; assembly: GCF_039523035.1. Taxonomy (NCBI): domain Bacteria; kingdom Pseudomonadati; phylum Pseudomonadota; class Betaproteobacteria; order Burkholderiales; family Alcaligenaceae; genus Pigmentiphaga; species Pigmentiphaga daeguensis. Next base: position 104,363 of record NZ_BAAAEN010000001.1, on the reverse strand, counting down.
AGGCGGCCGCTCAGCAGCAGCGCGAGCACGGCGAACAGCCCCACCACCCCGCCGGGTATGGGCAGGCCGGTCCAGCGCACGGCGGTATCGGCGGCCCACCAGACGGCGACCAGGGCCAGGACTTGCAGGATGCGGGCGGCGAAGGAAGGAACGGGACGATGCTGCATGATGGCGAACCAAGGGTATACCCGTAATTCTAGGCAACTTCCATACATTTATAAAATGAATAAAATCCATATTTGGAATTCCATATTGGAATGAAATGGATTTGCGCGCCCTGCGGTACTTCGTCGAAGTCGTCCAGCGCCAGAGCTATACCGCGGCGGCGCGGGCGCTGTTCGTCACCCAGCCCACGGTCAGCAAGATGATCCGGCAACTGGAGGACGAACTGGGCACGCCGGTGCTGCGCAAGTTCGGCCGGCGCATCGAACCGACCGACACCGGCCGCATCGTGCTGGAACGCGGCCGGCAACTGCTGGCCCTGCACGCCCAGTTGCAGGCCGAACTGTCCGACGTGCGCCAGGCCGCCCGGGGCGAGCTGGTCGTCGGCACGCCGCCGCTGGCGCACCACCTGCTGGCCCCGTTGCTCGCGCGCTTCCACCAGGACTACCCGGGTATAGAGCTGCGGCTGTTCGAGCGGGGCTCGCGCTCGGTCGAGGACGAACTGAAATCGGGCACCCTCGAGATCGGTGCCATGCTGCTGCCGACGGACGAGAACGAATACGAGACCCTGCCCATCTGCAATTTCCCGCTGCGCCTGATTGCGCCCGCCTCGTCCGGCTGGGCAGGGCGGGAACGGGTCCGGCTGGACGAGCTGGCCGCCGAATCCTTCATCTTCTACGGCGAAGGCTTCGTGCTGAACGAGGTGGTCCACGCCGCCTGCGTCCAGGCCGGCTTTACGCCGAAGATCGCCGGCCGCAGCAGCCAATGGGACTTCATGGCCTCCATGGTGGCCGCCGGCGTGGGGCTCGCCCTGCTGCCCGAGCTGTTCAGCCGCCAACTGGACCGCTCCCGGCTGGCCGTGGTCCCGCTCGACGATCCGCAGCTGTGGTGGCACATGGCCTTCGCCTGGCGCCGCGGCCGCTATCTGTCGTTCGCCGCCCGCGCCTGGCTGGACCTGGCCCGGCGCACATTGCCCGGGGATGGCCGGGCCGCGGGCGATAATGGCGTCCTTTGGGAAGAGGGAAACCGCTGATGCGCGCCGACATATTCTGCCGGGTGATCGACAACTACGGCGACATCGGCGTGTGCTGGCGCCTGGCCCGCCAGTTGGCCCGGGAACACGGCTGGCGGGTGCGCCTGTGGGTGGACGACCTGTCCGTGATGACGCGCCTCGCGCCGCAGGTGGATCCCAAGGCGGCCTCGCAGCGGGCGGATGGCGTGGACATCGTCCATTGGACACGCCCGGCGCCGCCGCTGGCCCCGGGCGACGTGGTCATCGAAGCATTCGCGTGCGATCCTCCCGTCGAATTCGTCCAGCGCATGCGGGACCAGGTCCGCCCGCCCGTCTGGGTCAACCTGGAATACCTGAGCGCCGAGCCCTGGGTCGAGACCTGCCATGCCCTGCCCTCGCCCCAGCCTGGCGGCCTGCGCAAGTACTTCTTCTTTCCCGGGTTCACGGCCGCGACGGGCGGGCTGCTGCGCGAGCGCGGCCTGCTGGCCGAACGCGATGCCCTGCAGGGCGACCCCGCTGCCCGGGCCGCCTTCCTGCGCGGCGCCGGCCTGCCCGAGCCGCTGGCCGGCGAACGCCTCGTCACCCTGTTCTGCTATCCCGACGCCCCCGCGTCCGCGCTGGCCGACATGCTGGCGGGCGGCGACACGCCCACGCTGCTGGCCATCCCGCCCGGTGTCGCGCCCTACCTGGCCGCCGGTACGCGGGGCCGCCTGCGCATCGCCCGGGCGCCCTTCCTGCCCCAGGCCGACTACGACCGCCTGCTGTGGAGCGCCGACCTGAATTTCGTCCGGGGCGAGGACTCCTTCGTCCGCGCCCAGTGGGCCGCCCGCCCCATGGTCTGGCACATCTACCCCCAGGCCGAGGCCGCCCATGTCGACAAGCTGGAGGCCTGGCTGCGGCGCTATCCCGCCCCCGCGCCCGCTTCCGCGCTGCAGACCGCCTGGAACGGCGACGCCGGCGCCGCCCGTTTTCCGGGGCTGCTGGCCGAGGCCTTGTCGCCGGCGGTATTCGGACCTTGGCGGGAAGCCGCCCGCGCCTGGAGCGGCAGCCTGGCCGCACAGCCCGACCTGGCCACCCAATTGACCGGTTTCTGCCAGGCACGACAGGAAAACCACGCCTGATGCCGGCACTAGCCGGAGTGCCTCGTCCCAGGCTATACTGATTGGCTGCACAGGCCGTATGGCCGTCTTTTGGGCATCGCGGTTGCTTACGCGCCGGCTGTCCAGCGTTCCCTCCCCTAAGGTTGCTCCAGCATGAAAATCGCTCAGGAACTGCGCGTCGGCAACGTCGTCATGGTCGGCAAGGATCCCCTGGTCGTCCAGAAGGCCGAATACAACAAGTCCGGCCGCAACGCCGCCGTCGTCAAGATGAAGTTCAAGAACCTGCTGACCGGTTCGGGCACGGAATCCGTCTACAAGGCCGACGAGAAGTTCGAAGTCCTGGTGCTCGAGCGCCGCGAGTGCACCTACTCGTACTTCGCCGATCCCATGTACGTCTTCATGGACGCCGAGTACAACCAGTACGAAGTCGAAGCCGAGAGCATGGGCGACGCCCTGCACTACCTCGAAGAAGGCATGCCCGTCGAGGTGGTCTTCTACGAAGGCCGCGCGATCTCGGTGGAAATGCCCACCATCGTCGTGCGCGAGATCATCTACACCGAACCCGCCGTGCGTGGCGACACCTCGGGCAAGGTCATGAAGCCCGCCAAGATCAACACCGGCTACGAACTGCCGGTGCCGCTGTTCTGCGAAATCGGCGACAAGATCGAAATCGACACCCGCACGGGCGAATACCGTAGCAGGGTGAAATAACCCCCCTACGCGCTTACGCGCGCCCAGCAGGTGAGCCCCCAGCCGCTACGCGGCAGCCCCCCCGAGAGGGCCGGGGCCCGCCTTGGGGCGGCCCGGCGCCGGGCCCCGTGGGGCGTGCGGGTGGACCGGCGAAGCCGGATCCACTTCGCCTCGTCTTTCTTGGGGGCCTTTGGCCCCCTTTCCCCCATAGTTTCGTCTATTGGTTGGCTTGCGCTTTTTTGACGCAGGGCAGGCGCAGGTTCGCCCCGCTTTGCGGGACGAACAAACGTCCTCATTGCAGGCGGTCGTCGTCCAGCAGGGCGGGGATGGGGGCTACGGCTATGCCTTCTTCGGCCAGGGATTGACGTTCTTCCTGGGTGGCCACGCCGCGGATGGGACGCTCGGGGGCGTCGCCGTGGTGGATGCGGCGGGCTTCGGTGGCGAAGCGTTCACCGACGTTTTCGGTCCTGCGCAGGAGTTCGCGCAGTTGCTGCAGCATGGCGGCCTGCATGTCGGGAGACATGGGCGCGCTGCCGGACTCGCGGGCAGCGGGAACGGCGGGCGCCTTGCTGCCGGATACGTTCAACATGGGCGCCGACAGTTTCTTGTCGATGGACTTGCTGTCGCACAGCGGGCAACTGATCAGGCCGCGTTCGCGTTGCGTGTCGAAATCGGAGTGCGAGCTGAACCAGCCTTCGAATACGTGGCCGTGCTCGCATTGCAGATCGAAAACCTTGAATGCCATGGATGATGCGCCTGTCGCCCCGGGGGACGCCTGGCGCGGTCTGTACCTGTAGATAACCCTATCGTACCCCAAGCCAGGGGCTTGCAGCCGCCCGGGCGTCGGCGTTCATACCGAACGCGACATCGACCCCTGCTGCGGCTCGTACACGCAAGTGCGGTTGCGCCCCTGCCGCTTGGCGGCGTAGAGCGCGGCGTCGGCCTGGCGCACCAGCAGCGCCGCCGTCGTGCCGTGGCCCGGCACCATGGCATCGACGCCTATGCTGACCGTCATCACCCCCTGCTCGCTCTTCAGGTGGGGAATCCGCGCGTCCAGCGTGGCCTTGCGGATGTTCTCGGCGATCAGGTAGGCGCCGTCGATGTCCGTCTTGGGCAGCAGCACCGCGAATTCCTCGCCGCCGTAGCGCGCCGCCATGTCGGCCGGACGCCGGATGTTGGCCTGGATCACCTGGGCGATGGTGCGCAGATACTGGTCGCCATGCTGGTGGCCGTAATGGTCGTTCAGGGCCTTGAAATGGTCGGCATCGATCAGCAATAGCGCCAGCGAGCTTTCCTCGCGCGCGGCCCGCCGCCATTCGCGCTCCAGCGCCTCGTCGAAGCGGCGGCGATTCGACAGGTTGGTCAGGCCGTCGGTGGCCGCCATGGCCAGCAGTTGGGCGTTCTCGGCCTCCAGCGCCTCTTCCGCCTTCTTGCGGCGCGACACGTCGCGGATGTTCAGGATGCAGCGTTCGTCGCCCATCTCGGGCGGCAGCCGCTTGACGCTGGCCTCCAGCCAGCTCCACGAGGAATCCCGATGCCGCGCCGGGAAGGTCAGCATGCGCGGCCAGGACTGCTCGTCGCCGGAAAAGAGCGGCACATAGTCCGCGCGCACGAAATCGTCGATGTTGCGCCCCTCGATGTCTCCCGGCACCCATCCCAGCACGTCCTTGATCGCCGGCGAGATATAGGTGACGGTGCCGTCGGCCCGGCACAGCGCGATGATGTCGGCGGAGTTCTCGGCCAGCACCCGGTAGCGCGCCTCGCTGCGCAGCGCGCTGCGCTCGGCCGCCAGGCGCAGCGCGAATTCCCGGCGCAGCATCCAGACCAGCACCATGGTGCCCATGCACAGCAGCAGCGTAAGGATGGCGATGATCCCGGCCTTGTTGCGCCAGGCCGCGTAGATGTCGCTGTCGGCCATGCCCACGAGCACGATCAGTGGCAGCGGAGGCTCGACCGCCGTGAAGGAATAAAGCCGGGTCACTCCGTCCGTGGCCGACACGGCCTCGTACGAGCCGCTATCGGACGCCGGGTAGCGCTTGAACAGTTCGAGGTCGGTCAATTGCTTGCCCAGCAAGCCCTGCACCGCCGGAAAACGCGCCATGACCGAACCGTCGGCGCGCAGCAGCATGATGGAACCGTTCTGGCGCAGGTCCAGCTGGCGGAACTGGTTTTCCAGGTGGGAGATGCGCAGCGTGCTGACCACCACGCCGCCGAAACTGCCATCGGACCGGGTGACCCGGCGGCTGATGGCGATGGACCACATATTGGTCAGCCGGGAGAAGAAAGGCCGGCTCACGAAAAGGCCGACGTCGGAAGCCTCCTTGTGCACGCGGAAATAGTCGCGCTGCGAAAACTCGACCCCGCGCGGCTGTACCGACTTGGAGTCGGTCAGCATCCGGCCCTCGGTATCCAGCACCACCATGGTTCCCACCCCGCGCATCTGCGGCAGGCTGCCGAACAACAGTTGGTGGCGGCGATAGGGGTCCAGGCCCTCGGCTTCGGCAAGCCGCAGGCCATTCAGCATGGATTGCAGAGAAAGGTCGACCAGCTCGATGTCGCGGCCGATGCCGTCGGCGACCACCCGGCCCAGGTTCACCGTGGCTTCCCTGGCCGCTCGCTTGGCATCCTGGCGGGTGTCGTATAGCGCGGCCGCGCATACCAGGCCGAAACACGCGACCACCAAGGTGGCCCATAACGTTAGCCAGCGCATGGACCGAACGATATAGGTTACAAAAATTAACCGGGACTATACATCCATTGGGTGGCCGGCGGTACGCGTCTTAACGGTGATTTGCATTCTCCGGGCCGGAAGCGGGCCCCGTCCGGCCGCGCGCCGCCCTCTCCGCCATCGCGTGGTAGCGTTCGCTCAGCCGGCGCAGATGCTCTTCATCCATGGTCTCGATGGCGACCAGCTTGCTGTTGGCGCCTTCCAGCGCCCCGAGCAACTCGTCCAGCTTCAGGTGCAGCGCCTCGCTGTCCTTGTTCTGGCTGCGCTGGATCACGAACACCATCAGGAAGGTCACGATGGTGGTCCCGGTATTGACCACCAGTTGCCAGGTTTCGGAAAAATGGAATATCGGCCCGAGCACGGCCCAGAGCAGGATGGCCGCGCATGCCACGCTGAACGCCGGCGGCGATCCCGTGCTGCGGGTGACCGCCGTCGCGAAGCGGTCGAACAGTCGCCCCCGGCCGTTTCTCCGCGTGCTGGCTTGGTTCATCGTCGTCTCCCGTGGATGAGGACGACATGGCCCAGCAAGCGGCGTACCCGCGATTCGGAGGAAGGAGAAATGGTGCGCCCGGCCGGAATCGAACCGGCACGCCTTGCGGCGGCGGATTTTCTTACCCGCTACTGCTCGCGCAGCCGGATTGCACGGGGCAACGCCGTTTGGGGTCTGGACTCTGCCTTGACCATCGCGTCGCGCGGCGGAATCGCCGCGCCCAGCCTTAGGTCCCCGCCGTCGAGTCTCTACACACGCCCGGCGGCCTGCATCGGCCGCCTGCTTGGCTCGGCGTTCCCGTGCCAGGGGTTCGCCGAATTTGACGGGTTCTACTCCCGGACTTTCGTCCAGGGCACTCCACTCTTACGGAAGTCCGCTACGTCTACCAGTTTCGTCACGGGCGCACGGGCGGTATTGTAGCCGATGCGCCCCGCCCTCCTGCCCCGCCGCCCGCCGAATCAGGAATAAGCCTGGCGCAGCACGTTCTTCTGGACCTTGCCCATGGTGTTGCGGGGCAGCTCGGGCACCACGTAGACGCGCTTGGGCACCTTGAAGTTGGCGATCCTGGCCTTGAGCTCGGCGATCATGGCCGCCTCGTCCAGGCTGGCGCCCGGCTTGGGCACGACCACGGCCACCACGGCCTCGCCGAAATCGGGGTGCGGCACGCCGATGACGGCGCTTTCCTCCACCCCCGGCATGTCGTCCAGGAAGCTCTCGATTTCCTTGGGGTAGACGTTGAATCCGCCCGAGATGATGAGGTCCTTGCTGCGTCCGACGATGGACAGATAGTCGTCCGGCACCCTGGCGCCGCCCGATTCGCCGCCCCAGCGCCCGACGTCGCCGGTCTTGAACCAGCCGTCCTGGGTGAATTCCTCCCTGGTCTTCTCGGGCATGCGCCAATAGCCCTTGAACACGTTGGGTCCCTTGACCTGGATGTTGCCGATCTCGCCCGGGGGGCACGGCACGCCGGCATCGTCCACCACCCGCGCCGATACGCCCGGCAGCGGCTTGCCGACGGTACCGCCCAGGCGCTCGCCCTGGGCCGGGTCGTAGGGATTGGAAACCAGCATGACGGTCTCGCTCATGCCATAGCGCTCGAGAATGGTGTGGCCCGTGCGTTCGCGGAAGGCGTTGAAGGTTTCCATCAGCAGCGGCGCCGATCCCGACACGAAGAGCCGCATGTTGCGGCAGGTGTCGCGCCCGAACACCGGTTCGGCCAGCAGCCGCACATAATAGGTCGGCACGCCCATCATGACGGTGCAGCGCGGCAGCAGGCGCAGCGCGGCGGGCACGTCCAGCTTGGGCAGCCAGATCATCTTCGCGCCGGCCAGCAGCGCGCCGTGCGCGGCCACGAACAGCCCGTGCACGTGGAAGATGGGCAGCATGTGGAGCAGCACGTCGTCGGCGCGCCAGCCCCAGTATTCATGCAGCACGCGGGCGTTCGAGGCCAGGTTGCCGTGGGTCAGCATGGCCCCCTTGCTGCGCCCCGTCGTGCCCGAGGTGTACAGGATGGCCGCCAGGTCGTCGGCGGCGCGCACGGCCACCGCATGCTCGGGCGCAGCCTGCGCAGCGGCGTCCAGCAGCGTGCCGGTACGATCGTCGTCCAGCGTGTACACGTGGCGCGTTCCGGCACGCTGCGCGCAGCGGTCCACCCATTCCTGGTTCTTGCTGGCGCAGACCACGACCGACGGCTCGGCATCGCCCAGGAAATAGTCGATCTCGGCTTCCTGGTAGGCGGTGTTCAGCGGCAGGTAGACATAGCCCGCGCGCAGGGTGGCCAGGTACAGCAGCAAGGCCTCCGGCGACTTCTCGACATGGACGGCCACGCGGGCGCCTGCGGGCAGGTCCAGCGAACGCAGCAGATTCGCCATGCGCGCCGTCTGCGTCTCGACCTCGCGCCAGGTGTAGTCGCCGGCGCCGGGCGCCTCGATGCACACCGTGTCGCGATCGGCGGGGAAGCCCGAGGCCAGCAGGGAATAGAGATTCTCGTCTTTCATCTATCTTCTTCGGTCTGGAAAGGTGAAGCGTCGCCGCCGAACACCGGGGGTCGTCCTTCTAGGAACGCCGCCACGCCTTCGCGATGATCGCGGGTATCGCTGTAGGAAAAAAATGCCGCCAGTTCGGACTCGTCCAGCGGCTCGGGCCGCTGCAGTCGCCGTACCATGCGCTTGTTCAGGGTGGCCGCCAGCGGCGCGCCGGCGGCCAGGCGGGACAGGGTGCGCGCCAGCTCGGCCTCGAGTTCGGCATCCTCGACCACACGGGTCAGGAGGCCCTTGGCATGGGCCTCGGCGGCATCCAGGATGCGGCCTTCCAGCAGCAGCTCCAGTGCCACCGCGCGGCCGGCCACGGCCAGCAGGCCGGCCAGCTCGGCCGGCGCCATGGGGAATCCCAGCCGGGCGATGGGCGCGCCCACGCGAGTGCTGCCGCCGGCGATGCGCAGGTCGCAGCAGCAGGCGATCTCGAGCCCGCCGCCCACGCAGGCTCCTTGCAACAGCGCCACCGTGGGCAGCGGACATTCGTCGATCGCGCGCAGCGCCGGCGCGATGATCCGCTCGTGATAGCGCCGCACCGAATCCAGGCTGCCCCGCTCCACCGGAAACTCGCCGATGTCGGCGCCGGCCGCGAAGTGGCCGCCGGCGCCCCGGATCACGACGGCGCGCACGCTGGGCTGGCCGGCGGCATCCCGCATCGCCGTGGCCAGCGCGCGCCACATCCCGGCGGTCAGCGCATTGAGCTTGCCCGCGTGCGCCAGGGTCAGCGTCAGGACGCCATCCCTGGCCGACACGTCGATCCGGCCCGGCGCCGGCGCGGCTTCCATGGCTGGGTCCCCGTCCATCAGTCGGCCTTGATGCCCGCGTCCTTGGCGACCTTGGCCCAGCGCTGCACTTCATCATGCAGGTATTTGCCGAACTCGGCGCTGGTATAGCGCGGGACCTCGGAACCATTGCTCAGCCACACCTTCTTGATCTCGGGCGTGCCCAGCGCCTTCTGGACCTCGGCGTACATGCGCTCGACGATGGGCTGGGGCGTGCCCTTGGGCGCCCACATGGCATACCAGGTCGAGACCTCGTAGCCCGGCAGGCCGGCCTCGGCCGCGGTGGGCACGTCGGGGAAGGCGGACGAGCGCTGCGACGCCGCCACGGCCAGCGGCTTGATCTTGCCGGCGCGGATGTGCTGGGCCGACGACCCCAGCCCATCGAAGGCCAGGTCGACCTGGCTGCCCATCAGCGCGAGCAGCATGGGGCCGGCGCCGGTGTACGGGACGTGCGCGATATCCACGCCAGCCTGGAGCTTGAACAGCTCCCCGGCCAGGTGGTGGGACGTGCCGTTGCCCGCCGAGCCGAAGTTGAGCTTGCCTGGCTGGCGGCGGGCGTGGTCGATCAGCCCCTTCAGGTCGCTGAAGGGTTCGGTGGGCGCCGCGACGATGATCTGCGGCGGCTGCGCGATGAGCGTGACGGGAACGAAATCCTTTTCGATATCGTAGGTCAGGCCCTTGTAGAACGACGGCGCGATGGCGTGGTGCGCCCCGCCCACGAAAAAGGTGTAGCCGTCCGGCTGCGCGCGCGCCGCGATGGCCGCTCCCACCGTGCCGCCCGCTCCCCCGCGGTTGTCCACCACGACGCTGTGTCCAAGCTGGGCGCCCAGTTGCTGCGCCAGCGGCCGGACGAAGGCGTCGGTGCCGCCCCCCGCCGGGAACGGCACGATGATGGTGACGGCCTTGGACGGCCAGGCCTCCGCTCCCACTGCATGGCCACCCGCGGCCGCGCCCACGATGCAGGCGATCAAGGCAATGCTGCGTTTCATCTCCTGTCTCCTTTCTTTTGGTATGAAGGTACTACACGCTGGCTCGTGCCAGTTCTATCAAAGCAGCCGGGCCACTCCCCTGCTGGTCTCGGGCTTCCCCTCGCCCAGCCGGGCCAGGTTGTCGTCCAGCGCATCCAGTTCGTACACGTAGTTGACCATCATGCCGCAGGACTGGGCGCGGCCCTTGCGCGACGTGTCCGCCTTCCAGTTCAGCCGTTCGATGCGCGCGCCATTGCCCAGGTGGAACCGCGCCACCGAATCGAGCGGCAGCGAGCCCTTGCGTTCGACCAGGTAGCGCGCCGCCAGCCTCATGGCCACGGCCTGCACGGCCGGCGGCGCGGCCTCGTCGTCCACCGCCTGCTGGATGGCGGCCAGCACCTGCGCGCCGGTAGCGCCTTCCAGGCCGGCCTTCTCCTTGCGGACGATGGCGGCGAGATCCTCGGCGCCGCGTTTCCTGACCCAGTCGCAAAAACCCGGTATGGGCGAGAGCGTGGCGAAACGCTTGATCTTGGGCAGTTCGCCGTTCAATTCCTCGATCACGCGCTTGAGCAGGAAGTTGCCGAAGCTGACGCCGCGCAAGCCCTGTTGCGTGTTGGAGATCGAATAGAAGATGGCCCAGCGCGCCTTGTCCAGGTTCTCCATGGGCGCGCCTTCGTCCAGCAGGCTCTGCACGTTGCCGGCCATGTCGGCGCAGAATGCGACCTCGACGAAGATCAGCGGCTCGTTTGGCATGCGCGGATGGAAGAACGCGTAGCAGCGGCGATCGGAATCCAGGCGGTTGCGCAGGTCGGTCCACGAGGCGATCTCGTGCACCGCCTCGTAGATGATGAGCTTCTCGAGCAGCGAAGCCGGCGAATCCCAGGTGATGCGCCGCATCTCCAGCAGGCCCACGTCGAACCAGTTCGACAGCAGGCCCTCCAGATCCGCGTCCAGCCCCTGCAAGGCCGGGATCTTCGAGCGCCAGGCCAGCATGTCGGTGCGCAGTTCCAGCAGGAAAGGCAGGCCGTCGGGCAAGGCGTTCAGGCGCTTGAAGAAGCGGACGCGGGCATGCGAGAGCGCGCGCGACAAGTCCGAAGGCGTCTCCTTGCCGCCCGCCTCGGACGGCCCCGCCGCCGACGCCCCCACCTCGCCCAGCAGCCCCAGCATGGCGCCGCGACGCTGGGCGTCGGCGGCGCGATAGGTCTCCTGCCAGGCCGACGCGGCGCGATTGGCCGCGACATCGGTCAGGCGCGCCTGGAAGCACGGCAGCAGCATCGCCCGCTGGCGATTGGCCTCGCGCGTGGACAGGGCGACGCCGTCGGCCTCGCGGCCCGGCTCGGCAACGGCCTGGGGCCGTCCTCCCAGCCATTTGCTCCAGCGGGCCAGCAGCGACTGGGTCGGCTGCGGATCGGGGGCCGGCGCGGCGGGCCGCGCATCGGCGGCATCGTGACGATCGCTGTTCAACATGTCGTTCATGTCCCTTCTGAAAGACTCAACCCGATTGCCTGGACAGCGAGGCCATCAGGTCGGCGAAACGCTGCCCCTGCACCACCACGTGGTCGCGCGCGCGCTCGGCGGCCAGGCCGGCATCGCCGGCCAGCAGGGCCTCGACGATGCCCTCGTGCTCGTCGTAGGACGTGGCGATGCGGTCGCGCACGCGCAATTGCAGCCTGCGATACGGCCCCAGCCGGCGATGCAGCTTGATGGCTTCCTCGTTCAGGAAGCCGTTGCAGCCCAGGCCGTAGATGGTGCGATGGAAAATCTCGTTCAGGTAGTAGTAGGCATTGGCGTCGCCGGCATCGCGCGAGGCCTGGCAGGCCCGGTGGGCCTCGAGCAGGCGGCGGTGGTCATCGGCCGTCATGCGCCGCGCGGCCAACCGCGCGCACATGGCCTCGATCTCGCCCATCACGTCGAACATCTCGATCAGGCGCTGGGGCCCGATCTGCGCCACCAGTGCGCCCTTGCGCGGCCGCATTTCCACCAGGCCGGCGGAAGCCAGCTGGATCAGGGCCTCGCGTATGGGCGTGCGCGAAACGCCGAAGCGGTTGGCCAGCACGGTCTCGTCCAGCGGATCGCCCGGCGACAGTTCGCCGACGGCGATCAGCTCTTCGATGGTCTCGCGCAGCGTCTCGGAGCGCTTCTTCTCGTTGCCGGGAGATGGGGGGCGGGATGACATGGCGCCATCTTGCCCCATCCCGTCCTTGTATACAAGAGATTTTTATAAATACACAAGAATAGGGGTCTGCTTACACACTACGCGCCTGCCGCCGCTCCAGCCACAGGGTGGCCAGCAGCATCACCGTCGTGGTCAAAGCCACCGTGACCAGGCTCATCGCCATGCCTTGCCCCACCGAACCCTGCTCGAACTGCCTCCAGATGAACAGCGATACCGTCTGCACCCCCGTGGGCGCGAGCAGCAGCGAGGCCACCAGCTCGCGCGAGGCCACCGCGAACACCAGCAGCATGGCGGCGGCCAGGCTGGGCGCCAGCAGCGGCAGCAGGATGCGCGCCAGCGCCGTGACCGTACCGGCGCCATGCACCCGGGCCGCGGCCTCCAGGTTGTCGCCGATCTGCATGAGCGCGGCGTGGGAATAGCGCACCGGATAAGGCAACAGCAGGCAGCAATAGGCCAGCAGCAGGATGCCCCAGGTGTTGTAGGGCGTGGCGGGCCAGAAGGCCTGGTTCCAGGCCAGGATCAGGCCTACCCCGACCACCACGCCCGGCATGGTGTTGGGCAGCACGGCCAGGGCGTCGAGCACCGCGCGGCCGCGCGTGCGGGTCTTGACCACGCAGTAGGCCACCAGCACGCCCGTCAGTCCGGTCACGATGGCCGCGCCGGCGCCCAGCATGAGGCTCGTCGCCAGCGCGCCCGAGGCTTCGCTGCCGCCCGCGGCGATGGCCTGGAAATGCGTCAGCGACAGGTTGCCGACGGCCAGGCCGCCCGACAGCGTGCGGCTGAATGCCGTCGCGGCGATGGCGAACAACGGCGCGAAGGTGGCCACCGCCACGATCACGGCGAACAGCGCGGCGGCGGGCCAGCGCCAGGCTCCCAACGGCAGGTTCTCGCCCCGCGCGGGCTTGCCCGTGGTGGTCTCGTATCCCCTGCCCGTCAACATCCGCCGCTGCCAGACGAAGGCCAGCATGGCCAGCGCCACCAGGATCAGCGACAGCACCGAGGCGCCGGGCAGGTCGATCGGCCATTCGGAAAACCGCCGCTCGATGCCCGTCACCAGCACGAAGAAGCCGGCGTTGGCCGCCAGCGCCGCCGGCGTGCCGTACTCCTCGATCGCCATCGCGAACACCAGCAGCAGGCTCGCGGCGATGCCCGGCAGGGCCAGCGGCAGCGTGATGCGCCAGAAGCAGCGCCAGGCCCCCGCGCCGCACACCCGCCCCACCAGCGCCAGACGGGAACCCGACGCGGCCATGGTGCGGGACACGGCGAAATAGACCACCGGCACCACGTTCAACGTCATCACGAACACCACGCCGCCGAACGAGAACAGCGCCGGCCCGGCATGGACGCCCAGCAGCTGCTGCAGGTATCCGCGCGGCTGCAGCAGCATGATCCAGCCCAGCGCGCTGATGTAGGGCGGGATCATGAAGGGCACCAGCATCAGGACGTCCCAGAGCCTGGCGCCGGGCAGGTCGAACAGGCCGCGCAGCGTGCCCAGCGGAATCCCGATAGCCGCCGCGGCCAGCACCACGCAGGCGCCCAGCTTCAGCGTGTTGATCGTCAGCTCGACCAGCTTGGGATCGGCCAGGACACCCGCCAGGTGGGCCAGCGGCCGCGCCAGCGAGCCCTGGGCCAGTTCGGGGAAGATGGCCTGCAGCAGGACGAAACCCAGCGGCATGGCCACCAGGATGCCCAGGGCGGACACCGCGGCACCCACCAACAACGTGTTCGCGCGCATGGAGCCCGCCTCTTGCTAGATATGTGAAGTCATGCATGGCCGGCGCCGCGACGGGCGCCGGCCGGGTCGGTCACTTGCGGCCGAACAACGTCGTGAAGCGCTCCAGCAGGGCCTGGCGGCCGGCACGCTGGGCCTCGTTTTCCATCGGCAGCGCCTTGATGTCCTTGATCACCGGACGCTTGGCCTGCACGTCCTGGCGGGCCGGGATCAGGTAGGTCGCGGCCACTCGCGCCTGGCCCGCGTCGGACAGCACGAAGTCGATGAAGCGCTTGGCGTCCTGCTGCTGGCGGCTGGACTTCAGGATCATCATCGGCCGTCCGGCGATCACCGTGCCGCTGGCGGGGAAGATGACCTCGATGCTCTCGCCCTTGGCCTGGTTCTCCAGCGCGACGTAGTCGACCGCGCCGAAGACCGCCGCCTTGGCACCCTGCAGGACGGGGTTCATCGCCTGCGCGTTGGCGCCGGCGATGGCCATGTCATTGCGCTTCAGGTCGGCGAACAGGCGCCACGCATCGGCGCCGCGCGCCGACTGCAGGCCGGACAGCAGTTCCAGCGCGGTCCCCGACTGGGCCGGATCGGGCATGTTGACCAGCCCCTTGAACTCGGGCTTGGCCAGGTCCGCCCAGTCCGCCGGGCGGGGCGTGCCGCTCTTGGTGTTCCAGGCGATGGCCAGCGCCGACAGGCCCTGCGCCACGTAGCTCGGCCCCTTGTACTCGGCCGGCACCTTGGCGGCATTGGGGCTGGCGTAGGCCAGCAGCCAGCCGCGCTTGTGCAGGTCCAGCGCGCTGTCCCACGAGGCCGAGATCACCACGTCGGCCTTCGGGTTCGAGGCTTCCGCTTCCAGCCGCGCCATCACCTTGCCGGTATCGGCCTGGAACACGTCGACCGACACGCCGGTCTGCTTCTTGAAGTCGTCGGCCAGTTGCTTGATCAGTCCGGCCGGGCCGGCGGTATAGACCGTCAGGGCCTGGGCCTGGCCGGCGGCCAGCAACGCGCCGAACGCCAGCGCGCCGATCAGAGGCTTGATTTTCATCATCGAGATTCCTGAGTCGAGAAACGGCATATCGCCGGGGGAAGGGTCACGCCGCCTGCGGGAACCAGCGCAGCCGGCTCCAGTCGAGATCCAGCCCTACCGGATGCAGGACAGGCATGCGTTGATCGGTCAGCCACGCCAGCTCGAAGGCATGGTGGTCGCTGCCCACGCGCACCGTGGTCGCGTAGTGCCCGCCGCGGAACCGCTGGGCGACCACGTGGCCCCGCAGGGCATGGCGTTCGCCCGCCTTCAGCGCGGCATGGGGAATGAAGAGATGGCCCGGTCCCGCCGGCCCGCCGGCCAGGGGTTCGGGGCAGACCAGCTCGAGGCCGCCGGCCAGTTGCCAGCCGCGCTCGGTGCGCACGCCGCTGCGCAGGGCCCCCAGCTTCAGGAACTCCACCACGTCGGGACTGGCGGGCTCGTTCACCAGCAGTTCGGGGGCCGCGATCTGGCACACCTTGCCGGCCCGCATGACCGCCACCGTATCGGCCAGCGCGAAGGCCTCCTCGTGGTCATGGGTCACGTAGACCGCCGTGGTGCCCAGCTCACGCAGCAGCAGCCCGATCTCGCCGCACAGGGTCTCGCGCAGGTCCCGGTCGAGATTCGACAGTGGCTCGTCGAACAGCAGCACCCGGGGCCGCGCCACCACCGCCCGCGCCAGTGCGACGCGCTGCTGCTGGCCGCCCGACAGGCTGCCCGGGGAGCGGGCTTCGTAGCCCGCCAGCCCCACCATGTCGAGCGCGCCCGCCACCCGCCCCGCCCGTTCGCTCCTGGGCACCCCGCGCACCTCCAGCGGGAAGGCCACGTTGGCCCCCACGGTCATGTGCGGCCACAGCGCATAGTCCTGGAACACCATGCCCAGGCCGCGCCGCTCGGGCGGAACGAAAGTCCGGTCGTCCACGACCGTGGCGCCGCCGATGGCGATGCGCCCCGCCACCGGACGGCTCAGGCCGGCCAGCAGCTTGAGCAGCGTGGTCTTGCCGCAGCCGGACGGCCCCAGCAAGGCCAGCACCCTGCCCGGTTCGAGCCGGATGTCGATGCCGTCCAGGATGGTATTGCCGGACAGGCGCTGCACCAGGCCCTCGATGTCGATGGCGGCGCCGGAGGAAGAAGATGCGGAATGGGAAGCGAAGTCGGACACGGGCGAACACGAACAGGAAACGCCGCCGTTCGCCGGCTCGCAAGAGCCCGGCCACGGCGCCGTAGGATCGTGTAAATACTATGTCCGCCCGATGACCGGATCATGACAGCCGGCCACCCCGCGCGGGGCGCCGGGTCAGAAAATGGACGTGATGGCGAAATGCTCCAGCACCGTGGGACACAGGGTGCCCAGCTTCGCGACCAGCCACATGAAGACGCACGAGAAACCGGCCAGCAGGGCCAGATCGCGCAAGCGCTTGAGAAATACCGTCAGGGGCCGATACTCCACGCCGTGGTATTCCATGGTTGCAGAACCTCTCATGATTGCGAAAATCCGCGACGAGAGTCTATTCGTCCCCGCCGCGAATCACCATATCCGGAAGGTCGTACTCCAAAGACGTGAAAAACGGCCGCGCCCGTCACAGGCCGGCCGGACGCACGTAGCCCGGGAAGTCCTTGTCCAGCACGTTCTTGAAGAACGGCGACTTGAACGCGGCGGCCAGGTCCTTGGCCCAGGGCTTGCCCTGGTCGGCGCTGCGGATCGCCACGACCTGCTGGAATTGCACGGGCGGCGTCTCCAGCGCCACCGCGCTGGTCAGCTTCAGGCCCGAGGCAATCGCGAAATTGCCCGGCACCACGGCGAACTCCACGTCGCCCACGGTACGCGGCAGTTGCGCGGCCTCGACCGGCTGCAGCTTGACCTTCTTGGGATTGGTGGCCAAGTCCTTTTCCGTGACGCGCAGCGGGTCCACGTCGGCCTTCACCGTGATCACCCGGTTCTGCTGCAGCAGCAACAGGGCGCGTGCCAGGTTGCTCGGATCGTTGGGCAGCGTGAAACGGTCGCCCTCCTTCACGTCGGCCAGGCTCTTGCGCGACTTCGAATAGATGCCCATGGGCGCGGTCGTGCTTTGCACCAGGTCGACCAGGTCCAGCTTCTGGTCCGCCTTGAAGCGGTTCAGGTAGGCGATGTGCTGGAACAGGTTGGCGTCCAGCGAACCTTGCGCCAGGGCCAGGTTGGGCTGCACGTAGTCGTTGAACTCGACCAGCTTGACCTTGTAGCCCTGCTTCTCGAGCTGGGGCACGATGCCCAGCTTGAGCACGTCATAGTTGTAGCCGGCGGTCGCGCCGAACACGAGGTCCTTCTTGGCGGGATCGGCGGCATGGGCGGCGGCGCCCAGCGCCAGGACGGCGGCGGCGGTGCCGAGGATGAAAGTGCGACGTAGGGTCATGATGGAATTCCCGGAAATGAATGCGGCACGGCCAGCCGTGCCTTCGACGGAAAGAAAGGATCAGCGTTTGTCCAGCCGGTGGGCCAGCGCGTTGCCGCCGAACTGGATGATCTGCACCAATACGATCAGCAGCGCGACGGTCAGCAGCATGACGTCGGTCTGGAAGCGGTAGTAGCCGTAGCGGATGGCCAGGTCGCCGATGCCGCCTCCGCCCACCACGCCGGCGATGGCCGAATACGACAGGAAGCTGACCGCCAGCACGGTCAGCGCCAGGATCAGGCCGGAGCGGGCTTCGCGTACCAGCACGCGCCAGACGATCTGCAGTTCGGAAGCGCCCATGGCGTGCGCGGCCTCGATCACGCCGCGCGGCACTTCGCGGATACTCTGCTCCACCAGCCGCGCGAAATACGGGATGGCGGCCACCGACAACGGTACCGACGCGGCCAGCGGGCCGATGGACGTGCCCACCACCACGCGCGTAACCGGCACCAGCGCGACCAGCAGGATGATGAAAGGAAAGGACCGCACGGTGTTGACGATCCAGCTCAGCACCAGGTAGGCGGGCCGGTTTTCCAGCGACTGCCCGGGTCCCAGCAGGAACAGCAGCACGCCCAGCGGGCCCCCGATCAGGATCGCGGCGGCCAGGCCGATGCCCAGCATCATGAAGGTCTGGCCGATGGCGACCCAGAGTTCGGGAAGAATGGCGAGGATATTGTCGGACATGGTCATGCGGCCCGGGTAGTCGGTTCCGCCGCCTGGGCGATGCGGGCGGCGTGTTCCTTGAGGATGTCTTCACGCACCTGCTCCTGGGCCAGTTCGCGGCCCAGCGCGCTCAGGCGCGGCGTGGCCTGGTCGCCCACGTCGAAGCGTTCGACCAGTTGCCCGTTCTCGAGCACCGCGACGTGGTCGCACAAGGCATGGACCACGTGCAGTTCGTGCGTGACGATGATGATGGTCACGCCCAGCCGCTGGTTGATCTCGCGCAGCGTGTCCAGCACCGAACGCGTGGTCTCGGTATCCAGCGCCGACGTCGGCTCGTCGCACAGCAGCACCTTGGGATGCGGCGCCAGGGCGCGCGCGATCGCCACGCGCTGCTTCTGCCCGCCGGACAACTGCGCGGGATGGTTGTGCAGCTTGTCGGTCAGGCCCACCACGGCCAGGCACTCCTGGACGCGGGCCTCGATCTCGGCCCGGCTGCGGTTGCCATGCAGCTTCAGCGGAAAAGCCACGTTCTCGTAGACGCTGGCGTTCTGCAGCAGGTTGAACTGCTGGAAGATCATGCCTATGCCCTGCCGGGTCTCGCGCAGCTCGCGCTTGGAGAGCCGCGTCAGGTCGCGGCCGTCCACCAGCACGCGGCCGGTGTCCGGGCGCTCCAGCAGGTTGATCATGCGCAGCAGCGTCGACTTGCCGGCGCCGCTCTTGCCGATCAGGCCGAAGATGCGCCCTTCGGCCATGTCCAGCGACACGGACTTCACGGCCTCGAACACCCGCCCGTCGGGCAGCTTGAACGTCTTGCTGACCGCTTCGAGCCGGATCAGCGGCGGTGCGGAAGGAGAGGAAGAATTCGGATTCATAGAAAAAGACGAGGCGGCTGGCCCCCGCCCGGCATGGGGCGGAAGCACCTTGGCCGCCACTGTAACATCGCAGTATGGGGCAAACGCCCGGCGCCGGGAACGACGCATTTTTCCTATGTATATTCTATTTCCTTATTAACCACTGCGTTCGTTCGACAAAAAACGCATAAGCGGCCGGTTCAGAATTTCAGCGTCATCCCCAGGGCCAGCGCACGCGGATAACCCGGCTTCACATAGTCCGCGTACTGGAATTCCCAATAGCGCTTGTCGGCCAGGTTGGTGATGGCGGCGCGGAAGATCGTGTCATAGCCGCCCAGGCGGGTTTCGTAGCTGGCGCCGACATTGACGATGGTATAGCCCGAGACCTTCACGTCGTTGGCCGGACGCAGCATCGTGCTGCCGGTGTACTTCAGATCGGCCCGCAGCTTGAGCCCCTGCACCTGCGGCACGCTGTAGACCACCTGCCCCGCCGCGACGAAGCGCGGCGCGCCGGCGACGCGCTTGCCGTTGTAGTCCGAGCCCTTGCGATATTCCGAATCCAGCAGCATCAGGTTGCCGCCCACGGTCCACGCCCCCGCCCGCTTCGAGGCCCCCAGTTCCAGGCCCTGGTAGACCGACAGGCCATCCTGCACCAGCACGTTGCCGGCGTTCGCATATTCGGCGCCGCGCTCGATGCGGAACAAGGCGGCGGTGGCGGCCCAGCCGCTGCGCTCGGTCTTGATGCCCACCTCGTACTGCTTGCTGGTAAGCGGCCCCAGCGTCTGGCCGCGGTTGACGTAGGCATTGCCCACCGTCGCGCCCTGCTCCAGCGACTCGACATAGCTGGCATAGGTCATGGTCTGCGCATCGGGCCTGAACATCACCGCCACCGTGGGCGTCACGCTGCTCTTGTCATACAGCGCCGACGTGGCGCCGTCCGGCGTGTAGCCTTCCTGCCTGAACCTGGTGTAGCGCACGCCCGCCAGCACCGACCAGCGATCCGACAGCTTGACGGTATCACTGGCGAACAGCGCCTTCTGCGTGATCTCGCCGGCCCGGTACAAGTCGAGCCCGCCCTGCGGATGGTAGGCAATGACGTTCCGCGACCCCAGCGACCCCGTGCCCATCTGCTGATACACGCTGTTCAGGCTGTAGTCGTTCTTCTGCTGCTGCCAGGACGCGCCCAGCACCACCTGGTGTTCCAGCGCGCCCGTCGCGAAACCTCCCTGCACCATGGCTTGCCACTGGTCGTAGGCATAACGCTCCGCGTAGTCCGACCGGTAGTCCTGGTAGTTGCCGCCGCTGTCCGTCAGGAACAGCACCGACTCGCTGCGGCGGGTCCCCAAGTTTGACGATGGGCCGGTCGTCCAGGTCGCTGCGCGTGACCACGGTGGTCGAGAACGGCGTCTCGAGCTGCGTCAGGCTGCCCAGCGCACCGGCATTGACCGGCGCTTCCAGGTCATGGAGCGTGGCCGATTCGCCCGTCGCGGTGACGGAGATGGTGGGAAGCTGCTGGGCGGTTTCCGGCGTCTTGTCCTGGTCCCTGGCGGAGGTATCGGCGGCAGCGGCCTGGGCCGCGAAAGCCAGGGACAGCGCCAGGACGAGGGCGGAACGACGCAGGCATGCGAGGCGGGCGTGATCGGCGTGGCGATCCTGATGAGAAGGAGTGTGCAAAATCGCTCTCGGGTAGAAATGGTGGGTCACAAAATTTGCGAATCATAATGATAAATGTTTTCATTTAAAAACAGGAATCCCCGGGAGCTGCTTCTCTCGATCGGTCGCCCCGTGAACACGGGAACGCACAAAAGAAAATCGCCGCCCCTTGCGGGAACGGCGATTGTCGGTGAACCTGGAGGCGCGTGGCGGAGTCGAACCGCCCTCAACGGATTTGCAATCCGGTGCATAACCGCTTTGCTAACGCGCCATGGCGAACAAGGTTCGCATTCATCTTTCCTTTTCCGCCCCATGGTTCTTGCATGATTTCGCATGCAAGGGGCTTGTGCTGGAAAGAGCCCGCTATTCTACACGAAGCTGCGCTTGTGTGCGAGGCGCGTGCCCGCCCCGCCCTTGCGGGCTTGCGCTAGTTCTTCCGGCGGGCGCGCATCACCTCGATATTCGCCCGTTGCTCGGGTGTGAAAGAGGCTTGACCCTGCGGGCCGGCGGCCCGTTCGGTGGCCAGGTACATGCCGGCATGCAGCGCCGCCAGCATCGCGGTGGCGTATTCCTTGCCGGTCAGCCGCTGGCGGGCCAGGGCGGCGCGCACGCGCGGCTGGGCCTCGAGCTTGCGCGCGATGTCCTCGACCGACTCGGCGTCGTCGTCATCGTCGTCGGCGGCTTTCACGTTCTTCAGTTCGGCGGCCACCGCGTCCATGCGGTCGAGCAAGGCGGGAGTCAGGCGGAAACGCGCCGGATCCGTGCCGTCGGCGGCCTGCGCGGGGTCCGCGGCGAGCAAGGCGCTCAGGACGATGACGGCCGAGGCGGCCGCCAGGGAAAGGAAACGGGTGCTTGGCGACATGGCGATACATACCTTGGGAAAAACCCCGGCAGACTAACCAAACCCTTCCCCCTCTACCCCACCCTGCCCGGGTAGGGTGTCGTGACCGACGCACGGGGATGCCGGGATGCCGCGGCTCGGGTACGATCAGGAATCCCCATTGTCGCCACCCGCCATGTCATCGCCTCGCCCGACCGGCCAAGCCCTCGCTCGCCTGCACCAGCTGGCCTGCCTGGACGTGGGCGGCCCGCAGTTGATCCAGCCCATGCTGGAGGCCATGCACCCGCTCATCGGATTCGAGTCGGGCGGCTATTTCTACCCGGACGGCAATGGCGAGCTGGAAGCACATATGGAGGATGCCGACGTGCAGGCCTCGGTGCCTGAACATTTCGATCCGCGCATCCTGCGCAGCGAGAACGAGATGTTCCACAACAGCCTGCGCGCGGCCCGCGACATCGTGCTCCACGGCCACGGCCCGCGCACCATGGGCCAGATGCTCCGGGCGTCCCATGTGGACCTACGGCGCAGCGACTATTACAACGTCGTGATGCGCCCCGCGCGGGTGGCCGACTGGCTGTGCCTGGCGCTGCGCGCGCCGCAAGGCCAGGGCATAGGCATGCTTTTCCTTTTCCGTCCGCCCGGCGCGCCCCCCTTCCGGCCGGAAGAAATCGCAACGCTGGCCCGGCTGGAACCCCATCTGGCGCATGCCTTGCAGCCGGGCGAGCTCGACGCCCAGGACAGCGAAATCCATCGCCAGGGCCTGCTGGTCGCCACCCCGCAAGGCCGGCCCTTGTGGATTTCCCCCGACGCCGAAGCCCTCATGCCGCTTGCGTTCGGCTGGCGCTGGCGGCGAGGCGCCGCGCTGCCTCCTGCCCTGCAATCGCTGGTGCAGCGGCTGGCGCCACGGGCAGGCGCGGACTGCGCCCCGCCGCGACACGAACTGCACAATGCCCACGGCTGGTTTTCGCTGCGGGCCACGCACCTGGCGGCGGCCTCGGGCGATGGGGAAGCCATCGGCATCCATATCACGCAGCGCGTGCCGCGCGGCCTGCGGCTATGGTCGGCCTTGGGGGCGCTGCGGCTGCCGCCGCGCCAGCACGAGCTGGCATACTGGCTGGCGCGCGGCGTGCCCGAGTCGCAGATCGCCAGGCGCCTGGGCATCAGCGCCAACACCGTGGTCTATCACCGCCGCCAGCTCTACAACCGCCTGGGCGCCGGCAACCGGGCCGAACTGCTGGCCCGGCTGGAGCCCGGCGGCCATCGTCGATAACCGACCATCCATCTGGAGCAAGCCATGGCCGACAAGCCCGTCAAGATTCCCGGCCCGGACCATCCGATCACGATCACGCCGAACCCGGCGCGCATCGTCGTCACGGCCGGCGGCCGCACGGTGGCCGATACGCGCCGTGCGCTGACGCTGCACGAGGCCGTCTATCCACCGGTGCACTACGTGCCGCGCCAGGACGCCGACATGACGCTGCTCGAGCGCACCGCGCACACCACCTACTGCCCCTACAAGGGGGACTGCACGTACTACAGCATCCCTGCCGGTGGCGAGCGCGCCACGGATGCCGTGTGGAGCTACGAGTCGCCGCACCCCGCCGTGGCGCAGATCGCCGGGTATCTGGCGTTCTATCCGGACCGTGTCGACGCGATCCGGGAAATGCGCTAGCGCCCGCCGATCAACCGCAGTGCACGAATGCTTCGTCCGGGATCGCCCAGGCCAGCAGGTTGCGCATATGAACCTGCCTTGCTGCGCCGGAACCCGCCACATCCTTCCATTCGCCGTCGCCGATGTTCGCTAGCGCCGCCATCATCTGCGGCCTGCAGGCGCGCAGCACCGCAATGAGCCCGCCGGGGTCGCGCCGGGCCAGGGCATGGCGGCACAGCGCGAACAGGTACGCCGTATCTTCCTGCCCGTCCTCATCCGGGCCGTGATCGACGGGCAGCCTGGACCGCAGCCGCCTGAGCAGGCGATGCAGGTGCTGGCGGGAAGCTTCCTCGCTGCGCCCGGCCAGCGAACCGAGCTCGGCATGGCTGAACCCGAATACCTCGTACAACAGGACGGCCGCCGCATCGCCGGGGGCCAGCGTCCGGCAGAGGTGAAGCAAGGCCGCCTCCACGCGCTGGGCCTGATCGGCCAGCCGCTGCGGCCAGTCTCCATCCGGCTCCCCCGGCGCCGCTTCGGCCGCCTGCGCGAGGACGGCCTGGTACCGCCCCTGGCGGCGCAGGAAATCGATGCACAGATGATGCAGCACCGTCACCAGCCACGCCTCCCGGCCTGCCTGGGTCGGCGGCAAGGCGCCGCCGGCGGTGCGCAGATAGGCGTCCTGCACCAGGTCTTCCGCTTCGCCGCCGTGCGCCAGCCAGCGTCGGGCCAGTGCGATCAATCGCTTGCGCAGCGCCTTGTCGTCTGCCAGGGGATGGGAGGAGATCAGGGATGTCACGTTATGGGCGGCTCGTTCGTTTACCAGCAGAACCTAACACGAAAAGGAGCCTCCGATGTTTGCCAACGATCCCGATCACGCTTCCGGAACCGCGCCCGGACAGAACAGCGCCTTCCTAGAAGAAAAGGCGTTCCGGACACGGACGGTGCTGGTGTTCGGCACCATCACCGACACCACGGCGTCCGAGACGGTGCGGCGCCTGCTGGCGCTGGACTCGGAATCCGACGCGCCCATCAACATGATCGTCTCGTCTCCCGGCGGCCACCTGGAGTCGGGCGACGCGATACACGACGTGGTGCGCTTCATCGACGCGCCGGTCAACATGATAGGCACCGGCTGGGTGGGCAGCGCCGCCACCCATCTCTACCTCGGCGCGCCCCGCGCGCGGCGTTTCTGCCTGCCCCAGACCCGCTTCCTGATCCACCAGCCCAGCGGCGGCATGGGCGGCACGGCCAGCGACGTCGCCATCCACGCGCGCGAGATCGTCAAGGCGCGCGAACGCATCGCCCGCGTCATCGCGCGCGAAAGCGGGCAGGCCCTGGAGCGGGTGCTGGCGGATATCGAACGCGACCACTGGATGCCGGCGGAAGAAGCCGTGGCCTATGGGCTGGTCTCCCGCATCATCGAGAAACGTGGAGACCTGGCCTAGGCCCTTCCCCTTGGAAGAAGCCCCACGCAGATCCTAGAACGCGGCCTGCAGCGCGATCTCGCCGCGCGTGCCGGCCATGCCCGGAAACAGCCGCCGGGCCGCCGCGTCGGTTCCATGCAGGGTCAGCCGCAACTCGAAGGGAGGCTTGAACGCCCACACCGCGCCCACCGAGGCGTGGGTGTAACTGTCGGCATACGCGTCATCCAGGAAATAGCGGGCCAGCGCGGCTTCGACACGCCACGTATGGCCCAGGGGATGACGCGCCCCCAGCAGCGCATACGTGCCGGCCGTGCGGCTGGCCATGGCATTGTTCGAATGCCCCAGGGCCAGCCAGTAGCGATCGCGCCATGTCACGGCGAAATTGACTTCGTTCCAGTTCGGATGCCCCTGCGTCGACGGATACTGGTAACGGAGGAAATAGGCATCGAGCGCCCAGTCCGGCGCGAGCCTTCCTGCCCAGCCGGCGGCGAGGTCGAACTCGGTGTAGGCGCCGTTGTCGGGCTTGAATTTCACCGTGGACCCCCACGCCGAGGCATACAGCCCCGATTCGTGGGTGTATCGGACGCCGGCCTGCACGGCGGGGCGCTCCCGCGTTTGCGACGACCCCCGCCACACATAGTCGGAGGTCAGGGCCGCGCTGCCCGTCCACTGCGCACGGGCATCGCCCGGCAAGACGGCCAGCAAGGCCGCGCAACCCAGGACGGCAAGGCTGCCGCGGGAAAGAACAAGGATGAGCCGCATGTTTTCCACTTGAAAAGGGTGATAGACATGACCGGCCACCAGTATTCCGAAAAGCGTATAAATTCCTCGTTCAAAAACCGGGGAGCGCCGTATATTTTCCGTAAACGTGCCCGCCCGCGGCGGCGGGCTCAGCCACCGCGGTAATACCGCTGCGGGACGAACGGCATGCGGACCACTTCGACCGGCACGGCCTTGCCGCGCACCATCGCTTGCAGGACGGTTCCCGGCTGTGCAAGACCGGTGTTCACATAGCCCATCGCGCAGGGTGCGTTGAGCGTCGGGCCGAAGCCGCCGCTGGTCACCGAACCGGCCGGATGGCCATGTTCGTCAAGCAGTACGGCGCCTTCACGCACTGGCGTGCGCTCGCGCGGCAGCAGCCCGACGCGCTTGCGGTCCACGCCCTGTTCGATCTGCGCCTGGATCGTCTCGTCCCCCGGGTAGCCGCCCGCCCGGGCGCCCGCGGCCCGGCGCGCCTTCGAGATCGCCCAGAGCAGGCTGCTCTCGACGGGGGTGGTCGCGGCGTCGAGATCATGGCCATAAAGGCACAGGCCGGCCTCGAGCCGCAGCGAATCCCGGGCTCCCAGGCCCACCGGCCTGACTTCCTCGTGCCCGAGCAGTTCCCGGGCCAATGGCTCGGCGGCATCGGCGGGAACCGAAATTTCGTAGCCATCCTCGCCGGTGTAGCCGGAGCGGCTGACCAGGCACTCGACGCCCAGCAATTCCACGGTGGCGACCGACATGAAGAGCAGCGAGGCGAGCTCGGGCGCCAGGCGGGCCATCACCTGCGCGGCCGCCGGTCCCTGGATCGCCAGCAAGGCGCGATCGGACAGCACCTCGACGCCGCAGCGCTCGCCGATGCGGTGGCGCAGGTATTCGATGTCCTGCTCCTTGCAGGCCGCGTTGACGACGAGGACCAGCGAATCGCCGGCGTTGGCCACCATCAGGTCGTCCATCACTCCGCCGCGCTCGTTGGTGAACATGGCGTAGCGCTGCTGGCCTGCGGGCAGATCGACGATGTCGACGGGCACGAGGGTCTCGAGCGCCGCGGCCGCCTGCGGCCCGGACAGGCGGATCTGGCCCATGTGCGATACGTCGAACAAACCTGCCCTGGCCCGCGTATGAAGATGTTCCTTCAGGATCCCGTCGCGGTACTGGAGCGGCATCGCGTACCCCGCGAAGGGGACCATGCGTGCCCCGAGCTCGAGGTGCAGGTCATGCAGGGGCGTCTGCGCCAGGGGCGCAAGAGCGGATTCAGTCATTCATCGGTTCCCAATCAGCACTCGATCACGTTGACGGCCAGCCCGCCGCGGGCCGTCTCCTTGTACTTGACCTTCATGTCGGCGCCGGTCTCGCGCATGGTCTTGATGACCCTGTCCAGCGACACGCAGTGGCTGCCATCGCCCTGGAGCGCGATACGCGCGGCATTGATGGCCTTGACCGCCCCCATCGCGTTGCGCTCGATGCAAGGCACCTGGACCAGTCCCCCGACCGGATCGCAGGTCAGGCCAAGGTTGTGCTCCATGCCGATTTCCGCCGCATTCTCGACCTGCCGCGGCGTGGCTCCCAGCACTTCCGCCAGCCCGCCGGCGGCCATCGAGCATGCGACGCCCACCTCGCCCTGGCAGCCCACCTCCGCGCCCGATATCGAGGCGTTCTGCTTGTACAGCATGCCGATGGCCGCGGCAGTGAGCAGGAAGCGGACGACGCCGTCGGACGTGGCGCCCGGAACAAAGCGCATGTAGTAGTGCAGCACCGCGGGCACGATACCGGCCGCGCCGTTCGTTGGCGCCGTCACGACTCGTCCGCCGCTGGCGTTCTCTTCGTTCACGGCCAAGGCATAAAGATTGACCCAGTCGATCACGGACAGAGGATCGCGCAGGCCGGCTTCCGGCTGGCTCGTCAGTTTCCGGTACATCTCGGCGGCGCGACGCTTGACGCGCAAGCCGCCGGGCATCACCCCTTCCTTGCGACAACCGCGCCGCACGCACTCCTCCATCGTGCTCCAGATCCGCAGCAGGGCCGCGCGTGTTTCCTCCTCGGGCCGCCAGGCTTCCTCGTTCTTCATCATCAGCGCGCTGATCGGCAGTCCGGTCTGCCGGCAGTGCGCCAGCAGCGCGTCGGCGGTATCGAACGGGTATGCCAGCGGCCGGTCGTCCGCCACGATCGGCGAACCCTCGGCCACCGACTCGTCGAGCACGAAACCGCCCCCCACCGAGTAGTACACGCGCGACCGCAACACCTCGCCCGCCTCGTCGAACGCCGTGAACCGCATGCCGTTCGGATGAAACGGCAGGCTTTCCCGCCGATGCAGGACGAGATCGGTCTTCTCGTCGAACCGGATCTGGTGCACGCCCAGCACGTTCATGCACCTGTGCTCGCGGATGGCGGCCAGCCGGTCCGGGATGCTTTCCGTATCGACCCGCTCGGGCTCCTCGCCTTCGATGCCGAGCAGGACCGCCACGTCCGAGGCGTGTCCCCTGCCCGTGGCCCCCAGCGACCCGTACAGCTCGGCCCGGATACGGCACACCCGCTCGAGCAGGCCCAAGTTTCGCAGGCCGTCCGCGAACTTCAGGCCCGCCTTCATCGGCCCCACCGTATGGGAACTCGACGGCCCGATTCCGATCTTGAAGATGTCGAGGGCGCTCACCGACATGGAACTCTCCCGGGCACGCTAACCGCGGTCGGCAAGCGATTGCCTGGCCGGGGCGCCTGCCTGGCCGCCTTCGTAGTCGGACATCGGGGGGCACGAGCAGACCAGGTTGCGGTCTCCGTAGACGTTGTCCACCCTGCCCACCGGCGGCCAGTACTTGGACTGCCGCAGCGACGGCACGGGGTACGCGGCCTGCTCGCGCGAGTAGGGCCTGGTCCACTCGCTCGCAACGACGTCCAGGGCCGTGTGCGGCGCGTTCTTCAGCGGATTGTCATCGCGGCCGAAGGCCCCGCGCTCCACCGCGTCGATTTCCTCGCGGATGCATATCATGGCATCGCAGAAACGATCCAGTTCGGCCTTGGGTTCGCTTTCGGTCGGCTCGATCATCAAGGTGCCCGGCACCGGGAACGACATGGTCGGCGCATGGAACCCGAAGTCGATGAGCCGCTTGGCGACGTCTTCCGCCGACACGCCGGTCCTGTCCTTGATCGGACGCAGATCGATGATGCACTCGTGGGCGACCATGCCGTGCACGCCCGTATACAGGATCGGATAATGCGGCGCCAGCCGCCGGGCGATGTAGTTGGCGCTGAGGATGGCGACCTCGGTGGCGCGCTTCAAGCCGTCCGCGCCCATCAGCGCAATATAGGCCCAGGTGATCGGCAGGACGCTCGCGCTGCCCCACGGAGCAGCGCTGACGGCGCCTTCCGTGCGCCGCTCGAACCGGCGGTGTCCCGGCAGGAAGGGCGCCAGGTGGGCCTTGACGCCTATCGGCCCGACGCCGGGCCCGCCGCCGCCGTGCGGAATGCAGAAGGTCTTGTGCAGGTTGAGATGGGACACGTCGCCGCCATAGGCCCCCGGCAGCGCCAGGCCGACCTGGGCATTCAGGTTGGCGCCGTCGATATAGACCTGGCCGCCATGCTCGTGGACGATGGCGCAGACCTCGGCCACCTCCTCTTCGAACACGCCATGTGTCGACGGGTACGTGATCATGATGGCCGCGAGGTCGGCCGCATGCTGCGACGCTTTTTTCCGCAGGTCTTCGAGGTCGACGTTGCCGTTCTCGTCGCACGCGACGACCACCACCTTCATGCCGACCATCTGCGCCGATGCCGGATTCGTTCCGTGCGCCGACGAGGGGATCAGGCACACGTTGCGGTGCCCTTCCCCACGGCTCGCGTGCCAGCCGCGTATCGCCAGCAGGCCGGCGTACTCGCCTTGCGCACCGGAGTTCGGCTGCAGGCTGAAGGCGTCGTACCCGGTGCACGCGCACAACATCTGCTCCAGTTCGGTCACCAGTTGCAGATAGCCCCGGGCCTGCTCGATGGGAGCGAAGGGATGCAGGCCGCCGAACTCTTTCCACGTCACCGGAATCATTTCGGTGGTGGCGTTCAGCTTCATCGTGCATGATCCCAGCGGGATCATCGTACGGTCCAGGGCGAGGTCCTTGTCGGCGAGGCTGCGCAGGTAGCGCAGCAGATCCGTCTCGCTGTGATAGGTGTTGAAGACGGGATGGGTCAGGAAGGCCGACGTGCGTTGCAACGCTTCCGGGAACCGGTCGTCGGTGCCGGCCTCGATCGCCTCGAACCCCGGCGCCCGCAGTCCGGCGGGAGCGAACGCCGCCCACAGGGCTTCCACTTCCGGCACGCCGCTGGTCTCATCCAGCGAAATGCCCACGTGGGCGTCGTCGATCTCGCGCAGGTTGATCCCGCGCGCCCGCGCGGCCTGGTGGATCTCGTCCGTGCGGCGGCCCGTCCTTACCGTGATCGTGTCGAAGAACACGTGCGTCGGCACCTCCAGGTCCAGCTCGCGCAAGCCCCGGGCCAGCGTGGCCGCAAGTCGGTGGACGCGCCGCGCGATCGTCGCCAGGCCGCTCGGCCCATGATACGAGGCGTACATCGCGGCCATCATGGCCAGCAAGGCCTGCGCCGTGCAGATGTTGCTCGACGCCTTCTCGCGCCGGATGTGCTGCTCGCGCGTCTGCAAGGCGAGCCTGTACGCCTTGCGTCCCTGCGCGTCCACCGACACGCCGATGAGGCGGCCGGGCATCTCGCGCTTGTACGCCTCGCGCGTGGCGAAGTACGCCGCGTGCGGGCCGCCGAAGCCCAGCGGCACGCCGAACCGCTGCGCCGATCCGACCACGACGTCGGCCCCGCACTCCCCGGGCGGGCGCAGCAGCGTCAAGGCAAGCAGATCCGCGGCCACCGCAAGCAGCGCGCCCTTCGCATGCGCCTGATCGGCGATGCTGGCCAGGTCTCCGACCTCGCCGCTGGTTCCGGGGTATTGAAGCAGGACGCCGAAACAGTCCACGGCCGCGAGGTCCGTGCGCTCGTCGCCCACGATCACCTCGATACCCAGCGGCTCGGCGCGCGTGCGGACGACGTCCAGCGTCTGGGGATGGCAATCGCCGGATACGAAGAAACGGTTGGCCTTGTTCTTGGCCAGGCGCCGGCAGAAGGTCATCGCCTCCGCCGCCGCCGTCGCCTCGTCCAGCAGCGAAGCGTTGGCGATGTCCATCCCCGTGAGGTCGCTCACCATCGTCTGGAAATTCAGCAGGACTTCGAGCCTGCCCTGCGAGATCTCGGGCTGGTAGGGCGTATAGGCCGTGTACCACGACGGATTCTCGAGCAGATTGCGCAGGATGACCGTCGGCGTGTGGCAGTCGTAGTAGCCTTGGCCGATGCAGGACTTCATCACCCGGTTCCCGGCCGCGATGCGCTTGAGGTCTTCCAGCACCCGGGGTTCGCTGCGCGGCTGGCCGAGCGCCAGCGGCGACCGCGCAAGGATCGAAGCGGGGACCACCTTCTCTATCAGCTCGCCCATCGATGCGAGTCCGAGCGAGCCCAGCATCTCGGCCTGGTCGGCCGCGGAAGGTCCGATATGGCGGCCGATGAAATCGTCCGCCTGGGTCAGCCCGGCATAGGGGATACGGCGTGCGGTGTCGGTTGCGTGCTTGGTCATGAAGCTTCCTCTGTTCGTGCCGGTCCGTCCTCAGCCCTCGATGAGCCGGGCATAGGCTTGCGCGGTCAGCAGCCCGTCCAGCCTCGGCGCTTCGTCGGGCGCGAGCTTCACGAACCAGCCGCTGCCCAGCGGGTCGCTGTTGACTTTGCCGGGATCCTGCACGATTGCCTCGTTGACCGCGACGACGGTGCCGGACAGCGGCGCCTTGATGTCGCCGGCCGCCTTGACCGATTCGATCACCGCAAGCTCGTCGCCGGCATCGTAGTGCGAGCCGACGGCGGGAAGCTGGACGAACACCAGGTCACCGAGCGCCGATTGCGCGTGATCCGTGATACCGACGACGACGCCGCCGTCCGCATCCGGCCGGAGCCATTCGTGGTCCTCCGTGAAGCGGACTGCATCGGTCTGGATGGACATGCGAACCTCCGGGGCGGATAAAGCAAATCATTCTGCTAACCGGTACCCGGGTGGTCAAACGATCTATACTGGGGCATCCATTAGTCCGAGTGCGTGCAAGGAACCAAGAGTGCGGCGGAGACACCTCAACAGCTCCGTAATGGCCTGGCTGCGCTGCTTCGAGGCGGCCGCCCGCGCCGGCAGCTTCACGCAGGCGGCTTCCGAACTGTCCCTTACCCAGGGCGCAATCAGCCAGCAGGTTCGCGAGCTGGAAGACCGGCTGGGCGTCGTGCTTTTCCGCCGCCTGCCGCGCCAACTGGTGCTTACCAGCGAAGGCGAGAAACTCCGCGAAACCGTCACGACCGCCCTGGACCAGCTCGAACTGGCCCTGTCGCGGCTGCAGGACCGGCGCACCGACGGCTCGCTGGTGCTGAGCTGCTATTCGTCCTTCGCGCTGCTCTGGCTCATGCCGCGCATCGGCGCGTTCTACCGCGAGTACCCCGAGATCGACCTGCGCGTGTCCGCCGAATTCCATGTGCTGGAGATGGCGACGGTGCTCAGGGAGGAGATCGATGCCGCGATCCGCTACGACCTGGGCGAATATCGCGACCTGGAATCCGTCCATCTGCTGGACGAATATCTGCTTCCCGTCGCCAGTCCGGATTTCGTGGAAGCGCATCCGGCGCTGCGCACTCCCTCCGACCTGGACGGTTCCATGCTGCTGCACGACGCGGTGGCCTGGCCAGGCGCCTCGGCCGATGCGGAATGGCGGTACTGGCTGGACACGGTCGGCGCCGACAGGGTGTCCATCACCCAGGGCAGGCGCTTCAACATGGCGCAGTTGGCCGTGGAAGCCGCCCTGAACGGCCAGGGCATCGCCATCGGACGCCTGGCCCTGGTCATCGATCACTTGCGGGAAGGTCGCCTGGTGCCGCTGTTCGGGCGCGCGGTACGCTCGCCGGCCGCGTACCGCCTGGTACACGTCGCCCAGCCGCCGCCGCGCGTGGATGCGCTGGCGCATTGGTTGAAGCAGGAAACCAGCCGCTTCCGCCAAGGCCGCGACGACTACCTCGCCCCGCTGTCGCCGGCCAGCCGATAAGGCTTCCAGGGCCTGCTCCGGATGGACAGGGAGGGTCCCGAAACGAAAAAAGGAGCCGCAAGGCTCCTTTTTTACACTCCATGGAAGGGCTTTCCATGGATCTCGAATTGGAGCGGGAAACGAGTCATGCACTAGAGCGCTAAGTCTCTGTTTCCCAATCACTTTCTCCACTGTGGTGATCAGCGAAGAACTCAATTATAGCCTTGTTTTTCGCCCTCGGCAACAAAGTTCATCCAACCACTTCCACCAGCGTCCAAGGATGATCCATCCACCCGTCGTTACGCCTGATGCGTCCAGCTGCTGAGCGGGTTCGCTATCGAACTCCAACTTGCGACGATCATGACTTGCGCTCGCTCCGCAGGCAGCGCGGGGTGGTGTCGCGTGGACTACCTGGCACCTGGACGGCTGTAGGACACAACCGCCGGCATCGGAACACCGCAAGTACTCATCTTTACATCGCTGCGGCTAACTTCGCCGGAGCGCAACGCGGCGCCAGTGTAGTGGCAGCCAGCCTCAACGAAGGCGTGCAGCAATCCGGTTCATCTGCTCGATCTCCGCGCGCTGGCCATCGGAAATCGCTTGGCATAGGTTGACGAGTTCCGGATCTGAGAGCTGCGCCTCGCGGCACATGAGGATCGCTCCCGAATGGTGCGGGACCATAGACGCGATGAACTGTCGATCGCCGATTCCGGTTTGAGCACGGGTAGCGGCAAAAGAACCGAGTGTGAGAACGGCAAACAAGCCGTACAGCACGAGATTGAGCCGCCGGTTTGGAAACATGCCGGGCATTGTCGCTAGCATGAAGATGCCCATTGGCGCCCACATAGTGACCGCCATGTAGAGCATGTTGAGATTGTTTCTGAAGTCCCTGGCGCCGTCGATCATGCTGAACATTACGAAGTACATGACGACGAGGCCCAACACCATGTTCACCCAGAACTTGGCGTATGGTCGGCCGTGCTTACCCATCTGACCGGATGTGTGATGTTGATGTTCATGGGAATGTTCAGCCATCTCCGTCTCCTATGTGCTGGGGCAACCTGGCAGGGTCACTGGTACTGCGGCAGATACTTTGTCGATATATCAGCATGTGGAGCGATGCATCACTAACCGCTGATTTCCAGTCCCCAACTGGACGTAGGGGCGTCGAACGCTTCAACTCGCTGGTCTTGAACCGTCTGGATATCAGACCATACCAAATCGGTCTTGATGGGCTTTGCGCCACCTATGACGCTGGTACCGTGAGCGCCAATATCGAGCTTGCGTCCTCATCGCTCGATGGGCCGGCAACTGATCGATTCTTGCATATCAAGCAAGACAAGGCCACCTGCGGCGGACGCCAATGGCCTCCTCCGCCTTCGCTTAGGGCATCGCCTCAAGCGTCCGTCGCAGGCCATAACGACACAACAGCCCTTGGGCAAGAAAGGAGCCGGTGATGTAGCGCACCCGAAAGGAGACGAAGACATGCACAAGGACATTTCAACATCAAAGGTGTTCTATCGTCCCATCGAGGCGGCCATCCGATGGGCTGGGTTGCTGCGGTATCTCCCGATGATCCTGGCCACGATCGCGTCACCGCGTGTCCTGCCTCGGTCGCTGAACTGCCCTCGATGGAATGAGTGCCGGCTGCACTCGGAACGTATCTATGACGGCATCCTCAACGGAGAGCTGCCCTACGGCAAGAACGGGATCACGCTCAATGATCCGAACCTGCTCAATTCTCTGGATCTGACTGTTCGCCATGTCGATCTAAAACGCTGGATGCGCACCCACTATCCCGAGCACCGGCCAGGATTTCTGTTCAGCCGTGGCGAACGCATGGCGCATCCTTTCATCACCATGGAAACAGGACAGGCGATCCTCGTGGAGCGGCTGGCCCTTCAGGCCGCGCTTGAACAAGCCCGACGTGAGATGCGAGAACTGCAGGAGCAGCACGACACGCTACTCAAGCAATCCTCGGTGCTGTTGGCATCCAAGCAATGCGAGATCAGCGAACGGGCGGAAACGACCTATCTCAACATCATTGGAGGGATGTTGACGCTGATGCTGAGCCAGTCGCCTTCAGGCGTGCCCTATTCCAGCTTCAAAACGCAGGAGGCCCTTGTCTCTGCATTGGTCGCCCACTACGGCGGCACCATGGGCATCACTGAGCGCACCTTAAACGGAAAGTTCGCCAACGCTAAGAGGTACGTTCGTAGCGCAAGCGCATGAGGTTATCCAGCTTGTATGTGCAATCGCGGAGATTGCATTTGCAATGTCTTTCCGCAGCCAGGTCTATTGAATAGAGGTCACGCCAACAAACGCCACCGAGCGTTCAGGAGTGACCGCCATGTCGCAGACCCCTGTACTCCCGCCGAACGAGCGCCGCATCCTGCGGCTCGATGAAGTCGAAGCGAAGTCCGGCTTCAAACGCGCCCACATCTACAACCTGATGAAGAAGCGCCAGTTCCCTCAGGCGCTGCGCCTGGGCGTGCGCGCTGTCGGCTGGGATTCGATCGAAATCGACCAGTGGATCGCCGAGCGCCTCAACCACCGGACCTGACCCGCTCTCCCGCGGACTTCCCATTCCCAGCCGGAGAGCGCCATGCAGGTCGTGTCCATCATTTCAACGAAGGGCGGCGTCGGCAAGACCACGACGGCCGCCAACCTGGGCGGGCTCGCCGCGGACGCGGGCCTGCGCGTGCTGCTGCTCGATCTCGACGTGCAGCCCACCTTGTCCTCCTACTACGAACTGACCCAGCGCGCGCCGGGCGGCATCTATGAGCTGTTGGCCTTCAACGAGCGCGACCTTGGCCAGCTCGTGTCCCGCACGATCATCGCGGGCCTGGACCTGGTGCTGTCCGACGACCACCGGGGCGAGCTGAACACGTTGTTGCTGCATGCGCCGGATGGCCGCCTGCGGTTGCGGCATCTGCTGCCAGCACTTGCTCCCCTCTACGACCTGGTGCTGATCGACACCCAGGGCGCGCGTTCCGTGCTGCTGGAGATGGCGGTGCTCGCCTCCGATCTCGCGCTGTCGCCCGTCACGCCGGAGATCCTCGCGGCACGCGAGCTGCGGCGCGGCACCATGCAGTTGCTCGAAGACATTGCGCCGTACCGGCACCTGGGCATCGAACCGCCGCCGCTGCACTTGCTCATCAACCGCGTCCACCCGGTGTCCGCCAACGCACGGCTGATCCAGCAGGCCTTGCGCGACCTGTTCCAGGACAGCGCCGGCATCCGCGTGCTCGCCACCGACGTGCCGGCCATAGAAGCGTATCCACGTGCCGCAACGCGCGGCCTGCCGGTGCATCGGGTCGAGCACCGCCAGCCGCCCGGCAGAGTCGCCCCTGCCGCGCTCGACACGATGCGCGCGCTCGCCAGCGAGTTGTTCCCGCAATGGCAGGACCGACTGGCTCAAGTATCCGGCCGCCCGCAGCGACCTCTTGATCCTGGGAGGCCCCATGGCGAACGCACATGAGCTGGCCCGCGGCCACAAGCGGCTGCGCGCCCTGATCGAGTTCGCGGTCGGTGAGGGCTGGCACGTCAAGCGCACGCCGGGCGGGCACCTCAAGTTCACCAAGGCCGGCTGCGCGGCGATCTACACGAGTTCGACAGCGAGTGACCACCGGGCCGAATTGAACGCCCGTGCGCAGATCCGCCGCGCCGAGCGAGAGGCCCGCATGGCGCCGGCCGGCGGTCGTGGGGACTGCGAGGGGTGCGGCCATGGCTGACATGACCTCGCAGGACATGGCAGGCAAGCTGCTCGCGGCCGGCTTCGAGCGCAGCGGCCCAGCGGCTACGGCCTTGAGCGACCCGATCGCGGACACGCCCATGGTCGTGACGCTGGACCAGTTGCGGCCCTACGACCATGACCCGCGCATGAAGCGCAACCCGGCTTACGAGGAAATCAAGGCATCCATCCGCGAGCGCGGCCTGGACGCGGCGCCGGCCATCACGCGCAGGCCCGGCGAGGACCACTACATCATCCGCAACGGCGGCAACACGCGACTGGCGATCCTGCGCGAACTCTGGTCGGAGACCAAGGAAGAACGCTTCTTCCGCATATCGTGCCTGTTCCGACCATGGCCGGAGCGCGGTGAAATCGTCGCGCTGACCGGGCATCTTGCCGAGAACGAACTGCGCGGCGGCCTCACGTTCATCGAGCGCGCGCTCGGCGTCGAGAAAGCACGGGAGTTCTACGAGCAGGAGAGCGGCGCCGCCCTGAGCCAGTCGGAACTGGCCCGCCGCCTGGCGGCCGATGGCTTCCCCGTCCAGCGGTCGCACATCACCCGCATGGCCGACGCGGTGCGCTACCTGCTGCCCGCCATTCCCACTGTGCTCTATGGCGGCCTGGGGCGCCACCAGGTCGAGCGGCTGTCGGTCATGCGCACGGCCTGCAAACGCACCTGGGAGCACTACGCCAAGGACCGTTCGCTGCCGCTGGACTTCGACAGTTTCTTTCAGGAGGTGCTGGCGCAGTTCGACACGCAGGGCGACGAGTTCGCGCCGCAGCGCGTGCAAGACGAGCTGATCGGCCAGATGTCCGAGCTGCTGGGCATCGGCTACGACGTGCTGGCGCTGGACCTGACCGAATCGGAAAGCCGCCACCGGGCGCTGGTCAGTGACCCGACGCCACCTGCGGCGCAGCCGGCGTTGCCTTCGCCCACCGCCGGCACGCCGACTCCGCCGGGCGCAGCATCGTCCATCGCCACGCCTGCAGCGGCGGCCGGTCCTCCACCCGCCAGCCCTCCGGCGTCCGAGCCCACCTTGCGCCACGACGACACGGCGGTTGGCGAAGCGGCCACGGGAAGCCAGCCGGCCGCACCGGGCGATCTGCTTCGCGAGCACATCGTCTCGCCAGCACCGACGACAGAACGGCTCCAATCGATCCAGCGCATGGTCGCCGACCAGTTGGGCGATGCGCTGCCGCCCGACTTCTCGGCGAGCGTGCTGCAGTCCATCCCGGTGCAAGCCGGCGGACTCTATCCGATCTCCGACGTCTGGTACATCGACGCCGGCCTGGACACGCCCGATCGGCTGCGCATCCACATCGCGCAGTTCGCGCGCGAGATCGCCGGGGAGGCAGGCCTGGACGAGTGCATCGAGGATCGCGCCGATGGCATCGGGTTTGCGTGCCGCGCCCGCGGCCAAGCCCCGTCGCCGCTCGGCCGCGCGGTGCTGACGCTGCTCACTTCCCTGACGGGTCAGCCCGTCGCCGAAGCGGGCCTGGACGGCGCGCAGCTCGCCGCCGACCTGCCGACCCTGTTGCACGGCCAGAGCCAAGGCCATGGCAGCGGCGCAAGGCGCTTGAGCGACACGGCGTTGGTCAAGCTCTTTCGGCTGCTGCGCCTCGCCCGGCGTCTGCTGGACCTGGAAGCCGGCACCACGGCGCCCGGGACGTGAGCGAGGGAGGCCGCATGTCCACATCGCATCCGCTCAACCAGGCCGTGATTGCCCAGGCGCTGTATGACCTTCGCAACGGCCAACTGCGCCGCTGCAAGGCCATGGGCTTCGGCGAGGCCGAGCTGGATGCGCTCAAGCACCCCGCGCTGATCAGCGTGCTGGCCAACGCCAGCGTCTCGTGGTGCTCGGTCACGGTCAACCGCGAAGTGCTGCAGCGCCTGCTCAACCAGGCACAGGACGTGGAGAAGGAAATCGCCACGGTCGATCGCATGCTGCGGCTGGGGGCCAGCACGGAGATGGTCAGCCGCTTCTATGGCCTGACCCATCAGGAAGTCGCCCTGCGGCGGGAGATCCTCGGCCTGCCCAAGCGCAAGGGGCGCCACCCCGTCCTGGACGAGACCCAGGACACCGAACTGTGGCGGCAATGGAAAGCCGTGACCAGCAGCAGGAACGTCGATCTGGAGGACGAGACCTCGATTCTCGATGCGGCCATGGACCTGGCCGAGGGCATGTCGCTGCCGCTCTCGGTGGTCTGGGCCGCGATCAGGAACTGGGTCGATCAGGGATTGGGCTAGGCCATGGCCGTGGACGACACCGCCCCACGAGCCCAGCGCCCTGGCCCCATCGCACTCGCCGACCTGTTCGACGCTGCGCTGAAGGACCTCGCGCCCAAGTCCAGCTCTGGCGCTCCCGCGTCCCTGCCTGCTCCAACGCCCACGCCTCCTACGTCCGGCGACGCCTTCCTGTTCAGTGGCAATCGGCACGAGAGCGTGCCGCGGCGGCTGTTCCTCGACCGCCGCCTGACACCGCTGGAGCGCAACGCCTGGCAGGTGTTCCGATTGATGCTCAACGACGATGGCGTCACGGCATTTCCCACCTATGAGCAGTTGCGCCCCTGGCTGGCGTCGATGCCCTGCGCAGGCCAGGCCTCCCATGAGACCGTGGCGCGGGCGCTGACGCTGCTGCGCCTGACGCGCTGGCTGAGCCTCGTGCGACGACGGCGCGACCCCAAGACCGGTCGCATCCTCGGCAACCTCTACGTCCTGCACGACGAACCGCTGACGCCGTTCGAGGCGATGCAACTCGACGCCGACTACCTGGCCCTGGTCAGCCAGTCGCTGGGGCATTCGGCCAAGGCCGTCCAGGTGGTGGGACTCAACACCCTCCAGGAGATCGCGGACGACCCGATGCTGTCCGGACGCACCTTGCCGTCGCGGCTGCAAGTGCTCGCCGAGCGCCTGGCCGACCAGGGCATCACCGCCTCCGAAAGTTATCCACAGGAGGATGCGGTCCACGATTCCGAAGAAGGGCCCGCGAGCCTTCTTCGGAATGGCGATCGCCCATCTTCGGAATCCGAAGCAGGGCCGAAACCCGCGCCAGACGGCGCTCTTCGGAATTCGAAGCAGGACCGTACAGTACGTAGTAGTCGTATTGATGAAGTACGTACTACCGCGCAGGCGCGTGCGCTGGGCGACCTGCAATGGCCCAAGCGCTTCGCGGAACTGAAGGCGGAACAGCAGGCCGGAGCCAAGATGGCGTTGCAGCAGGTGGACGCTGCCCTGCGGCAGGCCGTGCTGGACGAATGGGCCGCACGGTGCGGCAAGCATGGCATCCGCAACCCCGCCGGTTATCTGTTCGGCATCATCCAGCGCGCCATGCGCGGCGAGTTCAATGCCTGGGCCAAGCAGACCGGCCCGGCACCGCCAACACCATCGGCGGCGCGAGCGCCACCAACCGAGCCGCCGCGCAACGTCGTGCCGCCCGAGGTGGCCCGGCAGCACATCGAGCGCCTGCGCGATCTGCTGCGCAAATCCTGAGCACAGGGCTTGTCAAAGCCGTGAAGTAGATCTCCATGGCGGTCGGCAGAAACGGTCCCCTGGGGACGGCTGTGCGGTGAAGCGCCGGGCGACGGCGCGACATGCTGCGCAAAACCTGAGTAGAGCGCATGCAAGACCATGAAGCAGACCTCCATGGCGCTCAACGGAACGGTCCCCTGGGGACGGCTGCGCGGCGAAGGATCGTGTCGAACGGCAGCGCGACGTGCGGTGCAGCACGCATACCGTCAACAACCGAGGACGGGAACGCCGATGTGAGTGCCCATCTGCGGAGCGGTCCCCAGGGGACCGTTGCGCGCTGCGCCGCCAGCGCGCACAGAACCGGGGGTCGGCTCATTTCGGTTTGTTGACTGACTGCCTTCCGCTGCATGCGGATGCTGGCGGCTCCCTGTCCACCAGCGAGCGATCACCATGGCAACCAGCAACGAACCATTGCAACTCAACCTCGGCTCCCTGCGCAGCGCGATGTCGCTGACGCTGCACACCCACCACGCCTCGCGCATCTGGCATGGCCGCGCCGCCGCCGAGGGGCGACCGGGCATCGTCGGCCTGAACGGCTACATCGCCGTCATGAACAAGATGAAGCGCGGCTCGGAGCAGGACGACCCATACAGCGACTGGTGGATGCTTCGCATCGAAGACAAGCTCGACCAGACCAGGACCACGCTGCAGACGCTGCGCGACCAGGTGGACCAGGCCCTGGCCGGCGTGCCCGCCGCGTTGACCCTGGGCGAGAACCTCAACGTGCAGCCCGTCAAGCTTCCGCTGTTCGTCAATGCGCAGTTGGGCTTTGCCGCCGTCTATCTCCTGGCCGACTACGACGACATCGCGCGCAAGCTGATCCTCGCCCACCACACCGCGCTGATCGATCGCTCGACGTTGGAGCGCTGGCTCAACGAAGGTGCCCACGCGCTGCGCAGCCTGTTCAGCCTGGCCCAGCAATACCGCTACTCGGGCTGCACCCGCGACGACTTCGCGGCCAAGAACGCCGCAGCTCGGGCAGCATTGGAGAAGTTCGGCGAACTGCCGCAGGACGTGCTCGAAGGCATGCGCCGCTCGAAGTTTGCGCCGCCCGTCGTGCGCCGTGGTCTGCAACAGCGTGGTGATAGCGCTGCCGCAGCCGCATCTCCCACCGACGAAGGCGCTGCCGCCGATTCGGCCGAGGCCAAGTCCACAGCCGCCGGCGAGGACGAACCGGCATGAGCGACCCGAACCGCGAACCGCGCTACTTCCGTCGTCTGGAACAGCCAGCCTTCATGCGGCTGGAACACGCGGCCTCTCTAAAAGGCCTTTTAAAGCCTTTTAAAGGTAAAGGGGACTTCGAGGCCTGGGCCAGCCAGTGCTTCGCCATGCGCGACGAGTTGATTGCCCTGGCGCAGCGACAGGTGCTGCCACAGGCGTGCGGGCATCCCTTCCACCTGCTTCCCGTCGAGCTGGCCCAGCAGACCACTGGCGCAGGCACGACCTTTCTTCGCTGGCGCAAGCACGATCGATCGGCCATGGGCGTGGCGTTGTGGCAGGAGCTGATGGCGAGCCCCAGCACGCCGGTCAACCTGCTGCACGACCTGCACGAGATCGAACTGCAGCGCGTCATGCTGAACATGCAGATCAGCCTGCTGCACACCCTGGGCAGGCAAGCACAGGAATGCGCCAGCAAGGCCGCGCAGGCGGACAACACCTACCTGCGCCGGCTCGCGTCCGTTCCTGCCGCAGTGCGCGATCGGTGATTGCGCCTGCCATCCGAGCACGCGCCCGAGCCCAACGAGGCACGGGTATTTCAACCACCACGGAGATTCCAACATGAGCACACAATTCATCGGCGAGGGCAACATCGGATCGCCTCCCGAGTACCGCGAATTCCCCAATGGCAACGACGATCCTCGCCGGTTGCTCCGGCTGAACGTGTACTTCGACAACCCCGTCCCCACCAAGGGCGGCGAGTTCGAGGACCGCGGCGGCTTCTGGGCGCCGGTGGAACTCTGGCACCACGACGCCGACCGCTGGCAGCAGCTCTACCAGAAGGGCATGCGGGTGCTGGTCGTCGGCCGCATGGAGCGCGACCCCTGGACGGACAACGAAGATCAGCCGCGTGAGACTTGGCAGGTCAACGCGCGCAGTGTCGGCATCCTGCCGTACCGCATCGAGTCTGTGGCCCTCAGCCCGAAGCCACAGGAGGCAGAGCCGAAGCCCCAGGCCACCCAGGAATCGACGGCGCCGAAAGAGACCAAGCGCAGGAAGTGATCGGGCATGGAGGGCGGCTGCCGCAGTGCTTCGCCGCCCTCCATGCGCTGCGAATTATCCCCAGGGGATAGCTCCACCAACGTCCACCGAGTTCCACGCGCGCTCCCGGAAATCGCGGCTCTCGGCCCGCACACTTCCGGCCACGCACCTTCCCCGCACTCGCCATTTCATCGGCGTGAAAGCGGTCGCTGCCGCATGCGGCTTGTTTGCTGCTGCCAGGGGCTGCGCTCGGCATCCTCGATCCCAGCAACTCCATGAACAACAGGAATCGGGATGGACGGATATGCGGCTGTTCTTGTGCGAGAAGCCCTCCCAGGGCAAAGACATTGGCCGGATTCTCGGCGCCACGCAGCGCGGTGAAGGCTGCCTCAACGGTTCCGGCGTCACGGTCACCTGGTGCATCGGCCATCTCGTGGAGGCGGCGCCGCCCGAGGCCTACGACGAGCAGCTCAAACGATGGTCCGTTGAGCAGTTGCCCATCATTCCCCAGCACTGGCGGGTCGAGGTCAAACCGAAGACCGCCACGCAATTCAAGGTCGTCAAGGCGCTCTTGGCGAAGGCGACTCACCTGGTTATCGCCACCGATGCCGACCGCGAGGGCGAATTGATCGCCCGCGAGATCGTGGAGCTTTGCGGCTACCGCGGCCCCATCGAACGCCTGTGGCTGTCGGCGCTCAACGATGCGTCCATTCGGGCGGCACTGGGCAAGCTGCGGCCTTCG
Organism: Pigmentiphaga daeguensis; assembly: GCF_039523035.1. NCBI lineage: Bacteria > Pseudomonadati > Pseudomonadota > Betaproteobacteria > Burkholderiales > Alcaligenaceae > Pigmentiphaga > Pigmentiphaga daeguensis. The sequence continues at coordinate 61,913 of NZ_BAAAEN010000001.1, read as the reverse complement.
GCCGAGACGCTTTCGATGTACCACTCGGCGCTGGCGCGCTCCCGTGCGGATTGGCTCGTGGGCATGAACCTGAGCCGGCTGTTCACGGTGCTGGGGCGACAGGCGGGTTACGACGGCGTGCTGTCGGTCGGCCGCGTACAGACCCCGACGCTCAAGCTCGTTGTGGACCGCGACCGCGAGATCGCGCGCTTCGTGTCCGTACCATACTGGGCCATCGCCGTGTCCCTGTTCGCAGGCGGTTCGACTTTCGCCGCGCAATGGGTTCCACCCGATGCGTGCACCGACGACGCAGGCCGCTGCCTGCGGCAGCCGGTCGCACAGCAGACCATGCAGCAGATCCGCGCTGCGGGCAGTGCCCACGTCGTGTCGGTGGAGACTGAGCGTGTCCGCGAAGGCCCGCCGCTGCCGTTCGACCTGGGCACCTTGCAGGAAGTGTGTTCCAAGCAGCTTGGGCTGGACGTGCAGGAAACCTTGGAGATTGCCCAAGCCCTGTACGAGACGCACAAGGCCACGACGTACCCCCGCTCGGACTCCGGCTACCTGCCCGAGAGCATGTTTGCCGAAGTGCCCACCGTTCTCGACAGCCTGCTCAAGACCGATCCCTCGCTGCGCTCGATCATGGGCCAGCTCGACCGCTCGCAGCGCTCGCGCGCCTGGAACGATGGCAAGGTCACGGCGCACCACGGCATCATCCCGACGCTCGAACCGGCGAAGCTCTCCGCCATGAGCGAGAAGGAACTGGCCGTGTACAGGCTCATCCGGTCGCATTACCTGGCGCAGTTCCTCCCTCACCACGAGTTCGACCGCACTGTGGCCAAGTTTTCGTGCGGGGGGCAGAACCTGGCGGCCACGGGCAAGCAGGTTGTCATCCCGGGTTGGCGCCAGGTGCTCGCCGAGCCGCAGGCCGAAGACGGTGATGGCGAGGGCGATACTGCGGTCCGCGCCCAGGTGCTGCCCGCGCTGCCGAAACTGTATGAGGGCCTGGCATGCCAGGTGGCCGACGTCGATCTCAAGGCACTCAAGACGCTGCCGCCCAAACCGTACACGCAAGGCGAGTTGGTCAAGTCCATGAAAGGCGTCGCCAAGCTGGTGTCCGATCCCCGCCTGAAGCAGAAGCTCAAGGATACGGTTGGCATCGGCACCGAAGCGACGCGGGCCAACATCATCGGCGGCCTGATCGCTCGCGGCTACCTCGTGAAGAAGGGGCGCGCCATCCGCGCCTCGGATGCGGCTTTCACTTTGATCGATGCCGTGCCTGCGGCGATTGCCGACCCTGGCACCACCGCCGTCTGGGAACAGGCGCTCGACATGATCGAGGCCGGACAGCTCACCCTGGACGTGTTCATCGGCAAGCAGGCCGCGTGGATTTCGCAGTTGATTGCGCAGTACGGCAGCGCCTCCCTGTCCATCAAGGTTCCCCAAGGGCCGGCATGCCCGCAGTGCGGCGCACCCACGCGCCAGCGCAGCGGCAAGAGCGGCCCGTTCTGGTCGTGCAGCCGCTACCCGGACTGCAAAGGCACGCTGCCAGTCGAATCCGGCAGCTCCAAGCGCGGCGCCTCGCGCCCGCGCCGTAGCGGCCGCAAAGGCTCCTGACCGCCCCCGTTCCCCGTGAGCCGTGCCCGCCTTCGGCGGCGTGGCCCCTGTCCCGCACTCCGCCGCATGCCCTGCGGGACGCCCAGCGCGCAACGCCTTCTTGATCCGTGTGCGCGTCCCGCCCAGCCGTCCCCGGCCGCGGGACCTGAAGGTAGCTTCTCTGCGAGCCGCACCACGCGCGTTCTGTTGATCTGCGTTTCTTCCGCCCTCTGCGAAGGGTCTCCCGGTGGCTTGCCAGGCTGCACGAGCCACCGGGAGACCCTTCGTGGTCAGCGGTAATCGGTGCCGGTGCCCGCCGGTGCAAAAACGGGCTCCCTTTGTGCGCGGATGTGCGCCAGACGATGCCGGCCCCAGCCACGACATGGGCCGGGTGTGATTGCTTGATGAGCAGACGGTTCTAGCGACGACCGGGCCTGCCAATCAGCCCACGGGTGGTTCCTCTTTTCTCCCGAGCCGAAGGCCGTTGGGCCTTCGGCGCCATTCTCCTGCCCATCAACGTCCCGGCCCGGCCATTGGCCTGGGCCACACGAACAGGAGAGACGACATGCACCCTCAACCTTGCGCACCGCTGCTGTACGGCAGACGGAGGTCGAGAACGGCATGCCCGCCTATCGCGCGGCCATCGCCAATGGTACGCTCGGCTGCAGCCGAGGCCGTAGCCCAAAGGCTGGACTACCTCTTTTGCAGAGGTAAACCTCGGGATGAACTGGGCGAAAACATGCCTTATGTGCCCGCCTTACGGCGAGCTGTTTCCGATGCTTCGCGCAGGATTTCCCGCCCCCCATTCGCTGCGATTGCGGCCACGATGACGCCCAGCACCAGATCCGGGATGTTCGACCCGAACCCCATCACCAGCACCCCGGACAGCACAATCGCACCATTGACGATGGAGTCGTTGCTGGTAAAGATCGCTGACGCCTTGAAGTTCACATCTTCCCCGCGATGGCGGCGCAGTAGTCTGAGGCACACTAGGTTCAAAGCCGCGTTCAGCGCGGCCATGGCCATCATGGCTGGGCCGACAGGCTCTTCCCCTCCAGCGAAGCGGCGTAGGACTTCCAACAGCAGCAGCGCGGCCAGGCCGATTAGCAAGAAACCCGACAAGCGGGCCGCGCCCACCTTGACCGTTGCCGCACGACCGACGGCATACAGGCTAACCGCATAGACCGACGCATCGGCGAGGTTGTCCAACCCGGCGCCCATCAGCGCCGTAGAGCCAGCCCAGATGCCAAGGGCAATGCCGGCGGCGGACTGCGTCAGGTTGATCAGCAACACAGTCAGAAGAATCTTTCGGTCCTTCGCATCGCTCGCATCTAGGCGGCCCAACTCGTCGTTTTCGTGATTTCTGTGGTTTTCAGCCATGCATTGTTCCTTCCAAATCGATGGATGCTGAAGCCTGTAGCGGCTGGAGAGTCAAGGCGCAGATGCAACGAACTTGCCACAGGGTCTTCCCGGACGCCCTTGACTCTACCGTAGCTAGAAGGTTTTCCAATCCAGTCAGAGCTTTAGGACAGAACAGATGAGCACCAATGCGCCCCCTTCATTGCGACTGTCATCCGGTATGGCTGCTATCCACTGATCCGTGGCGCCACTGCGGTTGTGCTCTTCGGCGAGCTCGCGACCGGCCGGCCGTCTTTTCCGACGGAGCTACTCACAGTGATCGTCGCGCTCGCTTGTGCCGCCTTGCTAGAGGGCGGGCGGCCTTTCCACTCCCCGTTGAGCCAGTAGCGGCGTTCCAAGCTGTGGTTGGCCGTCGGCGCATGGCTCGGCTTCTTGGTCGTGCATCTGGCCTTCCAGCACTCCAATCTGGGATACCGGGTCGGGCCGTTGGGATTGTTGATCGGGGTGGCTGAAGCCCATCGCTGGCATCACAAGCGTGAGCACGAAGACGCCCAAGTCAACTACGGCGATTTCTGGATGCCCGGGGGCCACTTGTTCAGCGCTTTCCGGTCGCAAAAGCACACGCTGGGCGCCAAAGAGTGACACTCAAGAAAGATGGACTTTCCAATGGACTACGGCCCGCAGCTTGTCTATCCCTTCCGGAGCCGGCCAGCAGCGGCAAACGCTTGCGCTGCTGTCTATACGATCTTGCCCACGTCGCATTCTTGCGCGAGTCGGGCCTTGCGGCTTCTTGCGAAGCGATCGCGAGTTGCGTGGCGTGCCCATGAGTCGGGCCGCGTCGTGGCGCACTGCTACCTTGGCCTGCACCTGCACCTGCGCAGCCACGCCGCGATGCTCGGTCTGGCCTGGAGAACCCGTAAGGTGGCGGAGATTGCGGCGCGCAGGTCGTCCGGCTCGCGCTGGCTCCTGTGGGCCACGCCCTCGGTCGCACGCCGTCTCAAAACGTCAGAATCGCGCGCTTTCGCATGATGGAGCGCGGCACGTGGCTCTCAGAACTGGACCCGATCACTTCCAGCACCGATGACACGCTCGAGCTTCAGGCGGGCTCGGCCAAGCTGTTGAGAATGCCGCACTCGCGCGAGGTTCGGGCGCTATCGCAGGAGCGTCGCAGATCCATTAACTCGCGCTCCAAGGCGCGCAATTCCTTCATCTTGGTCCGCACTTGCGCGATATGAGCGTCGACCAGCGCGTTCACCTCGCCGCAGCCCAACTCTGGCCGATCCCGTAAGTTCAGCAGTTGACGGATCTCATCCAGCGTCATGTCCTTCGCCCGGCAGCGGCGGATGAACAGCAAGCGCTGCAAATGGACTTCGTCATAGAGCCTGAAGTTGCCCTCGCTACGTGCAGGCTCGGGCAGCAAGCCTTCTGACTCGTAAAAGCGCACGGTCTGCACCAAGCAATCTGCCTTCTTGCCCAGTTCACCGATCCGCATCATGGTTGCTTCCTATAAAAAACTTGACTCTATATCTACTAGAGGTTTTCTAATGATGGCATCCGGGGAAAACCTTGTCAATGAAGAGCGATCTATGAACAAAGAACCTTCCAGCCCATGCGCCTGCTCCGGCGGCAATGGCCAACAGACGGCGTGCGCCAGTGAGCAGGCCAGCACTGAAACCACCGTTTTCCACGTGAGCAACATGGATTGCCGCAATGAGGAAGCACTGGTGCGGCGAACGCTGGAGGGCATGCCCGGTGTCGAGCGGCTCCTGTTCGATCTTCCGCAGCGTTTGTTGACCATTTCGCACCGCGAAGTCTCGGCCGATGCCTTGGAGCAAGCGCTGAATTCGGTGGGCATGAAGGCTCAGGCTGTCCGAGACGCCGCCGTGTCGACCACCTACCGCATCGAGAACATGGACTGCCCGAGCGAGGAGAAACTCATCCGCTCGCACCTCGGGGCAGTCGAGGGAATTCAGGACCTCGACTTCGACCTCGCTGAGCGCACCCTGTCGGTGAAACACCTCGCTCAGGCACGCGCGCAGATGGAGCAGGTCCTGGCCTCGATCGGCATGCGCGCCAAGGAGCAGACCTTCGGCCACACGGGGCCGATCGAAGCCGCGGCTGTGATCCCATCCTCGGCCCTGCAGCAGCAACCAACCGCTGCCGTTTCCGCGCCGCCGATCGGCGAGCGGGTGACGTACCGGATCGAGAACATGGATTGCCCGACGGAAGAAGCGCTGATCCGCGACCGGCTGGGCAAGCTGCCGGGTGTGACCGCGCTCGACTTCAATCTGATGCAGCGTGTGCTGGGAGTCCAGCACACGCTGGCGACCTCAGCGCCGATCGAGAAGGCGCTTGCTTCCATTGGAATGCAGGCTGCGCGGCAGGACATGCAGACAGCCACCACGGTACTTCGCATCGCGAAGATGGACTGTCCGACCGAGGAAAGTCTGATCCGCGGCAAGCTGCAAGGCATGCCGGGCGTGCAGGGAATGGATTTCAACCTGATGCAGCGCACGCTCACGGTTCGGCACACACCCGACGCGATCAAGCCGGCAGTCGAAGCCATCGAATCGCTGGGCATGGAAGCCGAGGTCCAGAGGACTGATGAGCCGCGCGATGCCCCGGTGGCCGCGCACAAGACCAATTGGTGGCCGATGGCGGTTTCGGGCGTTGCGGCGGTGGCCGCCGAAGGCGTGTACTGGGTCAACGACGGCAATCATTGGGCCGTGATCGTGCTGGCACTGGTTTCGATCTTCACCGGCGGCCTCAGCACCTACAAGAAGGGCTGGATCGCGCTGAAGAACCTCAACCTGAACATGAACGCCCTGATGGCCATCGCGGTCACCGGCGGCATGGCGATCGGCCACTGGCCGGAGGCCGCCATGGTCATGTTCCTGTTCGCGTTGGCGGAAGTGATCGAGGCGAAGTCGCTGGACCGCGCCCGCAACGCCATTCGGGGGCTGATGGACTTGGCGCCCGAGACCGCGACCGTGCGGCAGGCCGATGGCTCATGGACAGAGCTGCCGGCCAAGGAGGTCGCAAAGGGCGCGGTGGTCCGCGTGCGTCCTGGCGAGCGCATCGCACTGGACGGCCTGATCACCTCGGGTCGATCGGCCATCAACCAGGCGCCCATCACCGGCGAGAGCCTGCCCGTCGAGAAGGCCGAAGGTGACCAGGTCTTCGCCGGAACCATCAATGAGACCGGCTCTTTCGAATACAAGGTGACCGCAGGCGCCAGCGACTCGACGCTCGCGCGCATCATCCATGCCGTGGAGTCCGCGCAGGGCAGCCGTGCGCCCACGCAGCGCTTCGTCGACCAGTTCGCCCGCGTCTACACGCCGGCGGTGTTCGCGGTGTCCGTGCTGGTTGCCGTCGTGCCGCCGCTCGCCTTCGGCGGCGCATGGTTTGACTGGGTCTACAAGGCCCTGGTACTGCTGGTGATCGCCTGCCCCTGCGCTCTGGTCATCTCCACGCCGGTCACCATCGTCAGCGGCTTGGCCGCTGCCGCCCGACGCGGCATCCTGATCAAGGGTGGCGTCTACCTGGAGGGCGGGCGCAAGCTCAAGGCGTTGGCCCTGGACAAGACCGGCACACTCACACATGGCAAGCCCGAGCAGACCGACTTCGTGCCGCTGATCGGCGAGGCGCAGGAAGTTGCCGCCTGGGCCGCAAGCCTCGCGGCACGCTCGGACCATCCTGTGTCTCAGGCCATCGCCCGCAAGGCGAACCGTGACGGCATCGCGCTGCACGAGGTCGACGACTTCGCGGCGCTGCCTGGCCGCGGCGTGCGCGGCCGCGTCGCCGGGCGCATGTTGCACATGGGCAACCACAGGCTCGCCCAGGAGCTGGGCCTGAGCGAAGCGACGCTCCAGGCTCGGCTGGAGACCCTGGAGCGCCAAGGCAAGACAGCGATCCTGCTGATGGACGATGCGACCGTGCTCGGCATTTTTGCAGTGGCCGACACCGTGAAGGAAACCAGCCGTGAGGCGGTGGCCGACCTGCAGGCGCTGGGTGTGCGCACGCTGATGCTGACGGGGGACAACCAGCACACGGCCGCGGCCATCGCTGCCCAGGTCGGAATCTCTGAAGCCCGTGGTGACCAACTGCCCGAAGACAAGCTCAAGACCATCGAAAGCCTGGTCGGCGGCGAGGGCCAGGTGGGCATGGTGGGCGACGGCATCAACGATTCGCCCGCGCTCGCCCGTGCCGACATCGGCTTCGCCATGGGCGCGGCCGGCACCGACACCGCGATCGAAACAGCCGACGTCGCCCTGATGGACGACGACCTGCGCAAGATCCCCGCCTTCATCCGGCTGTCGCGTAGCACTGCGGCGATCCTCACGCAGAACATCGTTCTGGCCCTTGGCATCAAGGCGGTGTTCCTTGCGTTGACGTTCACAGGGCATGCCACCATGTGGATGGCTGTGTTCGCTGACATGGGGGCAAGTCTTTTGGTTGTCGTCAATGGGCTGCGCCTCCTGAAGTTCAAGGCGGCATGAACAATGGATGAACCATCTCTTCGCAAGACGCAGTGGTACTCACTCGCGATCGTTATATTCGCCGGCGATCAGGCAGCTAAGAGCTACATTGACGCGACAACTCCCTTGGGTTGGTCGCACGAGGTGGCGTCATTCTTCAACCTAGTTCACGCTCTCAATCCCGGCGCGGCGTTCAGCTTCCTTGCTGGCGCGGGCGGCTGGCAGCGGTGGTTTTTTCTGGCGATCGCGTTCGCAATATCGGCATGGCTCGCATGGCTGCTCTCCCGGCCGCTGCGCAAAACGGAAGGCCTTTCGTACAGCCTCATTCTGGGCGGCGCATTGGGCAACGCGTTCGACCGCGCCACGCGCGGGCACGTTATCGACTACATCGACTTTCACCTGCACGGCTGGCACTGGCCCGCCTTCAACATCGCTGACATGGCCATCGTGGGCGGGGCGATCGCGCTGGTGGCCCAGTCGTTCATGAGCGTGGAGAACCCGGCCGCCACAAAGGAGTCCCAGTGACATTGGGACGATCCGGAAATTCGCAATGCACACGGTGCAGGACACCAATCTGAAGAGAACGGCCCCCAGCATGAGCGGCCGCGGCTTGGCCCTCATGCTAGCGCCCACCGCCGCTTTTGCTGCAACGCCCTGTTGCGATGGCGGCGATTGCTGCAACGACGTCGCAATGCCTTGCTGTGAATAAACAGCACGCAAGCCAGTTGACCTGGCAATTATGAAAGTCCATCACGGCGATGCTGGCCTTTTTCGTTCCAATGAGCCGTCACGGAGAGGTGATGATGAAGCTATGCCGGGATCCTGCAAGCTTTAGGACGGTCTTCTTTACCGCATAGCGATATGCTGATGTCACCCGTTCGCCTCGCCTGGCAAGTACAAGTAGTTCGTCGCGGTTTTCTGGCCGTGTCCGCCCGCTTCGCTGGCCCTTTTGCCCCAAACAAGCGCAATCATGCCTGCGTTACCACCAAAGTTCGCCCCCGCCAGTTGCTGTTCCTAAAGGGCATCAAGCTCAACGCCATCGCCGACCGGCCAGCGTATTTCGCATCGCTGCGTGCCCGTCGGGGCCAGCCCATCGTCATCCTCGCAGAGCTGGGACCGGACGAGGCATTCGCCCTGTGGAAGCAGCATGTACTGGGCGACAGGCCTCGCTGACCCAGTTTCGCCTCATCCTCCTGACAGCCCCGCACTTATTGCGGGGCTTTCTTTTTTCCGCGTTCGCCAATCGGGGCTGTTGCAAATGCCGATTTCCGGCTGACGCGGCTCGCCTCGCGCATGAAGCTGCCCGCATGTGTCGCTGATTCGTCAGCACCATGCCAGCAGCCAGAGTTTCCAGGCTGCCGCGGATTCTTTCCGCGCTACCCGCCAGTCCGCCATCGCATCGAGTCTGCGGACGCGCGTCACCCGTGACGCCGATGCTTTTTTCTCAACCGCGTGCGGGAGCTGCCATCCCGTGAGGGACGAGGCCCCGCTTTTTCCAAGGAGCCCGTCCATGTCCCAGCAAGCCTCTTTCGGCCAGTTGGCCTTGATCCATTGCGGCAAGTTCCTGCCGCTCGAAATCCTGCATAGCGCCGCCGGCCACTACATCGGCACGCGCGATACAGAAGGTCCCGTTTCGCGGGAATCCTGCCAGTACTTCCGCAGCTATGCCGCGGCTCAACGTGCCCTCGAAAGAGGCGGCTGGTCCCAGCTCGCCACACCCTGATCCAACTGGAGGAACCACGTCATGAACCAGCTTTTGCCCCAGGAAGTCGTCGATCAGATCATGCGGGAAGAGCAGCATTTCGCCGCCGCGCCCCAAGCCTTCTTCGAGGTCTGGAAGCGCGGCGTCGAGATCGCAGGCCCGCAATGGTTTGGCGACGGCACGCGCGAAGGCCTGAACCAGGCAAAGAGCAAGTGGGATCTGCGTCCCGACATGCTGCGTGCCAACGACGCACTCGGCGTCCTGAGCAGCGGGGAACGCATGTTCCTGTCCGCCATGTTCAGCTTCTACAACGCGCGCGAGGGCGGTGCCATGCTCAAGCGCTGCCACTTCCAAGGACTGTCGGACTTCGATGGTCTCGATCTGCAACGCCGCAAGGTCATCGCCGATCTGTTGGTGAACTACAGCGGTTGGTGAGCCGGTCTGCGGCATACCACCGTCTTTTTGTTCACTGCCCATGAGGGACATGCGTCCACGCGGCCATGTCCCTCGATTTTTCTTCCGTCAGCCTGCGCCGATTGGCCCAAAGCCCTCGATCAGTGCCGCCTGACGCTTTTTCCACTTTCAACCCACCGGGGTTCAATTCCCGGTGGCGGGAATTGGCTCCATTATTCAATCTGGAGAAATTCCATGACCCAGAATCCCAATCCCTTTGTACGCGGCTACTGGAATCTGAGAGTCGTCCGAACGCTGTGCATCTGCTACGGGGACGGAAGCCCGCATGTCTGGCGATCCATCCACACGAGCCAAGCGCATCTTTCCGACAACGACCTGATCTCATCGCCTTGCATCGTCACCAGCGACTTCGCGTTGATCAAAAGCGGCACTGACGCCATCAGCGACGAGCTGATTGCTGAATGTGATGCTGTTGAAGGCATCAACGGCGAAGGCGTGGTGGGCGCCGTGGTCTATGCCATCCATGGCAACGACCTCGACGGCCGCCCGGTCCATGTCGGTGATACCTATTCGGCCGAAGCCGCGCGAGACGTGGTGCAGCGGTTGAGTTTCGAGACCGGCTATTACAGCCGGTGCTGGGAAGTCAGCAGCGCGCACATCTGCCAGGAAACCGGCCAGTACCTCGCCAACCTGGCAGACCTCGCCACGCCGGAGGCTTTTCTGTTCATCGCCTTTCGGGTTCCGTACAGCCCGGCGATTGGCGTCAAGCTGATCTCCACGCCCTGGACAGACAAGAACCTGGAATATGCCGAGGGCATCAGTGCTGAGCAGCTTCGACAGGAGCACCGCGACAAGGGCATGCCTGACGACCTGGCGAACATCCTTGAACTGGCCGGCCAGGCAGATGTGCGCATCCTCATCCTCGATGCCGACGCACCCGCGCTACTGGGCTTGCCACTGGCCGAGACCTAGCAGACACGCGACGCGCAAGCCTTCCCCTTTATCCCCCATATGCCAGCCCGCCTCCCACCAGGAGCCGGGCTGGTTCAATTCCATAGGAGCAATCTCATGTTCCCCGATCTCATCTTGCCCACGCCCGACTTCGAGAATCAGCTTGGAGCCTGCGTCAACGCCATGAGCCAGGACGACGCCATCGGCCAGATCCTGGTGTTCGAGCGCATGAGCGGTACGCTGCACATGCGCCATATCGACAGCGCCGATCTGGTGGACACCGACATTGACGACTACGAAATGGTCGTATTCGACGGTGGCAACACAAGCGGCGACACGTGGAAGCACGTGTTCTTCCCGCGTCAGCGAGAACACTACTTCGTGTACGAAGCCTGACCCCCAAGCCCCTTTCGAGGGGCTTTTTCTCGCCCGCAGCGCTGGAAAGCGGGTGCGATGGGGTGCCGTTTCCTGCAAGCGGGCCGCTTACTCCCGGGCCATTCTTGCCCCATGTTCGTCGGCGTTGCCGACACATGCCCAGGCAGCCAAGACCTTCAAGGCTGCAAGCACGGGAAGCCGTGCTGGTCGATGTTTTCCACGGACGTACCGCGTCCATCCACACCACCCACAAGGGACCTCTCCCTTGCGGGCGGGGAATCCCTTGTTTCTTCCTCAAGGAGATTCCCATGGACCGTTCCCTCATCAAATCCATGATGCCTTCGCTAGTCGCAGGCCACGTGCCCCGCAACGTGCGGTCGTTCAAGTACCGCGTGTTCGACGATCAGCCGCAATCTTCGACATTGGGCTTCGCCGTCGACCCCCAGCCCTTCGACGGGAAGGTAGTCGCCATCACCGACGATGCCATCGTCGTCAAGCTCAAGCCGAGCGAGTTCGCTGTGCTCGATTCCAAGCTGGTGACCACCGTCCCCGACGAAGGCGCCAAGGTGCATGTCCAACCCTACGCACGGCGCCGTTTCGATGGGCTGCGGGCGGACACGCCGGAAGAGCGCACCGAGATGACGTCCGACGGCATTCCCTACACCGTCAAGACGCACATCCTCGGCTCCGCGCCGGCCAAGCTGCCCATTCCCGAGCCGCAGTGCATGGAGCTGGGTCAGCTCATCCAGCAGTTGGAGGAAATGCCGGCGCCCGATGGCTTCCGGCGCATCACCCACATGCTGGTCGATGCGGGTGCCCGGGATTTCACCTGGGTCGATCCGACGCCGTCCAAGATCATCGAGACGCCTCCGGCGATCAGCTTCACGGTCTCGACCGCGAAGTTCGAGGGCCGGGTGACGGTGCTGTACGACCGAGGCGGCGACACCTACGTGGTGGAGCTGCATCGCGACGGCGAATTGGTCGATCGGCATGACGAGGTGTATTTCGACATGCTCGGCGAAGTGCTGGAGCGACTCATCGACGACGGACGTTGGCGCCTGATCGATGTGAGCGTGATCGACGCCAAGGCTACCCGGCAGCGCCAGGCGGTGCCGGCATGACGCCGGAAACTGAATCCTGCCGGTTCTACGGCTGACCCGTGGGTCCCGCCACGAAGTTTCGCCCATGGGCCATGTGCCCACAGGCCCTCCATCCATGCGGATGGAGGGCCTTTTCTCTATTCCACATAGGAGATTTCAACCATGTCACTGCGATTCAAAGGCTCCGACCTGCGCCCCGTGCTGACCGAGGCCATCGCCAGCCAATGCCGCGTCATCCTGGTCAAGGACCAGGGCGTGTACTTCCTCGCCGAGCAGGGAGAGCGCCGCCCGGATGGGCGTGTGAAGCTGCTGGCCTATGCCGTCGGCTGCAACCCGGATACCGACCCGTTCGACGACTGGTGGGAACTGGCGCGCGCCGAACTGGGCGGCGACGACTTCGGGGAGTACTTCGACCCGAAGGACGGCGTATTCACGCGCATCCTGCACACCGAAGACGACCTGATGCTGTCGGCCACCGCCACACATCTGTCGCTGGAGGTGGTGCCTCCCGCATAGCGCGGCAACCGCCACTCGACTCTCGCAGCCCCCCACACCGGGGGCTTTCTTTTGCGCTGAGCCGGGCTGCGTGGACAAAGGGAAACGCGCGGATGCCAATTGATTGCTGTCGCGCGCGCGAGGCCCGGCCATGCTGACCCCATGCCTGCTGACGCTGTCAGCGACATGCCAGGCAACCATCGGTCTTCGAGGTTGCGGCGCAGTTTCCACTGCGTGACCGAGCCAGCTCGCACCGCATCCATCCGCGAGCGGCCACCAGTCCCTGGTGGCGGATGCTTTCGCCTTATCAACCCACCGCGGGGTTACGCACCTTTCCCCGCATGCGTGGGCTCGGTGTGTCTCCGCTTTTCCCTATGGAGATTCACCATGAACACCACTTCCAACGAGAAATCGTATTTCGACCTCCACACCTCGGGCATCGGCTACCTCCAGCGTGTCCGTGAGGTGCCCGTCAGGGGCGGCCGCCGTGCGCAGCCCTTCCTGGCCTGCACCATCGCCGCGCTGGTCGGCCCCGCCAGGGACCCGAGCTACCGCTACTTCGACGTCAAGGTCTCGGGTGCCGAGGCCAAGAAGCTCGTTCAGCGCTACATCGGCGTTGACGATTCCAAGCAGCGACCGCTGGTGCGCTTTCGCCTCGGCGACCTCTGGGGCGATGCCTACATCCGCGACAAGGGCGAACAGAAAGGCCAGGCCGCCGCATCCCTCAAGGCGCGACTGCTCAAGGCCGAGCTGATCGAGCGGGCCGAACTGGCTTCGATCGAGCAGCACGAGTTGATCACCCGTGGCATCGGCTACCTCAACCGTCCGAAGGACGTCACCCCCAAGGATGGTGACCCGTTCCTGTCGTGCTCCATCGCCGCGCTGGCCGGACCTGTCGATGAACCGGAATATCGGTACTTCGACACGATCGTCGCCACCCCTGAAGCCGAGCATCTGGTTCGCCGATGCGTGCAGGCCATCGAAGGGGATCGCAAGGTGCTGATCGCCTTTCGTCTGAACGACATGAAGATCGATCCGTACATCCGCACCAAGGGCGAGCACGCTGGGGAACCGGCCGCAAGCCTGGAATCGACGCTGGTCCACATCGGTCTGATCAAGATCGACGGCACCCAGGTCTATCCGACGAGCCAGGCGCATGCCGAGGCAGCGCCAGCGGAGGACGCACCCGCGTCCGAAGCCGCCAACGCCATCGACACTGCCGCCGACGCCGTTTCCTACCAATCTGCCGAGCCCGCCGAGCGCGAGCCCGAATGTGCAGTCGAGGAGCAGGAGCCGGCATTGGCTGCTTCGTTCTGATCCGGCACGGCCCCTCACGGGGCCTTGCCTTTTTCCTATTCGTCCAAGGAGAACCATCATGGCAGCCACATCGGCACCTACGAGATCAGCCCTACCCATCGTCGTCCCGGGCCAGCTCACGTTGCGGACCATCCGGGGCAAGAACGGCCCGTTCACGGTTGGGCGCCTTTCTACCCCCATCGGCGAGTTCGCGGTTAAAGACGCGGAGTTGGAGCAGTACCCCGAAGGAAAGTACGACGGGGATTTCGTCATTCGCTACATCTTCGCGAAGTCCTATCCGGTCGCGGGCGGCGCGCGGTTTGAAGTGCGCGCAAACCTCGACGGCATGACGCTCAACGGCATCGACAAACTGAGTCGTGATGAGGCCCGCAGCTTCGCCACCCAGGAAGTCGATCCACTCGATGAAGAGCTGGGGACGCAGCCTGCGGAAACGCCGGCCAAGCCCGCCAAGGCCTCCAGACCCGCCAAGCCCGCACCCGTGCAGGCCTCGGCGGACCCGCTGGTCGATACCACGCCCTTCGGTGTGGATGCACCGACGCCCGCTGCGGCGGCTGCCCCTGGCAGCACCGAAGAGGGCGACGTTGCTTTGTTCGGCTTGCTCTGGCCGCTGGGCGATTCCGTGAAATTGGATTCGACCATCGACCGCCGCGCCCTGCGCGCGCAGATCGCCCGCCTGGGCGATCTGGGCTACGCGCTGGACTTCAAAACGCAGGAGTGGAGCCGCCAGGCCGAACTGCAACCTGCGTGATCGCAGACACCGCATGCGCGGTGTTCTTCATCCACCCGCCGGGGCTCTTTCCCTATGCGGGGAGGCCCCCGGCTTTCTTCTGGAGGTCTCCATCATGTCCACCATCGATTGCGATACACCCCGTTCTTCGCTGGGTGAACCCGCGTGGCGAGCTGTTTGCAAGACAGCCGCCGAGCACGCCCAGCGTGGTTGTGGCCTGTCCTGGGACCACTGGGTCACGCTTTTCAGTTCGGAGATCGACGCGCAAGCCAGTCGATTGCCGGAAGAGCAACGCGCACAGGCGCTGCAGATCGCACAGGAATGGGGCTACGCCACACCGGCCGAAAGGCAGGAAACCCAGGACTGGAACGCCGAAAACGGCTACTGCTCGCACGGAATCGAACTGGGTTATTGCCCGTCCGGTTGCGATTCGGACTATTGAGGTCCGGCACACGTCATCGCCGCTTGCGCGGCTTTTCTCCACCCCTTGGGGCAGCACCTGCCTCAGGGGCGGTGCTGTTTCCGATTCACCGAGGACATCACCATGAGTCGGCACTACTTCGACACCGTTCACAAGGGCTTTCCCATCACCGTCGTACTGGGCTGGGACCGGCCGGCAAATTACTTCTTCCTATTCATCGAAAAGCCGGCCGAGCTGATCGACGATACCGCGAAGGTCGAGAGCGACGACTTCTTGTACAGCAACCTGCACGAGAGCGACCCGTTCAACCACTACCTGGACTACTACCGAGTGGTCCTGCGCCATTTCCACATCGACGTGCCCGAAAGCATGTTCACCGAAGTCCAACAGGACTGCGAGGGCAACGTTGGCAACCGTGTAGTCAAGCATCAGGCCGACGGCTCGTTCACCGAACAGACGTTCTGAACGCCCAAGCGGATCGAACACCTTATCCGCATTCCTTCATCCCTAACGGGGCATTCGCTGCCCCTGCGGGCGGTGCTGCCCCTCATTTCATCGAGGACACCACCATGCACGCACACACTTCATCCACCACGCTGTTCCACATCGACGAATGCCCGGACGTTATGGCCGACGCTTGCGTCGGCGATGACCAGGGCAACCTGATCTTCCTGTCCATCTGGGCGCGCGACACCGCCGTCCAGCAGTTCCTTGCACGCCTGACCCTCGGGCGCGACGAGCAGGGACTGGACCAGTTCCACGTCATCACCGACCAGGGCGGCAGCGTCCCGGTATTCATCGGCAACGTCGATCGCCTGGAAAAGCGCATCACGCGCGCCTACCGGCGAACGCTGTTCGGTTCGCTGTCCAACGTGTGGCTGTTCGACCGGCGCTGCGTCAAGCCCGACAAGGCCAACGCCAGCGCATTGGCACTGCTGCCACGTGACAGCGCCCACCGGCTTGACCGCCTGTGGATGCTGGTGCGGGACACCTGCCCGTTGCCGCTGCTCGACCACTGGCGCGAGACCGTGCTGGAACTGCTGCAAAGCCGCGAGATGCTGGCCCGCCTTCCGTCCGCCCTCGGGCCGCTGGAAGGCCATCGGCTCGCCATCGACGTGCCGGCGCTGAGCTTGGCGCTGGGCTCCCTGATCCGCAGTGACGCGCTCACCGCCTATCCCTATCCGGCCAAGATTTGGACGCCGGAAGCGGTGGCGGCTTGACCCACCCTCGGAGGCACGCCTTGGCGTGCTTCCGTCATTCATCCCCGCCAACCAGGAGACTTCCATGGCTCTCATGTTCCCGCGGCTCGCCCGCAATTTCGCCAAAAATGGGTACTACCCGACCGACGAACCCACGCTCGAAAGAGCCCTCAACGCACTGATGCCCAGCGACGGGCCGATGTGCATCCTCGATCCCTGCGCCGGTGAAGGCGTGGCAATCGCCGAAGCCTCTCATGCCCTCGGGCGCGAACAGGCCAAGGCGTTCGCCGTCGAATTCGACGCCGAGCGGGCGCGCCATGCCCGCGGCCTGGTCGATCACTGCCTGCACGCGGACCTGATGGACACGATGATCTCCAAGCAGTCCTTCGGACTACTGTGGCTGAATCCACCGTATGGCGACCTGTCCAAGGACGTCAACGGCAACATCGGCTATCAGGGCCAGGGCCGTGCCCGCCTCGAAAAGCTGTTCTATCAGCGTTCGCTGTCGCTGTTGCAATACAGCGGCGTGCTGGTCTTCATCGTCCCCGGCTACGTGCTCGACGCGGAGCTGGTCGGCTGGTTGACGCGCCACTACACCGATCTGCGTATCTACCGAGCGGTGGAAACGCAGTTCAAGCAGGTGGTGATCTTCGGCCGCCGGGTCCGTCAGCGGGAGCTGGCACCCGATGGCGTCAAGGCCGTGCGCAATCTGCTGCTGCAGGTTGGGCTTGGCGAAGTCGAAGCCGAGGAACTGCCGAGCGAATGGCCGTTCCTGCCGTACATCGTCCCCGCCAGTCCGGCCGAGCCGGAGCATTTCTTCCGCGTGACGATGGAGCCCGAACAGTTCGCCGACGAGGTTGGCCGGCTGCAAGGCCTTTGGCCGTCGCTGGACACGCACTTGGGGACCGCGCAGCAGTCGCTGCGTCCACCGGCGCGGGCCTTGTCCCACTGGCATCTCGCCCTGGCTCTGGCCGCGGGCGCGATCTCCGGCGTCGTGCGCTCCCAGACGGGGCGCGTGCTCGTCGTCAAAGGTGACACCCACAAGGACAAGACGCTCCAGCGGGAATTCACCGAACGCGAAGACGGCTCCATCGCCGAGACACGCATCCTCACCGACAAGTTTGTGCCCGTTATCCGCGCGTGGGACATGACGCCTGGCTCCCCGACAAGGGGCGAGGTGCTGACCATTCGCTGATCCACCGGACGCGCTGCCGTCCTGCTGTACCACATCGAAGGAGAAACACCATGTTCCCCAATCCGTTCAAGCGGCCTGCGCCGCGCAAGCAACCCTTGTTCGCACCGAGTACGTTGAAGTTGAGCGAGAAGGTGCATTGGCTGGCTCGGCGAGGCCTGATCGACCCCTTGGCCTATGTCCAGCGCCATGTGCGCGGGGACTGGGGCGAGATCGATGAGGCCACCCGCCAAGCCAACGACGTCGCAATCCAACAGGACAACCTGATGATCTCCCAGTACCGGATCACGCCGGAACTGGTGTTGCTCGTGAAGACCAGCGAAGACCACCAGACCACGGTGGTCCAGCTTCCCGAAGAGCGCGACCTGATCTGAAGGCGCCGCCTCGTCATCCCATCCACTTGACGGAGCCACTTCACTCCGCCAGGGGTGTCGTGGCTCAATAGCCTTTCAAGGAGGAGCCCATGGCATCGCATCGCATCGAAACCTACTGCCAGCGGCTGGCGTTCCCCATCGGGGCGCTCATCTTCAGCCGAGGCATTGATCGCCTTGTCCGCGCGGGTCGCCTGGACCCGATTCCGTACTTCAGGCGCCACACCCGTGGCGACTGGGGTGACGTCAACGTCTGCCAATGGCACGCCAACGGCGTTGCACTTCAATCGGGCGCGTCGCTGGAATCGCACTATGTGATCCACCCGGGACTCGCCATTCGCATCATCACCGATGCGGGGCGCAGCGTCACTGCCATCGTGCTGCCGTCCGAAGACTGAGCACGGTTCACCCGCAGGCCACTCAGGCCAGCATCTTCAACCACCTTCGGCCGCGCGCCGATTTCCTTCCCACCACGGGGCATGCCATTGCCCCGCTGGGGGTGGTGCATGCCCCATTTTTCATTGGAGCATCACAATGTCCTTCGATCTCGAAACCACTGCCGCTGACGCCGCGCCCGTACAGGGCGAACTGCTCGACGCGGAATCATCCCCTCTGACCCTGAGCCTTCAGGATTTCGTCGGCGAGTTCGGCGACGAACTGCTCGACGCCCTCAACAGCGCCAACCCGCCTGTCTATACCGGCCAACCGCAGGCGCACCGGCAGCTCATCGTCGCCAGCCTCAAACGCAAGCTGTTCCCGGCCCAGGCCGAAGTCGTCCACGCCGCCGCCGAGCTGCTGATCGACCGTGGCGAACGCGCCGCGATCGTCAATGGCGAGATGGGCTGTGGTAAGACGACCGTTGGCATCGCCGCGGCCGCCGTGCTCAACGCCGAAGGCTACCGCCGCACTCTGGTCCTGTCGCCACCGCACTTGGTTTACAAGTGGCGGCGGGAGATCCAGGAGACGGTGGCCGGCGCCAAGGTATGGGTGCTCAATGGGCCGGATACGCTCGTCAAGCTCCTCAAGCTGCGTGAGCAGTTGGGCGTGCAGCCCACGGGCCAGGAGTTCTTCGTCCTGGGGCGCGTCAGGATGCGGATGGGTTTCCACTGGAAGCCCGTCTTCACCCAGCGGCGCACCCGCCACGGCGACGTGGCGGCCTGCCCGGACTGCGGCACGGTCATCACCGACCTCGACGGCGAGCCGGTCAACCCGGTCGCGCTCGAAGCCGAGGAGTACCGCAGGAAGTGCAGCCATTGCGCTGCGCCCCTGTGGACGCTGATCCGCCCGCGCAGCCTGTCCGGCAGCGACCAGTCCTCGGCCGTCCTCAAAGCCCTGAAGCGCATCCCGACCATCGGGGAAGTCACTGCGCAGAAGCTGATGCAGAAGTTCGGTGACGGCTTCCTGGCCTCGATGCTGGGCGACAACATCCACGAGTTCATCAACCTCATGGATGGCAACGGCGAGCTGGTGTTTTCCGACCGTCAAGCCACGCGCATGGAACGTGCGACGGCCAACATGGAGTTCGGCTTTGGCGAGGGCGGTTATCAACCCTCGGAGTTCATCAAGAGGTACTTGCCGCAAGGTACGTTCGACCTGCTCATCGCTGATGAAGCGCATGAGTACAAGAACGGGGGCAGTGCCCAGGGCCAGGCCATGGGCGTGCTGGCGGCGAAGGCTCGCAAGACCTTGCTGCTGACTGGCACGCTGATGGGCGGCTACGGTGATGATCTTTTTCACCTGCTGTTCCGAGCCCTTCCGGGGCGGATGATCGAAGACGGCTACCGCCCGACCACGAGCGGCAGCATGACCTCGGCTGCGATGGCGTTCATGCGCGATCACGGGGTGTTGAAGGACATCTACTCCGAGAGCACCGGCACGGCGCACAAGACGGCCAAGGGCACCAAGGTATCGGTGCGCACGGTCAAGGCCCCGGGCTTCGGCCCCAAGGGCGTCTTGCGCTGCATCCTGCCATTCACGATCTTCCTCAAGCTCAAGGACATCGGCGGCAACGTCCTGCCGCCGTATGACGAGGAGTTCCGTGAAGTCGCGATGGACACGGCGCAAGCCGCGGCCTACCGCGATCTGGCGGGTCGGCTGACCGCCGAGCTGAAACAGGCTCTGGCGCGACGCGATACGACCTTGCTGGGTGTGGTCCTCAACGTGCTGCTGGCCTGGCCGGATTGCTGCTTCCGGTCGGAGACCGTGGTGCATCCGCGCACGCGCAACACCTTGGCGTTTGTCCCGGCTCAGTTCAACGAGTTCGAGATCAGCCCCAAGGAGCGTGAGCTGATCGACATCTGCAAAGAGGAGAAGGCGCAGGGCCGCAAGGTCCTGGCCTACACGGTCTATACCGGCACGCGCGACACCACGTCGCGCCTGAAGGTGTTGCTGGAGCAGGAAGGCTTCAAGGTGGCGGTGCTGCGCGCGAGCGTGGATGCCAGCCGCCGCGAAGACTGGATCGCCGAGCAACTGGACCGTGGCATCGACGTGCTCATCACCAACCCCGAGTTGGTCAAGACGGGGCTGGACCTGTTGGAGTTCCCGACGATCGTGTTCATGCAGTCGGGCTACAACGTGTACTCGCTCCAGCAGGCGGCACGCCGCTCCTGGCGCATCGGGCAGAAGCAGCCCGTGCGTGTGATCTACCTCGGCTACGCCGGTTCCTCGCAGATGACCTGCCTGGAGCTGATGGCCAAGAAGATCATGGTCTCGCAGTCCACCTCGGGCGACGTGCCCGAATCCGGGCTCGATGTCCTGAACCAGGACGGTGATTCCGTCGAGGTCGCACTGGCCCGGCAGCTTGTCGCCGCATGACACGTTCCACTTACGGCCCTTCGGGGCCGTTTTTTTTGCCGCTCCCGGTAAATCGGACGCTGCCTGGTTCGCATTGTTTGCTGCCGCTCGCGGCCTGAGCGGCGATGGTGAGGGCTGGATGTTTCAGGACGCCGAGCTATGTGCCCCTCTCCACCGTGGTTTCACTATCCCGAACGCCGCCTTCTGGCGGGATTTCTCGGCCTGCTGTGGTCGGTGCTGGCCGGTGGCTGCGCGACGACGACTGCGCCGGTCGCGCCCGACACCATCGCGGAAGTCTTGGCCGCGCCTGAACCCGAGGCTTCCGAGTACATCCCGGTCGTGCGCTACGCCCGCTACACACTGGTCGAACTGGCACCCATGGCGGCGCAGCGCGACCTGTTGTTGCAGACCATCGACGTGTCCATGCCCGAGGATGCCCGCGCCACGGTCGGGGATGGGCTTCGGCACGTGCTCAAACGCAGCGGCTATGGCCTGTGCCAGACCGCGCATGCCGTGATCGAGCTGTACGCGCTGCCGTTGCCGGCGGTACACCTGCACCTCGGCCCCATGACCTTGCGCGATGCGCTGCTCACGCTGGCTGGCCCGGCCTGGGAACTGCACGCGGATGACCGCGCACGGCAAATCTGCTTCGAGCGGCCCGGCGATCGCGCGGTCGCCGAGTCCCCATCCGAGCCACCCGCCACCGAGGCGGTGCAGACGTTCCCGCTGGCACCCATGGTTTCGGGAGGCCAGCCATGAACGCCCCGCAACCTGCCCAGCGATCGACCGCCGCCGTGGTGGTGCAGAGCCTGATGTGGCTCTGGTTGATCTTCCTCAGCGTCTTGGCGGCCCTGGGCTACCAGGCCCTCAGCGACCAGGCCGACCAGGAGCGGCTGGATTCCCGCCTGCAACGCCTGGAAGCGCAGGCAACTGGCTTGGCCGAGACGATCGAGGCCATCCAGCAGCGCCCGGCCGTCGCGACGGACGCTGACCTCAAAGACACCCGCCAGATTCTGGAAGCACGCGCGGCCCAGGTCGAGAAATCTCTCAGTGGCTACGCAGCGGCCGACGACCTCCAGGCGCTGCGCGCGGAGGTCGAGCAGATCAAGGCGCGCCAAGCCGCCGCGCGTGCCACCGCACCCGCCCAGCGGCGCTCATCGCGCACGTCCGCCGCCTCCAAGACCGAGCTGCCGCCGCTGCCATTCCGCGTCGTCGGCGCCGAACTGCGCGCCGGCCAGCGCAGCGTGTCCGTCGCGCCGAGCATCGGGGACTTCACGCCCGCCCAACTTCAGGTGCTGCTGCCCGGGGATGCGGTCGGCCCGTGGCGCCTGCAGGCGATCGAGGGCAACACCGCAGTGTTCCAGGCCGGCAACCAGACCCGCCGCGTGGCGATTCCCTGACCGGAGCACCCCATGAAGCCGTCGATCCTCCTTTTCGCGGTCCTGGTGGCGTCGTCGCAATGGCCCGCCTGGGCGCAGCAGCCCGCAACGACCTCGGCGCGCAACGCACAGAGCCAGGAGCGCCCGCTGGCCGCCCGCGTGCTGGACGACCGGGTGGCAACCGAATGGGGCTTGCAGCCACAAGAATGGGCACGCTACCGCGAGCTGATGGATGGGCCGCTGGGTATCTACTCGCCCAACCTGGACCCGCTGTCCGCCCTGGGCATCGAAGCTCGCACGGACGAAGAACGGCGCCGCTATGCGGAACTGCAGGTGCAGGTGGAAGCGCGCCGCGTCGAGAAGCTGCTCGCCTACCAGCGCGCCTACGACGAGGCCTGGCAGCGCCTGAATCCGGGGATGCAGCGCGTGAACCTGCCCGACGACAAGCCGGGCGCCGGCCCATCCAGCAGTCCCTTGCGCGGCAGCGGCCGCATGGCGGTGTTCGTCAAGGACGGCTGCGCAGCCTGCGGACAGCTCGTGCAGCGCCTGCAATCCTCGGGCGCGGAGTTCGACCTGTACATGGTGGGCAGCCGCCAGGATGACGCGCGCATCCGCGACTGGGCCAAGCGCGCGCAGATCGACCCGGCGCGCGTGCGCGCCGGCAGCATCACGCTCAACCACGACGGCGGCCGCTGGCTGTCACTGGGCCTGCCCGGCGATCTGCCCGCCGCCGTGCGCGAAGTGAACGGCCAATGGCAGCGCCAGCCGTAGCCATGCCCCTGCGCGCACTGGTGCTCACTGCCGGCCTGTATGCCGTTGCCGCCCTGGCCCAGGAGGTTCCGCCACCGGCTTACCAGCTTGCCGCCCAGCGCGCAGGCATCCCCTCGACCGTGCTCTACGCCGTGGCCTTGCAGGAGAGCGGCATCCGGCGCAACGGGCGCCTGGTGCCGTGGCCGTGGTCCCTCAACGTCGCCGGCCAGTCGCGCCGCTTCGCCACGCGCGCCGACGCCTGCGCTGGCCTGCAGCAGGCGATGCGCGCCACGCCGCACACGCGCATTGATGCGGGCCTGGGCCAGATCAACCTCGGCTACCACAAGCACCGCTTTACCGGCGCGTGCGACCTGCTGGATCCGTATCGCAACCTGGCCGTTGCCGCCGAGATCCTGAAGGAGCAGCACACCCCCGGCGAGGACTGGCTGCTGGCGATCGGCCGCTACCACCGCCCCGCAGGCGGCGAGCCCGCCGCCCGCTATCGGCGCAGCGTGTCGCGCCACCTTGCCCGCGTGCAGGGCACGCGACCAGCCGCCGCGGTCCTCGCGGCGCGCCAGGAGACCTCCCCATGACGAAACCCCATCCCGCCCATCTCGCGTTCACGGGCCTACTCATGCTGCTGTCAGGCCTGCCGCTGGCCTCGCGTGCCGGCGAGCCACTGATCGTTGTCGAGGACCGTGGCGGCACGTCGGCATTGCCGTACTACGAAGCCCTGAATCTCCAGCCGCGCGCCAACGCACCGGCGCGGCCGTCCATCCCGACGCCCCAGGTTCCTGCCACACGGGCGGACGAAGCCGCGATGCTGCCGGTGCGCAGCGCCAAGCTCACGCCCGGCACCGTCGCGCGACGGGTGATCGAAGCGCCCGGCCTGCGGCCGTTCGTGGTCATCGGCGACGACGAGGCTTCCCGGGCCTGGTTGCAGCGCCGCGCCGCCGCTTTGCGCGAACGTGGCGCGGTCGGCCTGGTCGTCAACGTCGAGACCGCGCAGGGCCTGGCGCGGCTGCGCGCCCTGGTGCCGGGCGTGCCGCTCGCGCCCGTGGCCGGCGACGACCTGGCCGATCGCCTGGGCCTGCGGCACTACCCGGCGCTGATCACGGCCACCGGCATCGAGCAATGAAGCCATGTCGGGCAAACAGCCGGTCGAGGTTCTGCTACGCCCAGCGGTGGAGCTATACACCGTCGCGGCGTGTGCAGGCGCCGCGTTTCTGTGCCTGGTGGCCCCATGGTCGCTCGCGCTGAGCCCGGCCATGGGCATCGGCAGCGCCTTGGCGTTCGGCGCCTACGGCGCGATCCGCTACCGCGATGCCCGCATCATCCTGCGCTACCGGCGCAACATCCGCCGTCTGCCGCGTTACGTGATGACCAGCAAGGACGTGCCGGTCAGCCAGCAGCGCCTATTCGTGGGGCGCGGCTTTCTCTGGGAGCAGAAGCACACGCATCGGCTGATGCAGACGTACCGGCCCGAGTTCCGCCGCTACGTCGAGCCGACGCCGGCCTACCGGCTGACCAGGCGCCTGGAGGAACGGCTGGAGTTCGCGCCATTGCCGCTCTCGCGCCTGCCGAAGCTCACCGGCTGGGACGCGCCTTTCAACCCCGTGCGCCCGTTGCCGCCTGTCGGCGGCCTGCCAAGGCTGCACGGCATCGAGCCCGACGAAGTGGACGTCAGCCTGCCGCTGGGCGAGCGCGTCGGGCACTCGCTGGTGCTGGGCACCACGCGGGTGGGCAAGACGCGCCTGGCCGAGTTGTTCGTCACGCAGGACATCCGCCGCAGGAATGCTGCCGGCGAGCATGAGGTCGTCATCGTCATCGACCCCAAGGGGGATGCCGATCTCTTGAAACGGATGTACGTCGAAGCCCAGCGCGCGGGCCGCGAAGGCGAGTTCTACATCTTCCACTTGGGCTGGCCAGAAATCAGCGCCCGCTACAACGCCGTGGGCCGCTTCGGTCGGATCTCGGAAGTGGCGACACGCATCGCGGGGCAGCTCTCCGGCGAAGGCAACAGCGCGGCGTTCCGCGAGTTCGCATGGCGCTTCGTGAACATCATCGCCCGCGCCCTGGTGGAACTGGGGCAGCGCCCGGACTACATGCTGATCCAGCGCCACGTCATCAACATCGACGCGCTGTTCATTGAGTACGCCCAGCACTACTTTGCCAAGACGGAGCCCAAGGCCTGGGAGGTGATCGTCCAGATCGAGGCCAAGCTCAACGAGAAGAACATCCCAAGGAACATGATCGGGCGCGAGAAGCGTGTGGTGGCGCTGGAGCAATACCTCTCCCAGGCGCGCAACTACGACCCTGTGCTCGATGGCCTGCGCTCGGCGGTGCGCTACGACAAGACCTACTTCGACAAGATCGTTGCATCGCTGCTGCCGCTGCTGGAAAAGCTCACGAGCGGCAAGATCGCCCAGCTCCTGGCGCCGAACTACTCCGACCTGGCCGACCCGCGCCCGATCTTCGACTGGATGCAGGTGATCAGGAAGCGCGCCGTCGTCTATGTCGGCTTGGACGCGCTGTCCGATGCGGAGGTCGCCGCAGTGGTCGGCAACTCGATGTTCAGCGATCTCGTCTCGGTGGCTGGGCACATCTACAAGCACGGAATCGACGATGGCCTGCCGGGCGCATCGGCTGGTGCGCGCGTGCCGATCAACGTGCATGCGGACGAGTTCAATGAATTGATGGGTGACGAGTTCATTCCGCTCATCAACAAGGGCGGTGGCGCGGGCCTGCAAGTCACCGCCTACACGCAAACGCTTTCGGACATCGAGGCCCGCATCGGCAACCGCGCGAAGGCCGGCCAAGTGATCGGGAATTTCAACAATTTATTCATGTTGCGCGTGCGCGAGACGGCCACCGCGGAACTGCTGACGAGGCAGTTGCCGAAGGTCGAGGTCTATACGACCACCATCGTCTCGGGCGCGACGGACAGCTCAGACATCCGCGGCGCGACGGACTTCACGTCGAACACCCAGGACCGCATCAGCATGGCCAGCGTGCCGATGATCGAGCCGTCACACGTCGTCGGTCTGCCCAAGGGCCAATGCTTCGCGCTGCTGCAGGGCGGCCAGCTTTGGAAGGTGCGCATGCCGCTTCCGGCGCCAGACCCCGATGAAGTGATGCCGACGGACTTGCAGCAACTGGCCGGGTATATGCGCCAGAGCTACAGCGAGGCCACGCAGTGGTGGGAGTTCACCAGTTCCGCAGCCTTGCCGCATGCAGCCTTGCCCGACGACCTGCTGGATGACGCCGCTCCAGCCGAGCCTGACGCGGTGGCCACCGGCGCCGACGACAGCACCGGCGAGGCCGCACCATGAAGGATGCCGCCTCGACCGCGCAGCGGGAGCAGAACCAGCGCCAGGGGCTGATCGTCGGCACCATCACCTTGCCGTTCCGGCTGCTCGGGGTGCTCATCGGCTCGCTGCTGTTCTCGATCGTGGTGGAGTGCGTCGGCATGCACCTGTTCTGGAAGGACCAGGGCTGGCGCCACTCCCAGCAGATGCTGCAGTACGAACTCGGGCACCTGTCCAACCACTTCACGCGCAGCGTGGTGGTGCAGGAGCCCGGGCGCACGGCGCACGAGCTGGTGGATACCGGGTACGAGTGGGTGTTCGTGCGCTCGGGGTTGCTGGAGCGCATGAGCCAGACCGCCGAGCGCGCCCGCGCGGCCAGCCACGGGCAGAGCCGCAACTTCCGCTACTACATCAGCCAAGTCTATGTCTGGGCCGAAAGCTACCTGATCGCTGCGGCCTTCACGACGCTCACCTTCCTGGTGCGCCTGCTGGTCCTGGTACTCACGCTGCCGCTGATCCTCACTGCAGCATTCGTCGGCCTGATCGACGGCCTGGTGCGACGGGATGTGCGCCGGTTCGGCGCGGGCCGCGAATCCGGCTTCATCTACCACCGCGCGAAGGCCAGCCTGATGCCGTTGGCCGTGCTGCCTTGGGTCACCTATCTCGCACTGCCCATAGCGGTGCATCCTCTGGTCATCCTGCTGCCCAGCGCGGCGTTGCTGGGGATGGCAGTCAGCCTGACCGCAGGCAGCTTCAAGAAGTACTTATGAGGTGACACGGGCGGCACTGCTCTGCAAAGCCGTGTGCCGTTCATCGGTTCTGCAGGGTATCAAGAGCAGCATCCAACGCCGTAACCGCCTCGACGACCGTTCTTACCGTCGCCCGATCGAACTCATGATCGCGCTGAGCGTCGTGCACACCGCTATTGAGGTAACCCCATTCAATACTCGTACCGCTGACATTGAGCAGCCTGACCAACGCCCCTACGGCATCCGGCGCACCCGCATGTTGCGCCGCGATACGCTCGACGGCCGACCGCAACTTGGTGCATTTATTGTTCAGCTCCCAAGGCGCGCGGGGCCCGCTCAGCTTGATGTCGATCCGGCCGTCCGCCCGCCGACCCAGCCACGTCCACAGGCGGTCCGTCAGACTCTCCAGCGCCGGCCGGGCCTGGCGCAGTGCCTCGCGTTTCTCGTCAGCCGCCAACGCCTGCTGGGCCAGAAGAACATAGTTCTTCGCTGGCGGGTCGCTGTCGACCCGCAGTTCGTGCTCTCCCTGATGCGGGAGAAACTTGTAGCGCTTGATGGCCGCGGCGCGGCGCACGCCCAACTCCTGCTGGATGCGGTGCAGGAACTCCTCTGCGTGCGAGGTGAGGATAACCTGCTTGCCGTGGAGCAAACCGTCCTCGAAGAAGGTACGCCAGATGCCATCGCGATGGTCGTCGTCTATCGCATTGACGACGTCATCGAAGATGACCACGGGGCAGCCCTGCGCGAGGTTCTTGGCAAGCAGAATCGCCAGACCCAAGCATTTGATGTGCCCTTCGCTGAAGACGATCAACGCGTCGTAGCGCACGCCCGGCTCGCCGGCGAACTCCACCTCGATCTTGCCGTTCTCGGCCACGGGCAACCACAGCGCGTGCAGCAGATCGCCGGGCGGATCGGCCCGGTTGAATGCGTTGTAGAGATGGCGGGCTTGGTCTCCCAGCCCCTGTAGCAGAACCCCCGGCAGAGCGGTCAGGTATGCCTGAATCTCGGGTAGGAAGCCGTCGTAGGCGGCCTTGACCCGCTGATGGTGCACCACCACCGGCATTTCGTCCGTGGCCGCCTGGATCAGGCCGCGGTTCGCGTCGTCGAATTGGGCCACGGTTTGGCGGGCGGCCGCCAGCTCCTGATCCGCAGTCGTGCGCATGGTCCGCAGCCGTTCGATCTCCAGCTGATGCTGTTGCAGGCGGTCCCGCTCCTGGGCCATCGCGCCGCGCTGGGCATGCACGTCGCGCGCCTGCGCGTCGAAGCCTTCGATGATCTGTGCGATCCGTAAGAGGGCTTGCCAGGCGCGCTGGTCCCCATTCACCCAGCCGCCGAGCCAATTGCCCGCCGACGTGGGAGGCAGCAGTGGCAGGCCCGCGGCCTGCGATTCGGCAGGACAAGCGACCCCAGCCGCCGCCACCACGCGGCGCATTTCGTCCCACAGCGCTCGGACCGCCTCGCTCAACTGCGTCCGATGCCCGGCCTCTTGCTGCTGCAGGACGGCCAGTTGCGCGAGCTGCTCCAGGCCCATTCGCGCCCTGGCGAACGGGTCCTGTGCCACAGCGGCCAGTCCGGTTCCACATGCCGGACACGCGGTCGCCCCGTCCGCCAACGCTTGCACGGCCTCGTAGAGCTTCGCGTACGACACCTCGCCCGCGCGGGCCGCGAGTTGCGCGGAAGACGCTTGCCACAGTCCCTGGACGCGGTAGGCCTCTGCCAGCAACGCTTGCAGGCGGGCCTGGGTCACCTCGTGAATGGCAGGCGGGTTGGCGTCCAGCTGAGCCTGGACATACGGTAGCCGTCCTTGCTGCTGCGGCGTACCCAGCAGCCAGTCCACGCAGGCTTGATAGGTCGCGCCAGGTGACATGCGCTGCGCCAAAGCTTGTTCCAGGCCCTCGACCGCTGCGATCTTCTGCGGGTAGGCGGCGATGGTCTGTTCGGAGTTCGCCAACCGCAGGCGACGCTGCGCCAGCTGCGCCGCCTGCACGCCGGCAAGCATCAGGTCCTGATCGAGCGAGGGGTTGAAGCCGCGCACGAACTCGCTGAACTGGTCCACGCCGAACAGGGTGGCGATGAGCTGGCGCTGATCGCTCGGGGTCCGCGCGGCGATTCGGGCGAAATCGTCGAGGCGGTTCTTCTCGATGAAGCAGAAGCGATACTCAGCTTCGTCGGGCTGGACGGCCTGCGCTTCGCCCGCCGCCGTAGACGACAGGACTGGCGCGACGTGGCGGCGCAGGCGAGCGTTGTTGCAGTACGTCCGCTGGTCGACCCGCTTGGCCTGCGCTTCGCTGATCGAACCGAGCATCGCCACTTCCAAGGCTTCGCAGAAGCTGCTCTTGCCGGTGCCGTTGGCACCGTAGACCAAGGTGATGTCATGGCTGAGGTCGAACGTCTCCTGCCGCATGAATCCTCGAAACGGCCCGACTTCGAGCTGGTGCAGTCGCCCGAGCGCCGGCCCGTTTTCGGGGCCGCGCGCGTCCCCGTCGTAGGCGACAGGCATCTGCGCCAGATGCGCGATGGCCAGCGGCGCCAAGCGCGTGGAGCGCCCCCGGCGTGCAGCACCGACCTCGGCCAGTGGCTGCAGGTGATCGAGCACCAGGTGCGCCAGCCGGCGCACGTCGTCGTGCACGTGCCGCTGCGCCA
Organism: Pigmentiphaga daeguensis; assembly: GCF_039523035.1. NCBI lineage: Bacteria > Pseudomonadati > Pseudomonadota > Betaproteobacteria > Burkholderiales > Alcaligenaceae > Pigmentiphaga > Pigmentiphaga daeguensis. Next base: position 32,618 of record NZ_BAAAEN010000001.1, on the reverse strand, counting down.
AGTGCGCCAGGAACCGGTGGTACTCCGAACGTATGCTTGCCACAGCGCCCCCTCACTTGGTCAACCACTGACCGTAAGCCTCCACATCGATCATGGGGACCGTTCCACTGAACTGAAGCTGCGCGATCAGCTTGAAAAGAAACGCGGTCGCCGGCTTGTTTTCGTTGGTGTAGCTGTACGCGCCGCTGGCTTGGTCATAGAAAAAGTGCCCGTGGGCGGCAACGCATCCGATGTCCAGACGCCCCTCGGTGAGGTTTGCGTTCAGCGCCTTGTCCATGGATGGACCCAATGCAGGACTCCATTCGCTCTCGAAGGTGAGCAAGCCACCCAGAATCGGAATCAACGGCTTCGCTGGGTAGGTCCCGCCAGCGTGCGGGATCGGCAGGCTCGTGCGGTGCAGCCTGCGCACACTGGCGACCTTCTCCTGGGCATAGGCCACAAGCCCCGCGTCAGCCGTCTGCTTGGCCTCGAAAACGGCGTACACGCTTTCGGCTGGAATGATCGTCTCGTTCTCGTAGGTGAAGATAAAAGGCGAATATTGCCGATCAAACACCACCACATCGATCTGCTGGCTGAAGTTCCCCAGGCTGTCCACCACATGCGCCTTGGCCGCCTGGTACCGTTTGGGCAGATAGGTATCCAGCATGTCGATCCAGACGTTCTCGCTCGCATCCCCCTTCGTACCCGGGTGACCGAAGGTCTTGCGTACTACGGACAAGCGCTGCTGGATGTCCTCATGCAGGGACGACAGGAGCTGGGAAAGCGACCACTGGGACATGCTGTACCTCGATGGGACGTGTATGGAAGCCGATGGAATCAGGACAGTGGGAACTTGGGGCCAAACAGTGCGCGCCAGGCGCGAAGCGCTTCGATATTGCGACCACGACGCGCGTGGTCGATGGCGATGCTTGCGTCTTGGCTCGCCTGGAACAGCAGCTGCTGCGCGCGCTGCTTGCGCGCGGCATCCATATCGTTGCTGATCGCCGGGCCAAGTCCGGCGGGATCCGGCCACTCGTCATGAACTCGATCGGCAAGCGTGGCAAAGAACGACTGGATCTCGCGATCGAACGATCCTCCCCAGCCGCCGTAAAGACACTCAAGGGCCATTACCTCGATCAGGAACGAGGGCTTCACCGGCTTCAGATCGCCGTGCTTGGGATTGTTGTTCCAGTACTTCACCATGCGCACGAGACCTTTCCACTCATTGCCATAGGCTTGGTGCGCTGCGGTCGCCTTGTCCTTATGGATCTCCGGGTCCGTCTTGATCCACTTTCCGGACGCCGTATCGGGGATCTCATACTGGTCGCCGGTATCGAATGCGGGCACCGCATCCACGCTGACCACCCGGTAGTCCGTGTTGTCCTCCGCGTCGATGTGAACACCGAAATCCACGTTGATCGAGCGCGCCTGTTTGCGCACGGCCGCCGAACCGTATTTCTCCACCAATGCAGAGTGGAAATCATCCAGCACTACCGATGCGGCCTTGCCGTGGTAATGCTTCTCCGAGTCCTTCAGCACGAAGAAGATGTCGATATCCTTGAGCGGCTTCGTCTTCGTGTATCGAGCATAGGAACCGGTCAGGAAGCTGCGCGCAATGCCGAACTTGGTCTGCAGGTAGTCCCGCACTTCGTTCTGGCGTTGCGAGGCATTCTTCTGTTCGCGTTCGTTGAGTTCCAGACGCGACTTGAACTTGCGAAAAGCTTCATCGATCGACAGCATCAGCGTTGCCTCCAATATCCGGCCTGACCCGCCAGGCCGCTGTGTTCGACAGTCGAGCCTAGGCTCTGCTTGACCATTCCATCCGTCGAGCGATAACTTCCTTTGCTCCACCCCTCCACATCAGGCCGCCCTGGCTTTGTATCGAGCATTAACTTGTACTTGGCCTGCGATGGCAGCAGCCCAGCTTTCTTGATCGCGTACTTCAACTGCTCGGTATCTGTCCAGAAGCTGCCGTCGCCATCGGACCACCCATACACGATGTCGATATCCCATCGGGTCACGAGTTTGTCGGTTGCCGGGTTGTAGATCTCCAGAATCACCTTGCGCAGATCACCGGTCCCGAGCCACGTCTTGATGGCTCGGGTATTGCTCTCCCAGCGATCCGCGAAGTGCTCGGGGTCCAGCCCACTGAGCAGGATGATGTCTTTCAAGCTCTTGAGGATGTTGTCGGTCACATAGGTAACCGAGTGCGTGTACGAGTAGGTGGCGACGGTGCTCATGACTTGAGGAAACCTCCGAGGTCGAGCGACAGCGCTTGTCCAGCATCGGCCTGCGCCTGCGTGGCAATTCCTTGGCTCAAGTCCCGTGCAATGATGCGAGAACTGTGCTTTTTGAGCGCGGTTTGCACCCAGCCGAGCTGCTCCTTCGGACACGGCAGCGAGACTCCCCAGTCTCCCTTCAACGGCTCGAACCCCAAGACTTCTTCGTTGGCATCATCACCATCGATCGCGTCTTCGTCGAAGAGGCAGTAGATCCTGGTCCGTGGTCCATCGCATGTCGCAACGATGGGCGCGCTCTTGGGTGCCTGGTCGGCGATCAAGCTGGCGGCCACGCCCGCCACGGCCCTGAGTTCAGAGCGAGCCGTGCCGTCCTTGCCCTGAGTGAGCAGTTCGACAATGGCATCCCACGTCTGCAACGCATCGCGGTGCGGCGAGCTGCGAAACGTCCGGCTGACAACGGTGGTCATTTTTGCTTCCCTCCTTGAAGGCGCATTTGCGTTGCCTGTCGTATCGCACTGCGCAGGTGCTCTACGGAAAGCTTGTTCGGATCGATAGCCACTTGCGGGTCGGCCGCGAGGGCGTTGGCTACGACCTTGCGAATGGCCCGACCATCCAATCCGACGCACTCGCCAGCGCACGCGTCGAACTGGTGAGCCGAGGAAAGCTTGCCAATCCCCGGAAATGTCTTTGCCAGGCCATTCAGGCAGTCCACTAGGATCTGCTTGCAGGCATCCTTGCCGGGCAGTGGCACCTCCATCACCATGTCGCAACGAGATAGGAAGGCACTGTCGACGGCCTGTGGGAAGTTGCTGGTGGCCACGAACAGCAGATGCGGGTTGCGTTCGGCCAACATGTCCAACTGCACCAACACCGCGTCGGTGGCCCGGTGCACATCAACCGGGTTGGCTTCCAGGCTGAGCTTCGCTCGATCAGCCGCAAGCGTTTCGACCTCGTCCAGAAGGACGATCGTCGGGCCCGCCGCTGCGGATTCTGCGATCGATTGCGAGAACAGGTCTGCCACGGCGCGTTGAGTCTTTCCCATTGCAGAGCTCGTCAGCGTGTGAGGCTCCACTTCCAGCAATCGAAACTTCGCAGAAGAAAAAGATTCGGCCACACGATGCGCCAAGCCCCGTGCCAAGGAGGTCTTCCCAGTCCCCGGCGGGCCGACCAACAAGATCACGCCGTGCAGGGGGAGTACCGTGCGCTCCACCTTGGGGCGCACCGTGAAGTTGACGATCGCTTGTGACAGCAACTGTTTTTTGATGGCTTCGTCCATCACGATCGAATCCCACAAGTCACCCAGCGACTTATCCGGCAGCTTCCAGCTTCGATGGATGCCTTTCGGCAAAGTGGCGTCTGATGAAGGATTCTTGGTCATCCGTGGCTCTCGGCGGGTCAGAGAATGGTGCGATAGGTCGCCAGCACCTTGGTCGTTTGCACAAGGCCTTGGCGCAGCAGGATTTCGAGATAGCGGTCCACATCGATCGGCGGATGCTTGAGTTGGGCACGCTGGCGCTGCGCAGCCGACACTACGGCGGCCGCATCCAGATCCAGCAGGTTGTCCACAAACTCATCGGGGTGCTGCGATTCGATGCCGTACGGAGCCAGCAGATCGTTCGGGAAATCCCGTTCGTTGAACGTCACAATCACGCTCGCACCGCAGCGAATCGCCGCAGCCAGGACGTGCCGGTCGTCCGGATCGGGCAATGTCAGGCCTGCCACGAGCGCTTCGTAGCCCTCCACCAAGCCGTCCGGAATTGCCCGGTCCATGAGATCCGACGTCCTGTCGACCTGAACCCGGGTGAGATCGGGGCGGTTGATCAACAGGTTGCGTTTCCACTCCTCATGAATGGCTTGGCTCCACCGCGCCCGGAAGCGGCCAGACAGGCCGAGCCACATCAGGAAATCCCGCAGTGGCGCGGGATATAGAACGCACGCGTCGTAGACGGCGGTGAATGGGGAATGCCTCATTCGTATCCCATTCCCAACTCTTGCGACTGCTGAGCGAGTTCGGCCATCGCCTGCTCACTGGCGCGCTCGCGCGCTTCCTTGTACTGCATCAGATCGGCGAACCTCACCCTGCGGTGCTTGCCGGTGCGATGAAATGCCAACACCCCATCTTCGAGCAGCTTGACGAAATGGGGACGGGACACGTTGAGCAAGTCCGCCGCCTCTTGGGTCGTCAGCTCTGCATGGACGGGCACCACCTTTACTGCATTGCCATCGGCCAACTCGGCCAGGATGTCGACCAGCAGGCGTAAAGCCGAGGTAGGCAGTTCCACCTGATGAGCCTGTTTGTGGTCATCAAAGATCTGGATGTGCTGCGTCTCGAACTGGGTTGCGAGGTAAGCCGCCAAGGCACGTTGACCCTGGACGGCTGCCTTCACCTCTCCCGCGGCGGGAAGGGTCATCTTGGATTGGGCAGTGGCGGTGGTCATGGGTAGCTCCTAAGCGAAAACGGTTGCAGAGCCGATCATATTCGAAACACTCGAAAAACGCAATAATCGAAACTCCACCCGGGCTTTTGTAGGTTCGCTCGCGGTATGCCCAATCCGGTCGTCCGCCAGTTCCTATTGTTTGCGGCCTAAAACAGCCCTGATCTCCACGATCACCCCATTGCTGATCACACAGGAATGGCGCGATGGTGGCTTCGATCTGGCTGCGCGCCGCGCATCGCGGCGTGCCCACTTTTCTCGTGACGGCCCTCCTGCTGGGTCAGTCCCAGATGGCCTTGGCCGAGTCTCCGGCACAGCGCCAGGAGCTGGTCGCCGCACTGCGCCAGCTCGACGCGCTGGAGCGCACCGTCGCGGACAGCGCCGCGCATGCCCCCATCCAGCCGGGCGAGCGCTACCACTTCGACTACCCGCGGCTGCTGGCTGACCTGGCGCGCGTTCGCGCCGGCATCCAGTTTCACCTGACGCCATCGCGCGCTCAGCCGCGCGACCCCTCCGAACTGGCCGGCGACTACCGCACCGAGCGGGCGGCCGAGCCGCTGCCGGCGACGACTGCGGGGGGCAAGCAATGAACGGCGCCCAGGTCTCGGCATTTCAAGCCAACAGCGGCATCGCGCCTTCCGCAATGGCGACCGTCCTGGTCGGCGTCGTGTTCGCGGTCCTGCTCGTGTGGGGCGTCTGGGCCATCCGAACGGCCTACGTGGGGTGGTCCGAGAGCCGCCTCAACCAGCGCCAGTTCCTCGGCGTCTGCATCCGCTTCGTCGCGATGTACCTCGTCCTGAGTTTCTTCCTTCTGTCCTGACCTGAAAGGCCCGACCATGCACAACCGCATCCTCACTTCCCGTCTCGCCCAGCGCGCCGCCATGGCCCTGGGCGCCGCCGCGCTGCCCGCGCTGTCGTTCGCGCAAGGCCTGCCGCAGTTGGAGAACCCGACGCGCGGCACCGGCAACGGCATCATGGAGACGATCCGCAACTACGGCTACGACATCATCATGCTCGTGGCCCTGCTGGTGGTGGCGTCGATGTTCATCGGCGTCTGCTACCACGCCTACGGAACCTACGCGGAGATCCACACCGGCCGCAAGACGTGGGGCCAATTCGGCCTCACGGTCGCCATCGGCGCCGTGTTGCTCGTGATCGGCATCTGGCTGCTCACCGAAGCCACGGGCATCCTGTAAGGCGAGGCCGGTATGTCCGAGCAGCAGCACGTCCGTGCGGACGGGACGGTCACGTTCCTTCCGCACCGGCTCAACCGCCATCCCGTTGTCGTGCGCGGCCTCACCGCCGACGAGCTGTGGATCTGCTGCGGCCTGTCCGGCGCCGCCGGCCTGCTGGTCGGCGCGCCGCTTTCGTGGGTGTTCCGCACGATCGCCATCGCACCGACGTTCGTTGTCCTGGGCGTGGCCTTGGGCGTGTTCATCGGCGGCGGCATCCTGCGCCGCCTCAAGCGTGGGCGCCCCGACACCTGGCTTTATCGGCAGTTGCAGTGGCGCATCGCAACGGGCCATCCGCTGATGGCCGGCTGGGTGGGCGGCCACGTGCTGATCTCGCGCTCGGGCTTCTGGTCCACCCGCAGGAGCATGCGATGAGTCGCTTCAAGAACGAGATCGCCCACCTGCAGGCGCACATCAAGACCTTGCGCCTGGGCGCGGGCGCGCTGGTCATTGTCGCCCTGGTCATGGGCGGCGGCTGGTGGAGCGCGCCGCGCGACCTGACCATCCACGTCCCGCCCGACCTGCGCTCTGGCAGTACCCGCAAGTGGTGGGAAGTGCCGCCCGAATCGGTCTATGCGTTCACGTTCTACGTGTTCCAGACGCTGAACCGCTGGCCGACCAATGGCGAAGAAGACTACTCGCGCAACCTCCACACGCTCTCGCCGTACCTCACCCCGTCCTGCCAGGCCTTCCTTCGCGCGGACTACGACTACCGCCGCTCCACCGGCGAGCTACGCCAGCGCGTGCGCGGCATCTACGAGATTCCCGGCCGCGGCTATGGCGACGACCCCACGGCGCGCGTGCGCACCGTGTCCGATCGCGACTGGGTGGTGACGCTGGACATCACGGCGGACGAGTACTACGGCGCCGAGCAGGTCAAGCGCGCCCTGGTGCGTTATCCGATCAAGGTCACGCGGGTGGACGTCGATCCCGCCCGCAACCCGTTCGGCCTGGCGCTGGACTGCTACGAAGGCGCGCCCCAGCGCATCAGTGCACCGGAGCCGGCGCGCCCGGCGTCGAGTGGCCTGTCTCCGCAAGCGCCTCAAGGAGGAAACACCCCATGAAGCATCCTGTACTCGCGCTGCTGGGGCTACTGGCCGTGGCCGCGGCACCCGTCGCCCAGGCGGTGGAGATCCTGCGTTGGGAACGCATGCCACTGGCAGTGCCGCTGAAGGTCGGTCAGGAACGCATCGTGTTCATCGACCGGAACGTGCGCGTGGGCGTGCCCGCGGGCGTGGGCGAACGCCTGCGCGTGCAGAGTGCGGGTGGCGCGGTGTACCTGCGCGCCAGCGAGCCGATCGAGCCCACGCGGTTGCAACTGCAGGACGCCGACACGGGCGCGCTGATCCTGCTGGACATCGCAGCCGAACCGCCCAAGGACGGGGAAGCCGAGCTGGAGCCGGTGCGCATCGTCGAGGGTGACAGCGCACCGGGACGCTATGGCGAGCAGGCCGACAGTGCCGAGGCCCCGGCACGCGCCCAGGGCCAGGCAGGTGCGCGGACCGCGCGGCGCGAAACTCCGGTCCCTGTCGTGCTGACGCGCTTCGCCGCGCAGAACCTCTACGCACCGCTGCGCACCGTCGAGCCGCTTCCGGGCGTCATGCGGGTCAACCTGCCCCGCGACCTCGACCTGGACACACTGATGCCAACGCTGCCGGTGCGCGCGGTCGCGCTCGCGTCGTGGCGCCTGGAAGACCAATGGGTGACTGCCGTGCGCCTTACCAACACCGGCGCCGACTGGGTCGCGCTCGACCCGCGCGTGCTGCAAGGCGATTTCCTCACCGCCACCTTCCAGCACGAGGCGCTGGGCCCGCGCGGCACGCCCGAGGACACGACCGTCCTCTACCTGGTCACGGGCGGCCGCGGCCTCGCGCAGTCGCTGCTGCCGGCGATTCACCGCTTCGACCCTGCCGTGCATCTGCCGCAGCCGGACGGCGACGAGAACGCCAAGGAGGCCCGCCATGCGCAGTAACGGCCTGCTCAAGTGGCTGATGATCCCTGTCGCCATCCTGGTGCTGTTCGTCGGTATCCGGCTGTTCTCGGGTGGAGGCAGCACGGCGCCACCCGCGGCGGACAACGGCGCCCAGCTCACGCCCGAGGAAATGAAGGCGCTGGGCATCGAAGGCGACACCCCGCGCGACACCGTGGCGACGCTCGTTGCCCAAGTGAAGCAGTTGCGCACCGAGCTTCAGACCGCGCTCTCGGACAACAAGTCGCAGCGTGAAGAGAACCAGCGACTGCGCCAGCGCGAGAACTCCATCGACCAGCGCATCAACTCGGCGCTCGAATCCGAGCGGTCCAACCTGCGCCGCGACCAGGAGCAGGCGGCCAGCGCGCGCCAGCAGACCGAAGGGCTGCTCGCCGACCTGCAGCGGCGCCTGGACAGCATCGGCGGGCGCGGCGGCGGCCATGCGGACCTGCCCGTGGGCCTGGGGCTGCAGGGCGGCGACGAGGCCGGCATGGAGGGCGGCGTGCGGTGGGTCGAGCCGGACGACGCAAAGCCCGCCGAGGGGCGCAACGGCGGTCGTGGCGCGAGCGGCGGAATGAGCTTCCCCACGAGCTTCGGCCCGGCGCAGAGCACGCTCGAAACCACCGCGGAAACCGTGGCCAACGCGGGCGCCCGCGCCTCTGGGGTCAAGAGTGCCAAGCCGGTCTATACCGTGCCGACCAACTCCACGCTCATGGGTTCGGTCGCCATGACCGCGCTGATCGGCCGCGTGCCGATCGACGGCACGGTCAACGATCCCTATCCGTTCAAAGTCCTGGTCGGGCCGGACAACCTGACCGCCAATGGCATCGACATTCCCGACGTGGCCGGCGCCGTGTTCAGCGGCACCGCATCGGGCGACTGGACGCTTTCGTGCGTGCGCGGCCAGGTGCGCAGCATCACGTTCGTCTTCAACGACGGCACGATCCGCACGATCCCCGAAGACCGCGAGGGCAACCAGCAGAACAACCAGCAACGCGACGGCTTGGGCTGGATCAGCGACCCGCACGGCATCCCCTGCGTCAGCGGCGAGCGGCGCAGCAACGCCCAGCAGTACCTCGGCTCGCAGGCCCTGATCACCGCGGCCGGTGCCGGCGTGGCCTCGCTCATCGAGAGCGACAGCGGCCGCATGTCCTATGTCGGCTCGGACGGCTCCATCGGCACCGTGGGCATCACCGGCCAGGAAGCGGTCGGCCAGATTCTCGCGGGCGGTGTCCGGGACATGTCGGCCTGGGTCAACAAGCTCTACGGCCAGGCGTTCGCCGCCGTCTATGTGCAGCCCGGCGCCAAGGTCGCCGTCCACCTCGAAAAACCGCTCGCCATCGACTTCGATCCCGAAGGCCGCAAGGTCGATCACCGCGCAGGAGAAAGCCATGCTCTCGAACTCGATTAAGGGCCTGGTGCTGGCCCTCGCCGTCGCGGTGCTCGGCGGCTGCGCCACCAGCAAGGAAAAGCTGCTGACCCACGGTGACCGCACGATGATGGACATCTGGCAGCAGGAGGCCGGCGACGGCGGTGGCGCAGCCGGACGGAACGCCGGCCGCCAGCTGCTCGATGCGCGCCAGAGCCTGCGTCGGCCCCTGACCGACGCCGACGTGCAGGCCGCACCTGTCGAGCAGATGCGCTACACGCGCACCGCGCGCAATGAGGTCCACCGCCAGTTCCAGCGCCTGCCCAATCCCGATCTCGTGATGTACGTGTACCCGCATCTGGCCGGCACCGATCCCGTGCCGGTGCCCGGCTACACGACCGTCTTCCCGCTCTACCAGCGCATCCAGTACGCGATGCCGGGCGAGCGCGTGGAGGACTACTGATGCGGTGGAAACTCCCATGGCCGAAGCTGGCCGGCGCCGGCTCCAGTAGCCCGGCTAGCGATGAGCAGCCGGACAGCTGGCAGCGCCACGTCGAGGCCTTGCGCCAGGCCGGCATCCCCGAACCCGGTTCGGCAGTCCACGGCCGCAAGCCAGCGACCGTGGCCGACGAGCAGGCGCTGTACGACGTTGCGCCGTCCTTCGTGGAACTGCTGCCCTGGGTGGAGTTCTTGCCCGGGTCGAAATCGATGCTCCTGGAGGATGGCCAATCGGTGGCGGCGTTCTACGAACTGGTGCCGCTGGGCACCGAAGGCCGGGAACCCGGCTGGCTCGCGCATGCCCGCGACGCCCTGGAAAACGCGCTTCAGGACAGTTTCGATGAACTGGACGAGAACCCGTGGGTGCTCCAGCTCTATGCCCAGGACGAACCGAGCTTCGACCAGTACATGCAGACCTTGCGCGATTACGTGCAGCCACGTGCGCGCGGCTCGGCGTTCACCGAGTTCTACTTGCGCTTCTTCGGCCACCACCTGCGCGCTGTGGCCAAGCCCGGCGGCCTGTTCGAGGACACGGTGGTTACGCGGCTGCGCTGGCGCGGGCAGACGCGGCGTGTGCGCATGGTGGTGTACCGCCGCGCGAGCGGACAGGGACAGGCAAACCGCCGCGGCCAGACACCCGAGCAGATGCTGGGCATCGTCTGCGACCGCCTATGCGGCGGCCTGGCGAACGCCGGCATCCAGGCCCGGCGCATGGTTGCAGCGGACGTTCACGACTGGCTGCTGCGATGGTTCAACCCGCGCCCCACGCTGCTCGGCCCTGGGGTGGAGGACCGGGAGCGCTTCTACGCGTTGGCGCGCTATCCGGACAGTACCGAGGAAAGCGAGGCCGGCGAGATCGAGTTGGCGAGCGGGCGGGATTTCAGCCAGCGGCTGTTCTTTGGGCAGCCGCGCTCGGACGTGGCGCAAGGGGCCTGGTACTTCGACGGCATGCCGCACCGCGTGCTGATCACCGACCGGCTGCGCATGCCGCCCGGCACCGGGCACCTGACCGGCGAGACCCGCAAGGGAGACGCGATCAACACGCTATTCGATCAGATGCCCGAGGACACCTTGATGTGTCTCACCATGGTGGCCACGCCGCAGGACGTCCTCGAATCGGACCTCAACCATCTGGCGAAGAAAGCTGTGGGCGAGACGCTGGCGTCGGAGCAGACGCTCAAGGACGTGCATGAAGCCCGCTCCCTGATCGGCAGCGCGCACAAGCTCTACCGGGGCACTCTGGCGTTCTACCTACGCGGGCGCGACGAGGCGGAACTGGATCGGCGCGGCCTGGACCTCGCGAACGTGATGCTCAACGCCGGCCTGCAGCCGGTGCGCGAGGACGACGAGGTGGCGCCGCTCAACAGCTACCTGCGCTGGCTGCCGTGCTGCTACAACCCCGGCAAGGACCGGCGCCGGTGGTACACGCAACTGATGTTCGCCCAGCACGCGGCGAACCTGTCGCCAGTATGGGGCCGCGCCCAGGGCACGGGGCATCCCGGCATCACGATGTTCAATCGCGGCGGCGGCCCGATTACGTTCGACCCCTTGAACAGGTTGGATCGGCAGATGAATGCCCATCTGTTTCTATTTGGCCCCACCGGCTCGGGGAAGTCCGCCACGCTCAACAACCTGCTGAACCAGGTGACGGCCATCTACCGGCCGCGGCTTTTCATCGTGGAAGCCGGCAACAGCTTCGGCCTGTTCAGCGACTTCGCCAGGCGCCTGGGCCTGACCGTGAACCGGGTCAAGCTGGCCCCCGGATCGGGCATCAGCCTGGCGCCGTTCGCCGACGCACGCCGGCTGATCGAAACGCCCAGCGACGTACAGACGCTCGATGCCGACGCGCTGGACGAAGACCTGCCCCCCGATGCCTCGGCCATGGAAGCGGACGAGCAGCGCGACGTGCTGGGCGAACTGGAGATCACAGCGCGGCTGATGATCACGGGCGGCGAAGACAAGGAAGAAGCGCGGATGACGCGGGCCGACCGCTCGCTGATCCGCCAGTGCATCCTCGACGCCGCCGAACATTGCGTGGCCGAAAAGCGCACCGTGCTCACGCGCGACGTGCGCAACGCGCTGCGCGCCCGTGGCCAGGACCCGACGCTGCCCGAGATGCGGCGCGTGCGGCTGCTGGAGATGGCGGACGCGATGGACATGTTCTGCCAAGGCACGGACGGCGAGATGTTCGACCGTGACGGCACGCCGTGGCCCGAGGCCGACATCACGCTGGTCGATCTGGCGACCTATGCCCGCGAGGGCTACAACGCGCAGCTCTCCATCGCCTACATCAGCCTGATCAGCACGGTGAACAACATCGCCGAGCGCGACCAGTACCTGGGCCGGCCGATCGTCAACGTGACCGACGAAGGTCACATCATCACCAAGAACCCGCTGCTCGCGCCCTATGTCGTGAAAATTACAAAAATGTGGCGCAAGTTGGGCGCCTGGTTCTGGCTGGCGACGCAAAACATCGACGATCTGCCGCGCGCCGCAGAGCCCATGCTCAACATGATCGAGTGGTGGGTGTGCCTGTCGATGCCGCCGGACGAAGTGGAGAAGATCGCCAGGTTCCGCGAACTCTCGCCGGCGCAGAAGGCGCTGATGCTCTCCGCACGCAAGGAAGCGGGCAAGTTCACCGAGGGCGTCATCCTCTCCAAGAGCATGGAAGTGCTGTTCCGCGCCGTGCCGCCAAGTCTCTACCTCGCGCTCGCGCAAACCGAGCCCGAGGAGAAGGCAGAACGCTACCAGCTCATGCAGCAGCACGGCGTCAGCGAGCTGGATGCCGCCTTCAAGGTGGCTGAGAAGATCGACCGGGCACGTGGCATCGAGTCGCCGACCCTGGACCTGCCCTGAATCTGCCGTACACCGGAGAACGCCATGGAACAGAAACGCCCATCCATTCCGATGCAGGTACAGGCGTTCCGCCGTCGGCGCTGGAGGCTCAGCTGGCCCTGGGTGTTGGCCGCCGTGCTGGTAGCGCTGCTGCTGATCTGGCTCGTGTCCCGCTATTCTGGCAAGTCCACTCCCCAGACTTCAACGCCGGTCAGCGTGACGCAGGTGGCCGGGCCTCCGTGGCAGATGGGAAATCCGGAAGGGCGTTTCACGCTGACGCTCTACGCGGACCTCGAATGCCCGTTCTGCCGATCCTATTTCCCAGTGCTCAAGCGTTGGGTGGCCGGCAACGCGGACGTGGCCTTGCAATGGCACCACCTCCCGTTGGCCGCGCATGAGCCGGCCGCGTCTGCCGAAGCGAGCCTGGCGGAGTGCGCCGGCGAATCTGGCGGCCATGCCGCCTTCTGGCAGGCTGTCGAGTGGGTCTATGCCCACACGCGCAGCGACGGCCAGGGCTTGCCCGAGGACCTGCGGTACCCCGACCTTACGCCAGCCATCGAGCAGTGTCTGGCGAGCGAACGGCCCGAGGCGCCGATCCGCACCCAGACGGCGGAAGCCACGAGCAGCGGCGTGACCGCCACGCCGTCGCTGCGGCTGCACGATCGCGAAACCGGCAAGGCGATCCTACTGCAGGGTCCGATCGAGGGCGATGCCTTGCTGTCGGCCATGGACATGCTCGCGGCCGGCGATCCCGCCGCCACACCTACTACATCGGAAATGCCTGCCGACGTCGTCGGCGACATGCCCAGGTAGCCCCGGTCTTCAAGGCTACGGCGCAGTCCACTGCGCTGACCGAAACCCGTTCGCCTCGCATCCTGGCCGCGAACGATCACCGCTGCCGCGGTGATGGATGCACCTTGTTCGTTCCCCAGGAGGGCTTGCCCTCCCAGGGCGCGCGCCCTCCGATCTCACCGTCTGGAGGTTCGCCATGTCTTTCGTCGTCAATGACTCCTGCCTGGAGTCGCTTTCCGCCATCGCTGCCCAACACGAGGACTGGATCATCCAGCAAGCCATTGCACTGCTGGAGAAGCGGGTTTTCAAAGCGGGTGCGAAACTCCTCGACCCCACGGCCGTGCGCGACTACCTGCGCGTGAAGCTGGTCGCCGAGCCCAATGAGATATTCGCCGCGGTGTTCCTGGACAGCATGCACCAGGTGCTGGCCTACGAGCCGTTGTTCAGGGGCACGATCAACTCGACTTCGGTCTATCCGCGTGTCGTCGTGCAGCGTGTGCTGGAGTTGAAGGCCGCCGCGGTGGTCTTCGCGCACCAGCACCCCTCGGGCATTTCCGAGCCGTCGAGCGCGGATCGCATGCTGACCCAGCAACTGCAGGCCGCGCTGGCGCTCATCGATGTGCGGGTACTGGACCACATCATCGTCGGCCAGGGTGCCCCGTTCTCCTTTGCGGAGTCCGGCCTGCTGTAAGGGTTGCACTGCTTCGTTGATCAGCGCGGAGGCTTCGGCCTCCGCTTTTTTCTTTGCGGCGACGCAAGCAGGTATGCGGGGTGGCCGCGATGCGCATTGTTTGTTGGGGCCGCCTGGGGTTCGGCGTTTGACTATGGCCCTGATCAACTTCCGGGGCACATGACATGCCAGCAGCTTTTACCCGGTTCGCACCAGGCTGGCGAACCCTTGGCCTGGCCGTGGCGCTGCCGACGTCTCTGGCGGTGTTCAGCCCGGCCACCTTCGCCGCCGACGTGGTGGTCGTCACCGACAGCCGCCACCCGGTCAAGACCATGGGCGGCGAGCGACTGATCGAGTTGGGCGAAACGCCCCGGATCGAGGCCGAGCTTTCCGCGAATCTTCCAGCCGACCCTGAGCGGGCAGCAGCCATCGTCCGGCAACGCCTGAAGCAAGGCGGCACCGATCTTCAGCGCCGCATCGGCACCGCCTACCAGGGCGTCACCGACGCATGGAGTTTGGGTGTCACGACCATCCCGGCCGTCGTGGTGGATCAACGCTTTGTGGTCTATGGCGAGCCGGACGTGGCCCGGGCCGTCGCGCGCATCGAGCAACACCGGAGGACGCAGCCGTGACCCATCGCCCATTCGACCTGCTGCGCCGCCTGCGCGTCGCCGTGGCCTCGCTGCTGCTGATCAGCGCCACGGGCAGCTACGCCTTGAACACCGCCACCATCGTGTCCTCCGTCATGTCGCCGGACTGCCTGGAGTACCGGGTGGTGGGCATCTGCTACTGGCTCTACTGCACCTGGACGGGCTGCACGGTGCGCACATCCACCAAGGTCCGGCACTACGTGCCCGATGCGGTCGTCTCCAGCTACAGCAACACCGGAGAGAACCCCTGGGTCGAGGTGCAGGCGATGAGCACGCCCAACCCATCCGCACAGGCAGGTGGGGATGGGACCACGAACGAAGACCACGAAAACAACCTCGCCAAATTCAAGAACAGCGATGTCATCGGCCATCCTGGCGGCGAGGTATTCAACCAGTTCGCATCGTCGTCGGGCTATTTCTGCCAAGGCGCGGGCACGGCCTTCATGCCGTATCTACTCAGCACCCTGGACACGCTGGCTTGGCGCTACAACGTGCCTGAAATGGCCTACCCGGAGGCGTTGATTCCGGGCATGCGCGAGGTCGGTGCGCGCACCACGATGAACCTCTGGGGCAATGTCTATCCGCGCGGCGGCTTCCTGCATCAGACCGATGACTACAAATCCGGGGCCGTCGTGGCCCAGCGCGCCGGTGATGTCGTCACGCGCCGCGGGCAGATCCACGTGTACCAGCCGCTGCTTGCCAACGCCCGCGACGGCTACTGGCCGGCCGGCGCGCTGATGGAGGGTGATGCCTCTACGGGCAAGTGGCAGGAGCTGACGCCGCGCCTGTCCAACACCTGCGTGGTGTTCCCGCACAGCGGCACGCTGACCCAGGCCCAACAAGGCGACTACGCCTGGGCGCTGTGGCGTCCCTATGCGTGCTGCGAACGCCGCGGGCAGGTGTTCCTGGGCAGCGTCGATTTCCTCTGAGGTGCCACGATGAAGCGTCCTGAATCGATGAACCTTTCCGCCAAGGCGTGCCGCCTGCTGCGCCCGAAGGCGCTGGCCGGCCCGCTCGCTCTGGTCTGCGGCCTGGCGTGGGCGCAGGTCGGATACCAGAACAGCGGCCCCGTCCTCGGCGATGACGTCATGTACTCGATCGGCGGTGGCAGTGCGGTGTCCATGGGCCGCGCGGCCGGCATGCGCTCCATCGGGGTCGGCGTGGGGTGGAACAGCAACCTGATCTGCGGCGACATGAGCATCCAGACCACGCTGCGCAATCAGCTCAACGGCATCACGAACGGCTTTCAGCAGATCATGAGCAACGTGATCCAGAGCGCGACCAGCGCGGTTGCATCGCTGCCGGCGCTGATCATTCAGCGCGCCGATCCGGGCCTGTACAACCTGCTGACCAACGGCGTGCTGCAGGCGCGGCTGGACTTCGACCGCTCCAAGCTGACGTGCCGCGCCATGGCGGAGAAGATGGCCGAGACTGCGGGTGGCCAGCTTGGCTGGAGCCAGATGGCCGAAGGCATGGCCTTGCGTGACGCGGTTGGCAGCAACGATGCCGTGTCGGCCGTCGAGCAGGCCGAGACGCGCCGCGGCAACGACGGCCTTCCCTGGGTGGGCGGCAGCAATGCCGGTGGCGCAGGCCAGTCCGCCATCCGCGTGGTCGGCGACGTCACCCGCGCGGGCTACAACCTGGTCAACGGGCGCGGCGTGACGGACACATCCTCCATCGCGTCCACCAGTTGCGCGAGCCTGTCCTGCCAGACCTGGACGTCGCCGCAGCAGGCGACCGAATGGGCCACCCGGGTCCTCGGGGAACAGGTGCAGCGCACGTGCGATTCCTGCACCAAGACCGAGACGGTGCCCGGCGTCGGGCTGACGCCGCTGATCCAGGAGGAGTACGAAGCCAAGCTGGAAGTCTTGCAGGAACTGGTTTCCGGCGTGCGCAACACCACCTTCGAGAACTTGCGCGAGGCCGGCAGCACGTCGCTGCCGATCACGCGCGGCGTCATCGAGGCGCTGCGCGACGAGCCGGACCAGGACCTGCTGGCGCGGCGCCTCGCGTCCGAGGTGGCGCTTTCGTCGGTGCTGGAGAAGGCACTGCTGCTCCAGCGCACGCTGCTCACCGGCAAGAAAGAGCCCAACGTGGCAGCCAACGAGTTGGCAGTCGAGGCCGTGAACCACGAGAGCGACACGCTCGACCGGGAGATCCGCAACCTCAAGACCGAACTTGAACTGCGGCGCGAGCTGGCGAACAACTCGCCGATGGCCATCATCCAGCGCCATGGCACGCGCGCGGCAGGCTCGCGCGGCATCTATGAGGGCGATCCGGTGCCCGACCGCCTCGACCAGTTGCAGAAGGGCAATCCGGGAGGCCGGCCATGAGCGCGGAGCGCATGGCCTGGCGCCCCTTGCGCTGGCTCATCAGCCGGCGTGCGGCGAAAGCACTGCTGTGGGCGGCCGTGATCGTCGCCGCTGCGGTGGGCGCCAACATCGCCGGCATCTATCTCGTTGGCAGCGTGGCCGGCTGGGAGCGGTGGCTCGCGGCCGCATCGGGCTACTTCTTCGTGTGGCGGTTGTTCCTGTACGGGGCGACGGCCTGCGGCTGGGTCTGGATGCGGCGGCGGCTGCTGGCGCGCGAGGACAGCACGCTGGCCCGACGCCGGCTGATTCGCGCTGAGGTCGCCGGCATTGTTGCCATCGTGGCGCTGGAAGCCAGCCTGTTGATGCAGGCCGCTTGAGGGGATCGAGGCCATGACGCTTTTCACGACCGACTACCTGGAGTACTACCTAACCCTCGTGTCCTGGATCGTCAACAACGGCATCTGGGCGGTCCTCGTATCCAGCGGGGTATTCGCGCTGCCTTTCGTCGCCATCATCGTGCAGGAGTGGTTGAAGGCCCGTGCGGAAGGCGCCGACGAGGGCAACAAAGGCGTGCTGAGCGCCGCCCGCATCGAGAACCGGGTCTTCGTCGCCATCGTGGTGGTGATGTTCGCCGGCATTCCGTTCATCGACGTGGACCTGAACACCATCCAGTACGACAGCTCGCACTCGGCCCAGTGCCAGGTCAGCGTGGCGCAGCCCGGGGATACCGGCTGGTCGCAGTCCTTCAGCACCATCAACAACCAGTCGGCGAAGGTGCCGGTGTGGTGGGCGTTCATGCACGCGCTCTCGCGCGCCGTCACGGGCGCTTCGGTGGCAGCGATCCCGTGCGGCACGGACCTGCGGCAGATGCGCATGGAGATCGACGCTACGCGCATCGATGACCCGGTGCTGGCTCAGGAAGTAGCGGATTTCTCGCGGGATTGCTATGGGCCTGCACGGGCCAAATTGTTCATGCAGCGCCCTCAGCTCGATGAGCAGCAGATGCACGACGTGACCTGGATCGGATCGCGGTTCTTCACCGACACGAACGGCTACTACGACACATACCGTTCCAGCACCCCACGCGAGGACTGGCCCTATGACAGCACCCGCGACGCAGGGCTTGCGCAGGTGGCCAGCGGTGGCGGCTACCCGACCTGCCGCCAGTGGTGGAGCGATGGAAGTAACGGCCTGCGGGCACGCCTGCTGGGTCAGGTGGACCCGAGCCTGTTGAGTCGCCTGGCGGGCTGGGCCGGGTTCCTGAGCCGGGCCGAGGTGGACGACTCGGTGATCCGAGCCATCGCGTCACCGCGGCAGCAGAAGTTGAACCAGGGCAGCGTCTATACGGACTACGGAGGCCAGATCGACAAGACCTTGCCGAACATCGTGACACGGGCCACGGGAGACGTTGGGATGGCCGTCGGCGCGATTGCCGCGTTTCCCGCCATGGACGTCGTGAGACAGTCTCTACCCATGGTCCTCGCCTTGCTCAAGATGGCGCTGGTCATCTGCATCCCGCTCGTGCTGGTCGTGGGCACCTATGACCTGAAGACGGTCGTCACGGTCAGCGTCGTGCAATTCGCGCTGTTCTTCGTGGATTTCTGGTTCCAGCTCGCTCGCTGGATCGACAGCACTATCCTCGATGCGCTCTATGGCTGGGGCTTTGGCTGGAACCGGCCACACACGAACTTCGACCCGCTGGTGGGGCTGAACAATGCGTTCGGCGACATGCTCTTGATGTTCGTCGCGGGCACGATGTTCCTGGTGCTGCCAGGATTCTGGCTGGCAAGCCTGACCTGGGTTGGAATTCGGGCGGGACATGCCATTCAGGGGTTGTCGGACGGCAGCAAGAGCGCCGGCCAAGCCGGGGGCAAGGGGGCTGGGGCACTCACGGGAGGCAAGCTGAAGTAGCCCGGAGTCCGTCAGTCGTCGGTGTACAACTCGTGCGACGTATCGTTGTACAGATTGGGATCGTAGCCCGGTGTCTTGCGCAGTTCTGTGAGATCGGTGAAAGGCCACTCGTCCTCGTCAGAGGTATTGGCAGCAGCAGCCCACGCCGCCGCCACGACGCCCAACAACACGAGTGCGAACCAAAAAGCAACGTAGAGCAGCAATCCCACCACAGACAGCTTGACCACCCACACGAGCGCGGTGGCAACGGCCGCCGGCACCCCCTTGGACACCAACCAGTTCGACGCCCGACGTTCGCCGCGCGCGTAGGCGCGCCATCCGCGGCCAAAGGTGCGGCCGAGGCGTTCTGCGGTGCTGATGCGGGTCGTGGTGTTCATGGTCGTCTCCTGCTACAGAGGGATGCCTATTCCAGTTTGGTCCATTTCATTCTGTTTGGGGCTTCAATGTGCTCTCTTGCCGCTTCAGGACGCTTCGTCATCCGGTTCCACCGGCCCGGGATCAGGCTCCACGCCGACGCGATACGTGGCAACGAAGCGCGGCCAGTCCACATGGTCCACCAGGTCGATGTCATCGACAACGCCGACTCTTGCTGCCGCACGCTCGAACAGGGCGATGCTCTTGGCGGGATAGTTGTTGCGCGACGGATAGAGCACCCCGTCGAACAGCGGCTGGCCATCATCGCCGAGCATCGCATGCACCTGGGCGGACACCTGCTGCGTGTGCGTGTAGTCGCGGCTGGCCAACTGTTCCAGGTTCAGGCCGAAGTAACCCGCCATGACACCCTCGGCCGTGAGATCGGCCAAGCGCACGTCGTCCAGGACCCCCACGGCCCGCACGAGCCGGCTCTCGACTTCCTTCAGCGCAATCGAGCGCTTCTCGTCCGCCAGCCACTGGTGCTTGTGAAACACCGACTCCATCAGCGCCGTGGACAGGTCGCGGCCCAGGTAGAGCACGCCGTAGGTCCGCGCCGGGTCGTCGTAGCGATTGGTGCCGCTGCGGCCATAGTACAGCGGGCTGCCCCGATAGACGACGCGGCTCACATGCTGGAGCAGTTCACCCGCATCGATCAAGAACAAGGGCAGTTCGCGGCTCATGGCGGTCTTGCCTCAATGCACCTGGACGCCCAGCACGTTGAACACCGCTTCGGCCACGTCATCGATTGTGCCATGCGTCACCGCATCCACCGGCGAGCGTCCGCCCAAGCCTTCGAGCGGTTCGGATAGTGCGCGGTAGATCGTCCAGTGGTCGATGCCCTCGACCTCTTGAAGCACGGTTTGGGTCAACTGCTGCTTCACCGGGTCGAGCTGCCAGTCGGGCAGCTTCTGGCCGCGCGGCCCCACATTCAGCGCCAGCAGCCGGCGCGCGAGGATGTCCTTGTAGATCTGCTGGCGCGACTTGTCCGCCAGCTTGGCGTACTCGGGGATCGGCAGGTTGTGCGGCTGGTTGAAGGATTCCAGCAACACGGCGCGGCCTCGCTGGACGTCGGTTTCAGTCGGGGTCCAGCGCGTTTCGGTGCGCAGCGCGGCCGCCTTGCGCGCCAGGGCCTGCTCCACCGTTTCGCCTTCGAGGTTGGCTGGCAGTTTTACCGCCTCCACGCGCTCGTGAATGAACGCCTGCAACTCGGCCGCGAAAGCCGGCGCATCCCGGATTTCAACGGTATCCGCGAAACGGCGCACGTCCTCCACGGTGACGCGCGGCAGACGATCGGCAATGAATTCAATGGCGGTGGGCATGGTCATCTCCCAAGCAGGTTTGAGACAGGATTCACTCTAGTCGCCCTTGTCGCATTTGTCAACTTAGTCGCCTGAGCGAGAGCCTACCTGCCGGGGGTAGCGTCCCCGCAGCATAGGCAGGGGCCAGCGCCAGGTCTCCGTCCAATCCATTCGTGCGGGTTCCACATTGACGCTGGAGACGCAACCCAGGCCCGGCTATACCGAAACGGTTAAAGGCCAAAGGGCCGAAACGGCAAGGGAATGGGGTGCAAGGGGAAAGGCCCTACCTCGAAAAGGCGAAAAGGCCTCCCGGCCGGCCCCCCAGAGGACACCCGCATGCTCTCCCTGTTCCAGCGAAAACGGCCCCCGGTCGCTGCCCCGTCGCCAGCGCCCGCCACCGACCTCCCGAAAGGGTTGCTGCGGCCCGAATCGGCCGCATCGCTGCTGGCAACACCGCGCCGGCAGAAGCTGCTGGAACACATCTGGCAGCGCACGTCGCTGTCGCGGCGGCAGTTCGCCACCCTATACCGCACGCCGCTGGAGCACTACGCCGAGTTGGTCCAACAATTCCCCGCATCGGAAAGCCATCACCACGCTTACCCCGGCGGCATGCTGGATCACGGGTTGGAGATCGTCGCCTATGCGCTCAAGCTGCGGCAGTCCCATCTGCTGCCCATTGGCGGCAGTCCCGAAGACCAGGCGGCGCAGTCTGAAGCCTGGACTGCCGCAGTCGCTTATGCCGCGCTGCTGCACGACATCGGCAAGATCGCCGTCGATCTGCACGTCGAACTGTCCGACGGCTCGCTGTGGCACCCCTGGCACGGCCCGCTGCACCAGCCATACCGCTTCCGCTACCGCGACGATCGGGAATATCGGCTCCACAGCGCCGCGACAGGTTTACTCTACCGTCAACTGCTCGACCGTGATGCCCTGGACTGGCTCAGTGGCTATCCCGACCTGTGGGGACCGCTGCTCTACGTCCTGGCCGGCCAGTACGAGCGCGCCGGCGTGCTGGGCGAACTTGTCGTGCAGGCCGACCGGGCTTCGGTGGCCCAGGAACTGGGCGGCGATCCGGCCCGCGCCATGGCTGCACACAAGCATGCGCTGCAGCGCAAGTTGCTCGACGGGCTGCGCTACCTGCTCAAGGAACAGTTGAAGCTGAACCAGCCGGAAGCCTCCGATGGCTGGATCACCGAGGATGCCTTGTGGCTGGTAAGCAAGACGGTCTCGGACAAGCTGCGTGCGCACCTGCTGTCACTAGGCGTCGACGGCATCCCCGCGAGCAACACCGCCGTCTTCAACGTGCTGCAGGATCACGGCATGTTGCAACCGACGCCGGACGGCAAGGCGGTCTGGCGCGCGACCGTGACCAGCACGACTGGCTGGTCCCACTCATTCACCCTGCTGCGTCTCGCTCCCGCGCTGATTTGGGAGTCTGGAGAGCGGCCAGCGCCCTTCGCAGGGGCAGTGGCAATCGACGGGACACCGGCACCCAACAATGCCGATGCCTTGGTGCCCTCGCCGGCAATGACGGCAAAGCCAGCCACCGACGATCAAGAGTCCCTTCCATGGGAGGGCGTCGACGCCGCGACTCCGGTTCACTTGCCTGCCGCACAAGCCGCACCCGATGTCATGGAGGACCTGCTGGCGATGGTAGGAATCGGCGATTTGCTTGTTCCCCAACAGGATGCGGAAGCCGTCTCGGGCGACGCACCCGCCGCTGGCCCTCAAACGCCACCGCCAACCTCGATGGTGCCCGTGCCGTCATCAGCGCCGGTGCCCACGTCCTCGTCGGCGCAGCCATCGGGCGAGCACTTCATGGCGTGGCTGAAACAAGGTATCGCTACCCGCCGGCTGGTCATCAACGACGCGAAGGCGCTCGTGCATACGGTGGGCGACACGGCCTACCTGGTCAGCCCCGGGGTATTCCAACGCTACGCACAAGAACACCCCCAGGTCGGGACTCTCGCCAAGCAGGAGAACCAGCAGGATTGGCAATGGGTACAAAAGCGCTTCGAGCGCCTGCAACTGCATCGCAAAAAGCCCAGGGGCCTGAACATCTGGACGTGCGATGTCACAGGCCCCAGGAAGTCCCGCCGCCTGTATGGCTATCTATTGCACGATGTTCGGCTCCTGTTCGCAGAGCCACCACCGAACAATCCTTACTTGTCACTTCTCGCGTAACCGGCGGCTCAAGAGCCGTCCAAAAATGCGACGCGGCGGACCAATCCGCAACGGCGCGAATCAGAACGTCGATATCGCTTGACCTCAAGTTTTGAGGCTTTGTAATGCCGCCGAGGTCGGTTTGCGCGCGCGTTCTGCGACGAGACGAGAAGCCGACAACCAACGGGATTCGATCTCTGCCGCATCTGTCGCTCATGGTCTTGCGCTGCCAAGAAAGCAGCGTCAGGGGACAGCGTGCAGCGCGATCGCGCTCGCTTCATTCGCTTTACGACCTGACCACGGAACCTGTTCAGATGACGACTTCCAGCTCCGACCCTCGCGGCGTGCGCCTGCTTTGGATACTGATCTCCCTCAGCGCGATGGCGCTCGCAGGTTGTAAAGAGAACGCCGGAGCTGGCGCCGGAGGCCATCCACCGCCGCCGCAAGTCAGCGTCGCGCAGGTCGAGATCAAGCCCATCACGTAATGGGACGAATACAACGGACGCATCGAAGCCATCGAGAGCGTCGAGCTGCGCCCACGGGTGTCTGGCTACGTCGAGCGGGTCGCCTATCGCGAAGGAGACGAGGTCAAGAAGGGCGATGTGCTCTTCATGATCGATGCCCGAAGCTACCGCGCGGAACTGGCCCGGGCCCAGGCGCAATTGACCCGGGCGCGCAGCGAAGCCGGCCGCAGCAGAAGCGAGGCGCAACGTGCCAAGGTGCTGGTCGAGCAGCAGGCTGTCTCCACCGAGGCCTGGGAGCAGCGCCGCGCCGCTGACGAGTCCGCGCAGGCTGAGGTGCAGGCCGCGCAGGCTGCGGTGGAGACGGCGCAGTTGAACCTGGAGAGGACCCAAGTGCGCTCGCCCATCAACGGGCGCGCCAGCCGTGCCCGCTTTACCGCAGGCAACCTGGTGGCCGCCAGCGATGCAGCCAGTGTGCTAACCACCATCGTGTTCCAGGACAGGGTCTATACCTACTTTGAGGCCGATGAGAAGGCGTTCCTGCGCTACTCGCGCATGGCGCGCAAGGGAGAGCGCCCCAGCGAGCGAGGCGGCCAGCTGCCGGTCCAGATCGCCCTGGCGGACAAGGCGGACTTCTCTCACACCGGCACGGTGGACTTCCTCGACAACCAGGTGGACCGGGGCAGCGGCACGATCGCCGTGCGCGCGGTGCTGGACAACAAGGATCGCGTTTTCACGCCGGGCCTCTATACCCGCGTGCGACTGGTCGGCAGCGGCGAATTCTCGGCCGTGTTGATCGACGACAAGGCGGTGCTGACCGACCACGACCGTAACTACGTCTACATCGTAGACAAGGATGGACTGGCGCAGCGACGTGATGTGAAACTGGGTGGCAGTTCCCATTGGCTGCGCATCGTGCGAGGGGGGCTGGCGGCGGGCGACCGCGTGATCGTCAACGGCGCGCAGAAGGTGTTCTTGCCGGGCATGCCTGTGCAGGCCACGGCGGTGCCCATGGTGGCTGCTGCGGCGCCCGCGTCCGCCACCAAATGAAGCACCACGCCGGAGCGCGCCACCGATCGGACGTATCACACAACGAGCGGCGCGGCGCGCTTCCCCCTGGACTCCTTTCAAGGTATTAGCCCATGGACCTCTCCAAGTTCTTCATGGACAGGCCGATCTTCGCGGCTGTGCTGTCGATCGTCATCTTCGTCTCGGGCCTGCTCGCGATCCCGGCGCTGCCGATCAGCGAATATCCCAAGGTCGTGGTGCGCGCCGTGTATCCGGGCGCCAACCCCAAGGTGATTGCCGAGACCGTGGCGACACCCCTGGAGGAGCAGATCAACGGCGTCGAAGGCATGATGTACATCAAGTCTGTCGCCGGCTCCGACGGCGTGCTGGTGACCACGGTCACCTTCCGTTCTGGCATCAACGCCGATGACGCGACGGTGCGGGTACAAAACCGCGTCGCCCAGGCTCAGGCCCGGCTGCCCGCGATGTGGTGCGCCAGGGCATCACCGTCCAAAAGCAGTCCCCCGCCTTCCTGATGGTGGTGCACCTGACATCGCCCGATAAGCAGTACGACACGCTGTACCTTCGCAACTACGCCCGGCTGCACGTCAAGGACAGTTGCACATCGAGCCGCGCAAGACCGACAACGAGTAGTCCTGTCCCAAGCAGTCGGGCGTCCCGGCGTGCCGCCGTCGCGCTGTCGTGCTGCGCATTGAGCCTCGCTGCGCGAGTCTCGCCCCTGTCGGGCTTCCATCGCTGGCGCCTCCGGCCCGGCTCGCTGATCCGTGCCTGCGCGCTCCGCTTGCCGAAAACCGGCGTGCGTGGGTGGCGTGAGGGGGCGGTCTTGCTGTGTCCCTTCGCCGACGACCACGCCGCGCAGGAAGCCACGTTCTATGGTGCGCCGGAATGGCAGCGCAGCCCGTCCAAGCTGCGCGAGCGCCTGACCGAGCGCGAAATCGACGCCGCGCACGCGCTGGTGCGCTTCGTCGGGCTGGACGCCTACCGGCAGGCAGGCGGCGGCATCCGCCGCGACCTGTTCGCGGAAGGCGATGCCGGAACCTACCTCACCGATACCGCAGTGCTGGAAACGCTCGTGCGCGACAAGCTGGCAACGCTGGCCGAGGACGTGCGCGCCGAGGGCTGGGCATGGGTGGAGGCCGTGCCGCATCTGGCCTACGAGGAACGGCAGGCGTTCCAGAACGCCCCGCGCCACCGCCGCGAGCCGACCACCCGCGAGGCCCGCCGCATCGCCTCGCTGGAAACCCGCCTCGAAAAGATCGACGCCGAACTGGAAGAAGCCTGCGACGCCGAGGACGAGGCCAAGGCCGAGAAGCTGGAACAGCGGCGCGATCAGGTGGTCGGAGAACTGCAAGACGCGGAGAATGCCTTGCAAGGCTACGCCCCCGAAGTGCGCGAGGTGGCCGGTGCCATCGTCACCATCGACCGCAACGGCGAGGCTGTTATTCATCGCGGCCTGCTGCGCGAAGCCGAGGCCAAGGCGCTGCGCACGCTGGAAAAGCTGCGGCGCGGCTTCGGCAGCACCGAAGGCGAAGCCGCCAACGAGGAGCACGAGGACGCCGACGACCCGCCCAAGGCCGCGAGCCTGTCCGACCAGCTGGCGCAGCGGTTGAGCGCCCACCGCACGGCGGCGCTGCAAATCGAAGTGGCCCGGCATCCGCACGTCGCGCTGGCCGCGCTGGTGCATGGCATGGTGCAGAAGGTTTTGCAGGACAGCTACCACGGCCACGACCTGCCGCTGGGCGTGAGCCTGAAAGTGCAAGACCGGCTGGAAGGCATGGCCCCGGACTGGCCGGAGTCGCCCGCCGCTGTGGCGCTGCGCGAACTGCAACAGGTAGCCGGGGAAGCCTTGCCGGAGGACAGCGCCGAACTGTTCGCCGCGCTGCTGGCGAAGTCGCAAGACGAACTGGTGCGGCTGCTGGCCGTGTGCGTGGCTTCCACGGTGGACGTGGTGACGCCCCGTGCCACGCCGCACCAGCCCGGCGCAGAACTGGCGCAGGCCGTGGGCCTCGACATGGCCGCATGGTGGAAGCCGACCGCAGAAGGCTACTTCAAGCACGTTTCCAAGGCCGTGATTCTGGATGCCGTGGGCGCGTTTGCACCGGAATTCGTCACCCGGCTGGCGAAGCTCAAGAAGGCCGACATTGCCAGCGAGGCCGAGCGGCTGGCCGATGGCACCGGCTGGATGCCCGCCATCTTCAAGGCCGAAGGCCCGCAGGAGGCCGCGCAGGAAGAAGGCCCGGAGCAGGACGCCCCGGAGGATACCGAGGCAATGGCGGATGAACCCGCCGAGGCACTGGCCGCTTGACCCGCGCCGAAGGCAAGCGCCCCGGCCTCGACCGGGGCGCTTCGCTTTGTGTGGTGGCGCATCGAGACGAAGGAATAACCGCGATCAGCACCGCGCCCAGGCCGTTCCGCCCTGGGCGCGGTGGACGCGAAATCCGGGTGCGACAGTGGCCGCGCCCGGTGTTCAAGGCCAATAGCCGAATTAAAACGCCGCCGCCTTCGCGCTGGCTCAGGCGGCGGCGTTGAAGGCATCGCTGTAGTGCGCGATGCCTTCCGGCACTGTCCCATGCAGGGCCAGCGCCATGAAATAGCCGGGCGGCACGCCCGGCAGTTGCAAGCCCGCATGGGCCTGGAAGCCAAAGCGCGTGTAGTACGTTGGATCTCCCAGCAGCACGCAGCCTGCGGCCTGCATAGCCCGCAGTTCAGACAGCGCCTGTTCCATCAGGCGCGAACCGATGCCTCGCCCCTGCCTTGGCGGCAGGACGGAGATCGGCCCCAACCCATACCAGCCCTCGGTCTTTCGCCTGTGCTCATGGGTGATCGTTACTGGCGACAGCGCGACGTGACCGACGACGCGCCCATGTTCTTCGGCCACGATGGAAAGCGTCAGTTCGTTGGCGGCACGCAAGGCGCGCACGATGAATTGCTCGGTGTGGCTGGTGTGTGGTGCATCAGCGAAGGCGGCGGTCGTGACCGCTTCGATGGCGGCAATGTCGTCGGCGGTTTCGTGTCGGAGCTGGATGGTCAGGGTGTGCCACATGAGATTCAGACGCCCATCGCCATGACCCAGCCCACCAGCCCGGCTAACAGCACCACGAGCGCCGGCGGCACGCGCCCCACCGTCAGCAGTCCGAACGAGAGCAGCGCCAGCCCAAAATCCGCCTTGCTGTGGATGGCACTCGTCCATACCGGGTCATAGAGGGCGGACACCAGAATACCGACCACGCCGGCGTTGATGCCGGCCATGGCCGTCTGGATGCCCGCGCGGTGGCGCAGCCCTTCCCAGAACGGCAGTGCACCGACCAGCATGAAAAAAGCGGGGAGGAAGATCGTGCCCAGGAGTGCCAGCCCGCCGATCCAGCCATGCAGCGGTCCGTGGGCGACCGCGCCGAGGTAGGCCGAGAAAGTGAACAGCGGCCCCGGCACGGCCTGCGCCGCACCGTAGCC
The DNA here is from genome assembly GCF_039523035.1 of Pigmentiphaga daeguensis. Lineage (NCBI taxonomy): Bacteria > Pseudomonadati > Pseudomonadota > Betaproteobacteria > Burkholderiales > Alcaligenaceae > Pigmentiphaga > Pigmentiphaga daeguensis. Next base: position 4,911 of record NZ_BAAAEN010000001.1, on the reverse strand, counting down.
GGCCAGGAAGTCGGCATTGCTCACGACGCCGCTGGGCACCACCGAGGCCTGCAGCAGCGGCAGCACAACGTGTCCACCGCCGAAGACCAGTGCACCGGAGCGGTACACCCCTTCCAGCAGGGCTATCGTGGACGAGTCCGTGGCTGCCGCCCACAGGGGCAGCCCGACGAGCGGTGCGGCAAACAGCAGCAGCGCCACGATGCCCAGCTTGCGCGAGACGGGGTAGCTGTGGGCGTGGCCGCCGCCGGGTTGCGCGATCTTCAATGTCCACCAGCCCAGCAGCCCTGCCACCGCGATGGCGGCAAGCTGTCCCGCGGCCGAGGGCAGGACCATGGTCAGCAGCGCCGCCAGAATGGCCAGCGCGGCGCGCGGCCGGTCCGGGCACAACGACTTGGCCATCCCCCAGACCGCTTGCGCCACGATGGCCACGGCGACGACCTTGAGCCCGTGCACCCAGCCGGACTGGGCCAGCCCCTGGTACTCGGCGATGCCAAAGGCGAACAGGATCAGCGCAATCGCCGATGGCAAGGTGAATCCGGCCCAGGCCGCCAGCAGCCCCAGCCAGCCCGCGCGGCCCAACCCCAGCGCCATACCGACCTGGCTGCTGGCCGGCCCCGGCAGGAACTGGCACAGGGCGACCAGATCGGAGTAGCTGCGGTCATCCAGCCAGCGGCGACGCTCGACGAACTCCGAGCGGAAATAGCCCAGATGCGCGATCGGCCCGCCGAAGGAGGTCAGCCCCAGCTTGAGGAAGGCGCCGAAGACTTCGACGGGTGAGCCGCGCGCGGCAGCGGCCTCATGCTGCAAGGTGTTGGTGGAATCTGTCATTTGTGCATCGCCTCCCCGGTGAACTCCCGGATGCGGTCCTTGGCCAGCGCCAAGCCTTCCTTGCCCTTGGGCGTGATCGTGTAGAGCTTGCGCACGGTGCGCCCTTCACGCTCCTGGCGGGAGACGAGGTAGCCGTCGCGCTCCATCTTGTGCAGCATCGGGTACAGCGTTCCGGGGGAGAGGCGGTAGCCGTGGTGGGCCAGCTCGTCGATCATCCATTGCCCGTAGATCTCCTGCTCGGCTGCGTGGTGCAGCACATGCAGGCGGATCAGCCCCGACAGCAGGTCGTGGTGCTCCATGGCACGTGGAGTAGGTTTCTCTTTCATATCGAATATCGATAACGAAATTCGATAATACCAGCCTCACTTCAGATTGCCTGCCGCTTGTGCGGGAGGTCTCAGACCCTGCGACCCTCCGCATCCACCACGGCTTCGCCGTCTTCCTTGCGGAACGCGCCGCGCTGCGGCTGCGGCAGGATGTCCAGCACGGCCTCTGAGGGCCGGCACAGGCGCGTGCCCAGCGGGGTCACCACGATGGGCCGGTTGATGAGGATGGGGTGCTGGAGCATGAAGCCAATCAACTGCTCGTCACCCCACTTCGGGTCATCGAGGCCCAATTCCGCATAGGGCGTACCCTTCTCACGCAGCACGGCGCGCATTGGCGCGCCCATGTCCGTGATCAGGCGTTGCAGCGTTTCGCGGTCAGGCGGTGTCTTCAGGTATTCGATAACGTTCGGCTCTTCGCCGCTGTTGCGGATCAGAGCCAGCACGTTGCGCGACGTGCCGCAGGTGGGGTTGTGGTAAATGGTGATGTTGCTCATGAGTCGTGTCTTGGTTATCCGCGGGCAGGGTTCGGGCCGCACTCATACCAGCCCTTGCTTTGGTTGACGATCCGAACGACCAGTAGCATGACTGGCACCTCGATCAGCACGCCGACCACGGTGGCCAGCGCGGCGCCGGACTGGAAGCCGAACAGGCTGATGGCGGCGGCTACGGCAAGCTCGAAGAAGTTGCTGGCGCCGATCAGCGCCGAAGGACAAGCGATGCTGTGCTGCTCGCCCGCCTTGCGGTTGAGCCAGTAGGCCAGGCCGGAGTTGAAGAACACCTGGATCAGGATCGGAACGGCCAGCATGGCGATGACCAGTGGCTGGCGGATGATGGCCTCGCCCTGGAAGGCGAACAGCAGCACCAGCGTGAGCAGCAGCGCCGCGATGGACAGCGGCCCGATGCGCTCCAGCGCCCGGTCGAAGGCGGCTTGGCCCTTGCTCAGCAGGGCGCGGCGCCAGAACTGGGCCAGGATGACGGGAATCACGATGTACAGGCCGACCGATACCAGCAGCGTGGCCCACGGCACCGTGATGGACGATAGGCCCAGCAGCAGGCCGACGATGGGCGCGAAGGCGAACACCATGATGGTGTCGTTCAGCGCGACCTGCGACAGCGTGAACACAGGATCGCCCCCGGTCAGCCGGCTCCAGACGAACACCATGGCTGTGCAAGGTGCGGCGGCCAGCAAGATCAGGCCCGCGACATAGCTGTCGAGCTGGTCGGCGGGGAGCCACTGCGCGAAGACCTGGCGGATGAAGATCCACGCCAGCAACGCCATCGAGAATGGTTTGACGGCCCAGTTGATGAACAGCGTCACGCCGATGCCGCGCCAGTGCTGCTTGACCTGGCCGAGAGCGCCGAAGTCCACCTTGAGCAGCATGGGAATGATCATCACCCAGATCAGCAGGCCCACGGGCAGGTTGACCTGAGCCACTTCCGTGCGGCCGATGGCCTGGAACACGCCCGGCGCGAACTGGCCGAGCGCGATACCGGCGACGATGCACAGCAGCACCCACACGCTCAGGTAGCGCTCGAAGACGCTCATGGTGGGGGCGGCCGGCACGCGGCCGGCCGTTTGGGTTCCAACACTCATCGCGCCAACCTCACTTCGTACCAATGCTGCGCAGCTCGTGCTGCAGCGACATGGCATCCAGGCGCTGAATCGGCAGCGACAGGAACAATTCGATGCGTCGGCGCAGCGTCAGCGCCGCATCCGTGAACGCCTTGCGCTTCTGCTCGTCGGTGCCTTCAACGGCTGCAGGATCAGGCACACCCCAATGCGCCGACATCGGGCGCCCCGGCCACACGGGGCAGACCTCGCCGGCGGCGTTGTCGCAGACCGTGAAGATGAAATCCAGCTCCGGCGCACCGGGCGCCGCGAACTCGTCCCAGTTCTTGCTGCGGTAGCCGGCGGTCGGCATGTGCAGCCGCTCCAGCGTGGCGAGCGCCAGTGGGTGGACTTCGCCCTTGGGGTGGCTGCCCGCCGAGTAGGCGCGAAAGCGCCCCTGGCCCAATTCATTGAGGATGCCTTCGGCCAGGATGGAGCGGGCCGAGTTACCCGTGCAGATGAACAGGGCGTTGTAGGTCTTGTCGGTGGTCATGGGTATCTCACATCAGCAGCAGGAGGAAGCCGGCTTCACCGCAACGCCCACCGGCTTGCCGCGCACCGGGGTACAGCACGCTGCGGCGGAAGTCGCTGCAGGCGCCGCTTCGTTAAAGACCGGAATGTTGCCCAGCGTGTGGAAGTGCTCCCAGGCCACGCCCTGCGGATCGGTGATCCAGTGCTTCTCGCTGCGCGCGTAGCAGCAGGTCGTGGTGCCCTCGTCCAGCAGCGTCATGTCGGCCGCCTCGGCGCGGGCCTTCAGCACCGCCAATTCCTCGGCATCGTCGGTCTGGATACCCAGGTGGTCGATGCCCGGCTTGTTGCCACGTGTGGAGATGGCGAAGTTGACCGGCGGGTCTTCGAGCATCCATTTGGCGTAGTCGCCTTCGACGCGCGCGGGCTGCGCGGCGAACAGTTGGGAATAGAAGCCGATGCTGCGGTTCAGGTCATCGACGTGCAGGTGGACGTGAAAGCGCTTCATGGGGGTGATCCTTTCAGCAGGAAGTACAGGCAGAGGAGGATTCGGTGACCTCGCACGCGCCGCCCTGGCAGCAGTGCTCGGTCAGATAGCCGAGCAGCCCATTCATCTGGGTGAAGTCGGCGCGGTAGATCAGGTTGCGGCCCTGCTGCTCGATGGTGACCAGGCCGGCATGGGCCAGTTCTTTCAGGTGGAAGGACAGGGAGTTGCGGGCCACGTCGAGCTGGTCGGCGAGGACGCTGGGTGTCAGCCCTTCGGGGCCGGCGACCACCAGGGCGCGGAACACGCGCAGCCGCTGGGTATGGGCCAGGGCGCCGAGGGCGGAAATGGCTTGGGTCTCGTTCATGATTCGATAATACAACATTTATTGAATCATTGGCAAAACGCTTCAATTGAATGGAGCCTGCGCGCTTGCGAGGCTTGACTTTCAAGACAGTTGCTCACGCCTTCGCGCCTGCGGCGCTGCGCGCTTCGCTTGCCTCCAGGGGAAAGCCCTGCGGGCTATCCCCGCCGCGCGATGCTTGGCGCCCCTCGATGCCGCCGAACCGGCTGCGCCGGATCGGCCCGGCCAGCGCCCCGCCGCGATGGACGGGACGCTGGCGAACACGCTGGCGCTTGCTGCGGCAGGTTGTGCAGGTGCGTGCCGTCCTCAACGCGGTTCAGGGACAACCCGCCCGGCATCGCTATGGAGCTTCCACGCCACGCCTCAAGACCGGCGCTGCAAGGCATGGCGGGGCGTTCTCGCCTGTCGTTGTGGGGTTGACCTGGCCCGCGTCAGCGGGCGAGTCGGAGAAGCCTTCGGGCGGGGTGCAGTGGTCAAGTTTTAGTGGACACCTGCATAGGTAGTTTTGGCGGTTGGCTGCGTTCATATGCAGCCGGCGCCTGATAGCAGTACCTTGATCTTGATCAATAAGACTCTCTGTACCCAGCTACGGGTACATATACCCGCGCAACGAACCAGCAGACCAACTTCCAACTCACCTCAGGGGCTCAGCGCACACAGCCAGGTCTGCGCGCGATCGAGGCGCCGAGCAGGCAGACGTTCGGCACTGACCGCTGAGGCTATCGACGATCGGTGGTAAGCGCCCGGTGATCCCGTCTTGAGCCAGGGCGTTGTCCTCGATTAGTGTCCACCATTTTTTGGTGGACACCATGGCAAAGACAGAATTAGCGCC